>CAZWMS010000004.1:0-67967 GCA_964635015.1 uncultured Gammaproteobacteria bacterium | reverse complement strand
CCGCTTTCCCCCTGATATTTTATAAAATCATCGTAGGAGATGGTTTCTGCTCTAATAAAACCTTTTTTAAAGTCAGTATGAATTTCACCAGCAGCTTCCGGTGCTAAGGTACCTCTCTTGATAGTCCAAGCTCTTACTTCTTTGGGTCCCGCAGTGAAGAATGTCTGCAATTCCAACATTTCGTAACTAGCTCTTATCAGTTTGTTTAAACCCGGTTCTTCCATTCCCATTTCCTTTAATATTGAGAGTCCCTCAGCTGTATCAAGTTCAGCAACTTCTGCTTCAATTTGATTGCATAAAGGAAGAACTTTTGTACTCTTTGAAGCAGCATATCCTTTAAGTTTTTCTAGATTATTGATGTGTTTATATTCTTCAGAGATGTTTGCTAAATACATACAAGGTTTCATAGTTATTAATTGCAATTCTTTAAATAAAGCTTTGTTTTCTTTGAAACAAAGAGTGTCTCTAACTTGTATGCCTTTATTTAGCTCCTCTTCAAGATGAGTTATTTTTTCAAAATAAACCTTCGAATCTTTATCGCCACTCTTGGCTGTTCTTTCCATCTTGTTTTTAGCATTGGCGACGGTTTCTAAATCTGCTAAAAGGAGTTCAGTCTCGACTATTTCTAAATCTACGATAGGGTCTATGGAATCGTGTACATGGGCAACCTTACTGTCGTCAAAACATCTTATTACATGGATAATGGCTTGCATTTCACGAATGTGAGATAGAAATTGATTACCCAGACCTTCCCCCTTTGAGGCGCCTTTGACCAGTCCAGCAATATCTACGAATTCGGTTGTAGTTGGTATGGTAGACTCTGGTTTTACAATAGCTGAAATTTTATCCAATCTTTCATCAGGGACAGGCACTATGCCCTGGTTGGGTTCAATGGTACAAAATGGGAAATTCTGAGCCTCTATTCCAGCAGCAGTGAGGGCATTAAAAAGAGTGGACTTTCCTACATTAGGTAATCCGACTATTCCACATTTTAGGCTCATTTTTAAATTCTTTCTGCTGTATGTAATTCCAACAAGGCTTCTTGCCATTTTCCTTCAAACACTAGATCCATAACTGGTAGAGCTTTTTTCATAGCTTTATTCAGAGCATTTCTTTCTGTCGTATTGGCTTTGCTTAATACGTAATTGGTTACATCGCTATCACCATCTGGGTGATCTATTCCTATTCTTAATCTTTTAAAAGAAGAGTCTCCTTGTAAATTATCTATTATGTTTTTAATTCCATTGTGTCCTCCATGACCTCCGGATTCCTTAAATTTTATTTTTCCTATAGGTAAGTCTAATTCATCGTGAACTACAAGAAGATCACTTGTTTGAAGCTTAAAGTAGTCTTTTATTTTTCTTACAGACCTCCCACTTTCATTCATATAAACCTCTGGGATAGAGAAATGTATTTTGAATGTTCCAATTTTTTTATAAGAATAAAGACCGAAAAATTTATCTTCTTTTTTTAAGTTAATTTCAAGCTTTTTAGTAAGCAGGTTAACAAAATCTGCCCCAACATTATGGCGTGTTTTTTGATATTCCTTACCAGGATTTCCTAGACCTACAATGAGCAGGTTATTCATAAATTTTTCTTACAAATAAATACAATTATTCTTTGTTTTTATCTTTAGATGAGGATTCTTCAGGTGAATCTTTGTCTTTTGTTGTTTCCTCTCCTTCTTTGGCTTCACCTTCTCCTTCCTCGGTCGCTTCAGCTCCTTCTTCTCCTTCTTCTCCCTCTTCCAGTTCTTCTTCTATTTCTGGCTCAATATCGATAACCTTAGCTTCAGCAACAGACACCACTGTTTGATCTCTGTCCTCTCCAAGGGACAGAATAGGAATTTCTACTCCTTCGGATAAAACGAGTTCAGATAATAGTATTGAGTCATCAAGTTCAAGTTCAGCTAGGTCTACTTCAATAGATTCAGGTAAATTTGAAGCCAGACAGGTTATCTCTATATCGTTAAGTATATGACTAATGACCCCTCCTTGATTTTTAACCCCTACACATATATCTTCGTTTAAAAACTTAAGAGGTACAGTTAAAGTAATTTTTGAATCTGGATTTACCCTAAGAAAATCAGCATGTAAAAGTTTTTGAGTAGAAGGATGTCTTTGTAATTCTTTTACTACAACATCTTCATTATTTCCAGAAATAGATATCTTAAGAATTTGTGTAGCAAAACCTGTAATTTCTGAAGCTTTGGTAATATCTTTTTCCATTAAAGAAATGCTTACTGGGTCCTTTTTTCCACCATATATAACAGCTGGAATAGATCCAGATCTTCTTAGAGATTTGTTGGAAGATCGTCCTTCAAGTTCTCTTTCTTTTGCTTCTAAGAGCATTTGATCATTCATATCTAGTTCTGCTTTATCTTTTTATAAAAACATCGCACTGATTGATTCTTCATTATTCAGTCTTCTAATTGCTTCCCCCAATGTTGGTGCTAAAGAGATCACTCTTATCTTTTTACATGCTTTCGCTTCATTAGAAAGCGGTATGGTATCTGTTACTATTAATTGATCAAGTTCTGATTTATTTATTTTCTCTATTGCTTTACCCGACAACACAGGATGAACGGCATATGAGAGAACACTTTTTGCGCCCTTTTCCTTTAGTGCATAAGCTGAATTACACAAAGTACCTGCAGTATCTACTATGTCGTCTAGTATGATACAGTCCTTCGAATCAACGTCTCCTATTACATTCATAACTTCAGATTCATTGGCTTCCTCTCTTCTTTTATCAATAATTGCTAATTCAGATGAAGAAAGAAATTTTGCTAATGCCCTTGACCTAGCAACCCCACCTGCATCTGGAGCAACTATTAATTTATTTTTTAGGTTTAACTTAACAATATCCTCATATATTATTTTGGTTCCGTATAAGTTATCCACTGGAATATGAAAAAAGCCCTGTATTTGCTCTGAATGTAACTCCACTGTAACTATTTTATCTATTCCTGAATTCTCTATTATGTCTGCCATAACTTTAGCGCTTATAGGCATTCTCTCTGACCTCACCCTTCTATCCTGTCGTCCATAACCATAGTAGGGTATAACTGCTGTAATTCTTCCTGCAGAAGAGCGTCTTATAGCATCTACTGTAATCACTAGCTCCACTAAATTTTCGTTTGCTGGAGCGCAAGTAGGCTGAATTAAAAAAACATCTAAGCCCCTAACATTTTCTTTAATATCTACACTTATCTCACCATCACTAAATCGAGAAACAATCGCCTCTCCTAAAGGCACTCTAAGTTCTTTTGAAATTGCTTTAGATAAAGCTAAATTTCCATTACCTGAAAAGAGAACTAGACCATTTCTACTTGTTTTCATAACTTTATTTTACATCTTTGTGTGGCTGGGGTGGTAGGATTCGAACCTACGCATGGCGACACCAAAAGCCGCTGCCTTACCGCTTGGCTACACCCCAACTGAAAATTTGTATTTTATTCTATTAATTGCATTAAAGGTGAATGATCTATACTTTTTACTAAAATTCCTTCAGGAAAAAGACTATATTTGTTTAAAGCTTCTTCTTGATTATTGAAAGAAAGGAACATGCTTGAACCTGTTCCCGTGAGTCTAGGATTACCTATCTGTTGTAGTTCAAGAAAAATTTTTTCTAACTCAGGGAAATTAACCCTTACCCAATCAAGAAAACTATTTTTAGTAATACCGTTTTCAAAATCTTTAAGAGTTATAGTTTGGTCTTTTTTGAACTTACCTAAATCAATACTTTGAAAGGCTAGTTTGGTACTAATCTTTGTTTTAGGAATGGCTATAATGAACCACTTCTTTGGCAAGGTAATACTTTTTAATATTTCACCTCTTCCTTCTGCCCAAGAATTTTTCCCATGTATAAAGAAAGGGACATCTGATCCTAATTGCAATGCTAATTCTGATAATTTCTTCTTACTCAAGTTAGTTTTCCATAGCTTGTTTAAAGCTATAAGAGTAGTTGCAGCATCTGAACTTCCTCCACCCAAACCACCTTCTACAGGTATCTTTTTTCTTAAAGTTATTTTTGCTCCCAAATCACAATTGGTTACCTTTTTAAGGATTGTAGCTGCTGAAAGAACGAGATTATTTTTAATTGAGTTTGTTTTTTCTTTTAGTTCAAGATTTTTTGAAGTTTTCTCAAAAGTTAACTCATCATATAAATCAATAAGTTGGAAAACGCTTTTTATATCATGAAAATTATCTTTCCTTTTTCTTACCACTTGAAGGTGAAGATTTAATTTAGCCGGTGCTTTTAAAAACAATCTATTCACGACACTTTTTTGATTATTAAAATTAATTGCACATCTTCTTTTTCAAACATAATTTTAATAGGCATTCTGTAATTGTCGATATAAGAAAAGCCATTTGGATAACTTACTTTCAATGTCTTATCTTCAGTCTTTAGAGGAGAACCTTTAATGTAAGAAAGCAAAACGCTAATCTTAAAGTTTTCTCTGTCTGAGCTTGGGGATTCGCCTATTAACTCGCCTAAGTCTAAACTTTGGGTTAATTCAAAACTAAATTGTCTTTCTGGCAAAAGAAAATTTCTTCCTAACACAATATCTAGCTTATTATCCTTTTTAATTAGTAAGAAATAACCCCGTTTATTTAATAAATTAGTAGTATATTTAAACTTTCCTTCTATAAGGAAATCCTCTACCAAGTTTATATCTTTAGAAGTAGATGATTTAATAGAATAAAGTTTTGAAGAACAACTTGTTGAAAATAGACAAAAAAAGATTATAAAAAGGAAAAACCTATTAGTCATTAAAGGAAATTGCATAAAGTAATTTTTTACACTAAGCATGATAGAGAGTATTTTATATAAATTATCAGAAGTCTCAGAAAGATTTAAAGAAATTGAGAATCTTCTTAGCCAACCTGATGTAACCAAAGACCAAGGCAGATATATAGAGCTTTCTAAGGAATATTCTGAACTTCAGCCAATAATTAAAATTTATAATGATTACATTAAATTAGAATCTTCTTTGGAAGAAGCTAAAAACTTGTCTAAAGATCCTGATCAAGAAATTAGATCAATGGCTGAAGCAGAAATTCAAGATCTAAACGAAAAGTTAAATTTAATAGATAACCAAATGAGACAATTATTGGTACCTAAAGACCCTGATGATTCAAAGAATGTTTTTCTAGAAATTAGAGCTGGGACAGGAGGTGATGAAGCTGCTTTGTTTGCTGGAGATTTGTTTAGGATGTACTCAAGACTTTCTGAGCGAAATAATTGGAAACTTGAAGTTGTAAGTATTAGAGAAGGTGACCATGGAGGTTTTAAGGAATTGGTGACTAGAATACAAGGCACTGATGTCTTTAAACACCTTAAATTTGAGGCTGGTGTTCACAGAGTTCAAAGAGTTCCTACAACTGAATCTCAAGGAAGAATTCACACTTCTGCTTGCTCTATTGTAGTTTTACCTGAGATGGAAGATGTAGAAGAAATTGATATAGATAAAAACGATTTAAGAATAGACACTTTTAGAGCTTCTGGTGCAGGAGGGCAGCATGTTAACAAGACAGATTCAGCTGTAAGGTTGACACATTTACCTACTGGAATAGTTGTAGAATGCCAAGAAGGTCGTTCTCAACACAAAAACAAAGCTAAAGCCCTCTCATTATTACATGCAAAGTTAATGGACTCAGAAAAGGATAAAAAAACAGCTGAGCAAGCCCTTAATCGCAAGACAATGATAGGAAGTGGTGACAGGTCAGAGAAGATAAGAACATATAATTTTCCTCAGAACAGAGTTACTGATCATAGAATAGAAATGTCGTTGCATAATCTAGAGGCATTCTTAGATGGAGATATTGAAGCCATGACCTCCTCTTTGTTAGAAGAAGATCAAGCCAGGGCTTTGGTGAATTTAGAACAAAAATCTTGAAACAAAAAGAAACTATTCTAGATTTTTTTAATTCTTTCTTATTAAAGCACCCTTTCAGTTATATCAGGCGTTTGGATTTAGAAGAAATGGTATGCTTCATATTATCAATTGAAAATGCCGAGCTTTATTCGAATCCTACTGAAATGACAACTTCTCAAAAAAGGCTACTCAATTCTATGTTAACAAGAAGAAATAATGGTGAACCTCTGGCTTATATCTTGGGTAAGAAGGGTTTTTGGGATTTTGATCTTAATGTTAATAAAAATGTACTTGTTCCTAGGCCGGAAACAGAAACTTTAGTTGAATCAGTGCTTTGTTCTTTTAAAAAACAATATACAAGGGTTTTGGAATTAGGTACTGGAAGTGGCGCTATTGCTCTTTCACTCTCTAAAGAGCGTTCAAATTGGGAGATATTTGCTTCAGACATTTCAGAAGATGCATTAAAAGTAGCTAAAAAAAATCAGGAGAAATTTAATCATCCAGTTACTTTTGTGCAAGCAAATTGGCTAGAACCTTTTGATAATAATTGCTTTGATCTTGTTGTTAGTAATCCTCCCTATATAGATGAGAATGACAAACTTTTAAAATCAGATGGGCTAATATTCGAACCTAAAATAGCTCTAGTATCAAAAAAAAAGGGTTTTAAAGATTTAAAAGACATCATAGCAACCAGCCATAGAACCCTAAAAAGAGGAGGCTCGTTATTTTTAGAACACGCTCCTTCGCAATCAAGTAGTATTAGGTCAGAATTTCAAAATGAAGGCTTTAAGGATATTAAAGTGTTTAAAGATTTAAACAGAGACTATAGAGTTTCAAGTGCAGTAAAGGTATAGGGATGGAAGACAATCAATTACTTAGATATAGCAGGCATATTTTTCTTCCCGAAATAGATATAGATGGTCAAAAGAAAATAAATTCTGCAAAAGTTTTACTGATTGGTTTAGGGGCCTTGGGATCAGTAGTAAGTCAATATTTGTGTAGAGCTGGAGTTAATGAGTTGTGTATTTATGATTTTGATAAGATTGATATTTCTAACTTACATAGACAGATACTCTTTAAAACATCTGATGTTGGTAAATCTAAAATAACCCAAGCCTATGACTTACTTAATGGTGTAAACCCCGACTGCACTATAAACTTGGTAGAAAAGGCAGTAGATGCTGGAATTTTAAAAGAGCTACTTCCACAATATGATGTTGTTATTGATGCTAGTGATAATTTCAATACACGTTATATTGTCAATCAGGCTTGTTACACAAACAAAAAGGTTTTGATTTCTGGCTCAGCCATTCAATGGTCAGGTCAGCTGGTAACCTTTGATTTTTCAAATGAAACTAGTCCTTGTTATGAGTGTTGTTTTGGTTATGATGAAGAAGAGGACCTAAATTGTACTGAGGCTGGAATCATGGCACCTGTAACAGGAATAATAGGTTCTATGCAGGCCTTAGAAGTATTAAAAAACCTTACTGAGGTAATATCAAATGAAGAAACTATTCTTCATGATTTTAACTTTCTCACAGGAAAGACAAAAAAAATTAGGATACTGAAAGATCCTAACTGTAGAATTTGTAGTTAAAGAGAATAAGATGGCTTTGAAAGGTTATATAGAAGGTTATTACGGTAGACTTTTGACTTGGGATCAAAGGTCAATAATTCTTAGAAAGTTAAATGAGTTAAATATGGATTTCTATATTTACGGCCCTAAAGAAGACGTTTATCACAGAATAAAATGGTTTGAACAGTATAAAGATAAAGAACTAGCCAATTTTGAAAATTTTAATGAGAACTGCGAAACCAATGGAATTAGTTTTTACTATGCTATTTCTCCGGGCTTGTCATATGGAGATGATCCAAAATCGAATTTTAATCTACTCACTTCTAAGATCAGTAATTTCTTAGATCGAGGTCTTAAAAACTTCGCTATTTTCTTGGATGATTTAGAGAATGAAAAAGATGAAAAGTTAGGAGAACTACATGCAAATTTAATCCATGAATTTAGTAACTATCTAGAGAAAAATCATGGCACCTCCTTTGTTTTTTGCCCTACCATTTATTGCGAAAGATTTGCTAAGAAAGGAATAGAAAATTCTGGTTATTTGAAGGTATTGTCTGAAAGAGTTCCGAATAGTGTTTCTGTTATGTGGACAGGCAGGGAAGTTATTAGTAAAGAAATAACTAGTAATGATGTTTCCAAATTTAAGTCTGTTCTCAATAATCCAGTGATTATTTGGGATAATTATTATGCAAATGATTATTGCCAGAACAAATTTTTTGTAGGTCCTTATAGAGGAAGAGAGTTTTCAAAAGACATTATAAAAGGCTGTGGTCTTAATGCTACCGGCATGCCTATTACTGATTCAATTATTCTTTCTCAATTTAAAGGAGAATTTACGACTGAGGAGATTTTTCAAGAATTTGAAGTTCCACCTGAATTTATAGAAATCTTTCATTTCTTTGATGGACCATTTGAATTTAATTCATCTTTAGAAACTATTAAAAAGTTGAAAAATGTTCAAAATATCTTCCAAAAAATATGTGTGGACTGGAAAAGTGAATTACAGCTTGAGTGGGCTCCGTTTTTATGGCAATTTTTTAAGGATCTTCATTTTTTAGAGAATTATTCAAAAATGAAAAAAGAAAAGGTTCTTAAAGAATGGGCAGGTCAAAGATATTCTGAACCATTGTTGAACATTTTACTAAAAGGAAAAAATAAATAAGGAGAGCTAATGTTAGGAAATATGATTAATAGCCAGTTATTGATATCTGGCTTAATTGAACATGCAGAAAAATATCATGCAGATACAGAACTGGTTTCAAGGACAGTTGAAGGTCCCATACATAGGTACACTCTAAGCGATGCAGCTAAGAGGTCTAGGAAGTTAGCAAATGCCTTGAAAAGGCTAGGTATTAAGGAAGGAGAATGTGTTGGTACTTTGGCCTGGAATACCTTTAGGCATTTTGAACTTTATTTTGGAGTATCTGGAATAGGGTCAGTAATTAATACAATAAACCCTAGGCTCTTTCCAGAACAAATGTCTTATATTGTTAACCACGCAGAAGATAAATATCTATTTGTAGATTTATCTTTTGTAGGACTTGTTGAATCTTTAATTGAGAGTTTTACTAGCTTAAAAGGGGTTGTAATTCTTACTGACAAGGAGCACATGCCAGAAACTTCATTAGCAAATGTTCTTTGTTATGAGGAGTTACTAGAAGGTGAATCAGATGAATTTATCTGGCCAGAAATGGATGAGAATACCGCATCAAGTTTATGTTATACATCTGGAACTACTGGGAATCCAAAGGGAGTATTGTACTCTCATAGATCTACCATACTACATACCTGGATTGCCAGTTCAGGTAACTCAATGAATGTTTCAAGCTCAAGTGTGATTTTGCCTGTAGTACCAATGTTTCATGTAAACGCATGGGGAATTCCATACGCTGCAGCTATGAATGGAGCTAAGTTAGTATTGCCAGGTCCAGCTTTAGATGGAGCTTCTCTTTATGAATTGATTGAATCTGAAAAACCTCAACTTTTGATGGGAGTACCTACAGTCTGGCTAGGTTTACTTCAGTTCCTTCGAGAAGGCAACCATACTTTAGAATCAGTAGAAACTGCTTTAGTGGGTGGTTCAGCTGCTCCAAGAGCTATGATTCAAGAATTTGAAGAGAAACATAATGTTTTTCTTGTGCATGGTTGGGGTATGACAGAAATGAGCCCACTTGGTACTACAACTATAAAAACTTCAGATATGGACGGAATGGATTTAGATAAACGCTATGACATTCAACAAAAACAGGGCAAGGCCTTCTATGGAGTAGAAATGACTATAGTAGATGATAAAGGAAATGATTTACCTAGAGATGGGAAGTCTTTTGGAAGACTGTTAGTAAAAGGTCCTGCAATAGTAGAAAGATATTTTAAAAGCAAAGACACTGCACTTGATCAAAGGGGTTGGTTTGATACGGGAGATGTTGCAAAGATTTCAGAAGATGGTCGCATGGAAATTGTAGATAGAAGTAAAGATGTTATTAAATCTGGAGGAGAATGGATAAGTTCTATAGATCTAGAGAATTCAGCTGTTGGGCACCCAGCTGTTGCAGAAGCCTGTGTTATTGGTGTGTTGCACAAGAAGTGGGATGAGAGACCCATTTTATTAGTTGTTAAAGTAGAAGAACAAGAGGTCACGAAAGAAGATATACTAGATTACCTTAAAGATAAGGTTGCTAAGTTTTGGTTGCCAGATGAAGTTGTATTTGTAAAAGAACTTCCTCATACAGCAACTGGAAAACTTTTAAAAACAAATCTTAGGGAAGAATACAAAGAATTTTTAATCAATAAAGAATAAGGAGAAAACATGCCTATAGTACCTGCAGAAAAATTGAAAGATTATGTTGGACAGGAATTGGGAGTATCTGATTGGTTTGTTGTAGACCAAGATAGAATAAATCAGTTTGCAGATGTTACAGAGGATCATCAATTTATACATGTTGACGAAGAGGCCGCTAAACCACTTTTTGGATCAACTATTGCCCATGGCTTTCTTTCATTATCCTTACTACCTCATCTATCTTCACAATCAGGAGGGTTGGTTCCTGAGAATGTCAAGGCAGGAATTAATTACGGATTGGATAAAGTCCGTTTCATTAATCCTGTCCCTTCTGGTTCAAAGGTAAGAGTAAGGAGTACTTTAAAAGAAGTCACAGAAAAAAATCCTGGACAATGGCTTTTGAAATCTGAGGCGATAATGGAGATAGAAGGTATAGATAAACCCGCTTATGTTGCTGAAACCTTATCTCTATTCATAACTTAGGATAATAAGAATGAATGCTAATAAAGACAAGGTAGTTATCGTTACTGGTGCCAGTAGCGGTATAGGGGAGGCAACAGCAAGAATGCTTGTAGAAAGAGGTTTTAAAGTAATGTTAGCCGCTAGAAGGGAAGATAATTTAAAGAAAATTTGTACTGAATTGGGAGAAAATAGTTCCTACCATGTGACAGATATATCTAATCACCAGAATGTTCTGAAAATGGCAGAAGAGACGATAAACTCTTTTGGCAAGATTGATGTATTAGTAAATAATGCAGGAATTATGCCTTTGTCTCCACTTGCTTCAAGAAGAGTGGATGAGTGGGAGGAAACAATAGACGTCAATATAAAAGGGGTTCTTTACGGCATAGACTCAGTTTTAACTCACATGTTAGAAAGGGGAAATGGACATATTATAAATGTCTCCTCAGTAGCTGGGCATAGGACTAATGCCATGTCTTCAGTCTACTCTGGAAGTAAGTTTGCTGTTAGAGCTATCAGCGAAGGGCTTAGGCAAGAAGTATCAGGTAAGGTTAGGGTAACGATAATAAGTCCTGGTGCTGTCACTACAGAACTTGGCTTTAGTATTAAAGATGAAACAGTCAGAGATACCATGTTAAAAATGCTAGATCACGATTTTCTTGAAGCAAGAGACATAGCTTCAGCAATTTGTTATTGTATTGAACAGCCTGAATCTGCAGCAGTGAACGAAATGATAATTCGCCCTACTGATCAGCTGCTTTAAATGGGTTAATTATTGACTTTAAAAATATGCTCAACTTACATCTGCAAGATAGATTATTCTTCTAATTTCTTTTTGATCAACTCATTAACTTGTTGTGGATTAGCTTTTCCTTGAGAAGCTTTCATAACTTGGCCTACAAAAAAACCTAAGAGTTTTTCTTTTCCAGATTTGAATTGTTTTACTTGTTTTGGATTCTCTTTAATAGACTCATCTATAAATTTTAATATTTCTTTTTCATCTGTTACCTGTTGAAGTCCTTTAGAATTAATTATTTCATCAGCACTTTTTGAAGTAAGCCACATTTCTTCAAAGACTTCCTTGGCTATTTTTCCTGATATAGTTTTGTCTTCAATTCTTAGAATAAGCTTACCAAGA
The DNA here is from genome assembly GCA_964635015.1 of uncultured Gammaproteobacteria bacterium. Taxonomy (GTDB): domain Bacteria; phylum Pseudomonadota; class Gammaproteobacteria; order Magnimaribacterales; family Magnimaribacteraceae; genus CAJWPI01. The sequence continues at coordinate 56,131 of CAZWMS010000004.1, read as the reverse complement.
TTTTTAGCTTCTATTTTAGAGTCAAGAATATTAAGATTTTCTTTCTTTAAGAAAGCAGATATTTCTCCTATTATCCAATTAGCCGAAATTTTTGGAGAATTTGTAATAGATACAACTTTTTCAAAGTAGTTAGATAGATCTTTATTGGAAGATAATATTTCAGAATCGTATTCGCTTAAATTATAGTCTATTTTGAATCTATTTATTTTTTCATCAGGCAATTCAGGCATTGAATCTTTTATTTGATTTATAAAACTTTTATTTATAAAAACAGGTAAAAGGTCTGGTTCAGGGAAATATCTATAGTCATTAGCAAATTCTTTTGATCTCATTGAACGCGTTACATTAGATTGAGAATCATAAAGTCTTGTTTCTTGCACAATGTCCTCTCCAGATCTTACCAAATCTATTTGGCGATTTATTTCAAAATCTATAGCCTTCTCTACGAATCTAAAAGAGTTTACATTTTTTGTCTCTGTTCTTGTTCCCAATTTTTTATCACCTTTCTTTCTAACTGATACGTTGGCATCACATCGCATGGATCCCTCTGCCATGTTGCCATCTGATATTTCTATGTACCTTATAATCGAATGTATTGATTTTAGATAAGCTACAGCTTCAGAGGAAGTTCTCAAGTCAGGTTCAGAAACAATTTCTAAAAGGGGAGTACCGGCTCTATTTAAATCTATTCCCGTCATTCCTTCAAAATCTTCATGTAAAGACTTTCCAGCATCTTCTTCAAGATGAGCTCTTGTTATACCTATTCTCTTAATTTGATTGTTATCTAACCTAATTTCTAAAAACCCTTTTTCCACTATTGGTTTATCAAGCTGACTAATTTGATATCCTTTGGGTAAATCGGGGTAGAAATAATTTTTTCTAGCAAAAGAAGTGGGGCTATTAATCTTTGCATTAGTAGCCAAGCCAAATTTTATTGCCATTTTTAAGACTTCCTCATTTAAGACTGGTAATACACCTGGGAACCCTAGATCAATATTACAAGCTTGTGTGTTTGGTTTAGCACCAAAACTGGTACTAGCTGCAGAGAAGATTTTAGATTTTGTAGCTAGCTGCACATGGACTTCAAGTCCAATAACTGCTTCCCATTCTGAATCGATTTTCTTCATGTTATTAAAAAACGGGTTTATTTAGGTGCCATTTGGTTGTTTGTTGGAAATTATGGGCTGCTTTTAGGATTGTCTCTTCATCCAATTGGTTAGATATAAGTTGAAGACCTATTGGGAGGTCTTCATGCAAGCCACAGGGAATAGATATACCAGGTAGACCTGCTAGATTGGCTGGAATGGTATAAATATCTTGTTTGTACATTTCTGTTGGGTCTTGTGATTTAGATCCAATCTTGAAAGCCACATCTGGAGTGGTTGGAGTCAATATAATATCAACTGACTCGAAAGCTTTAGAGAAATCTTGTGCTATTAATCTCCTACATTTTTGAGCTTTTAAGTAGTATGCTTCATAGTATCCAGCCGATAGAGCATATGTGCCTATAAGAATTCGTCTCTTAACTTCTTGGCCAAAACCTTCCTCTCTAGTTCTCATATAAAGGTCTTCTAAATCTTTTGGATCTTTGCATCTATAACCATATTTAACACCGTCGTACCTAGATAGGTTTGCAGAGCATTCAGCAGGAGCCAAAACATAGTAGACTGGAAGAGATAAATCTAAATTTGTTAATTCAATTTCCTTGACTTGTGCCCCCAATCCTTTAAAAACTTCTATAGCTTCATTAATACTTTTTTCTATATATTTAGGCATCGTCTTATTAAAAATTTCTTTCGGAAGTCCTATCTTGATGCCTTTTATATCTTGTTGTGTTTCCAACACGAAGTTTGGTGTTGCAGTATTTAGACTGGTTGAATCCTTAGGGTCATGACCAGACATACAGGAAAGCATGAGAGCAGCGTCATCTGCTGTTTTAGTTATTACTCCACCTTGATCTAAGCTTGAAGCAAAGGCTATCATTCCATATCTAGATACTCTTCCATAGGTCGGCTTTATACCAGTTACCCCACATAGGGAGGCTGGTTGTCTAATTGAACCACCGGTATCAGTAGCAGTTGCTCCCGAAGCTAGTCTAGCTGCTACACAAGAAGCAGAACCTCCCGAAGAACCTCCTGGGACAAGGTTTGGATTCCAAGGATTTTTAACAGGACCAAAATAACTTGTCTCATTAGATGAACCCATGGCAAATTCATCCATATTCGTTTTTCCTACCACTATCGCACCATTTTCATTAAATTTAGAGGCGACAGTTGAGGAATAAGGAGAAACAAAGTTTTCCAACATTTTCGACCCACAGGTTGTTAGCACACCCTCAGTGCAAAAAATATCTTTATGAGCTATGGGTATTCCATCTAGAGGTAAATTAGACTTTTTTTGATACCTTTTGTCTGACTCTTTAGCTTTTTCTTGCGCTCTATCTAGGGTAAGAGTGATAAAACTATTCAGTACAGGGTTTAATTCCTCAATTCTATTTATATAAGAGTTAACCAGTTCGGCTGAAGAGAATTGATATTTCTTTAGCCCTTCCAATTGTTCTTTGATAGATAGTTCATAAATCTCAGACACTTTATTCGCCATCATCAATTACTTTGGGAACTAAAAAGTGTCCAAAATTTACTAGAGGTGCTAAGGATAGATATTTTTCACTTTCATCAATTTCGGTTACTTCATCTTTTCTTAAAGGCTGTGAGACATCAAGTGGATGAGATAAAGCTTTTACACCACTTGTATCAGCGTCATCCATTTTTTTTATTAGATCAAGAATTCTTTTGAGGTCTCTTTCAAGATGAGGAAAATCCTTTTCTTGTATATTAATTTTGGCTAGATAGGATATGTTTTGAAGGTCTTTAGTTTTTATGGACATAGGTTTTTCAGTTTAGAAGGCTTTGTAAAGTGCTAATTTATCACATTCTTTCTTGCTCAAAAACTTAGCTGTTGCTAGAGTGAACACCCTTTTTTAAAGGAGTAAAGGGAAATAATTATTTAATCATGGTATTTAAACGCATAAGAGGCTTGTTTTCTAATGATCTTTCAATAGATTTAGGTACCGCTAATACTCTTGTTTACGTTAGAGAAAAAGGCATCATTTTAAATGAACCTTCGGTTGTAGCTCTAAGAACCTTTGAAGGCCAAAGGACTGTAGTTGCAGTAGGTACTGAAGCAAAAAAGATGTTAGGTAGAACTCCTGGAAATATATCTGCAATACGCCCTTTAAAAGATGGAGTAATTGCTGATTTCCAGGTAACTGAAGAAATGTTAAAACATTTTGTTCAAAGAGTTCATGAAGATACTTTTGTAAGACCAAGCCCCAGAATTCTAGTTTGTGTCCCTTGTCAGTCAACTCAGGTAGAGAGGAGGGCTATAAGAGAATCGGTTCTCAAGGCTGGAGCTAGAGAAGTGCGTTTGATAGAAGAACCTATGGCAGCAGCAATAGGAGCGGGCTTGCCTGTAGAGGAGGCCAGTGGTTCTATGATAGTTGATATAGGCGGAGGGACTACAGAAGTAGCTATCTTAGCTCTAAATGGAGTTGTTTATGCTAATTCTCTTAAAGTAGGAGGAGATAGATTAGATGAAGCAATAATTTCATATATTAGAAGGAATCATGGAGTTTTAATTGGTGAAGCTAGTGCTGAGAAAGTTAAAGAACAAGCGGGCACAGCCTCTCCTGATTCAGAAGTATTAAAAATGGAGGTGAGAGGCAGAAACCTTGCTGAAGGAATCCCTTTAACTATTGAATTAGATAGTAAACAAGTATATGACGCTATGTTGGAACCCTTGTCATCCATAGTCCAGGCTATTAGGGGAGCCTTGGAATCCGCCCCTCCTGAGCTCAGCGCTGATATCTCAGAAAAAGGTATAGTTCTTACTGGTGGTGGTGCTTTATTAAGAGATATAGATACTTTAATATCAAACCAAACAGGAATACCTGTTGTTATTGCAGAAGACCCCATGACTTGCGTTGCTAGAGGTGGAGGAAGGGCTTTAGAGATAATGGATAAATACGATATCGATCTTCTATCAACTGAATAAAGAAAAAAGGTTTTATATGGTTCGCCTTCTCAGTATCATTAAGTGATGCAGGGTAAAGATCATAAAATATCACACATAATAAACGAACCTATTTTTGCAATACCTGCAATGAAACCCCTTAAGGTTTCAATAGCAATGATTGCTTGTGTTGTGCTTATTTGTTTAGATGCTAATTATCGTTCTTCAGACCTTATTAGAGGTTATGTAAAAGATGCTTTGTTACCAATAACCTATGTTCAAGAGATTCCCTCAATTCTAGTCACTTATTATGAGAATCTTTTTTCTTCCAGGCAAAAGCTCTTAACAGAATTAAAAATAGTAAAAGAAGAAAATGAGAAACTTACACTCATTACTTCTAGGATAGACGAAATAATTAAAATGAACAAAGAATTAGATAGCTTGTGGGAAGGTGTTCATGAGGAGAAAAAACTATACGCCTTAGTAAAAAAACGCTCTATTTCCTCCAATCCCCTTAGACCTTTTATGACTTTAAATGTAGGTGATAAAAATAATAAAATAAGAGTCAATCAAGCAGTTTTGTCTAAATTAGGTATAGTAGGTAAGATAAAATCAAAAGGATTTAATAATGCTGAAGTCCTTCTAGTTCATCACCTGGAATCTAATATTCCTGTTATATCTTCACTTTCTAGATTACACGGTATAGTAAAAGGAGGGGGATTGAATAGACCGGGCAGACTTATAAATATTAAGAAGACTGCCTCTTTCTCTAAAGGTGAGAAACTTATATCTTCAGGGTTAGGAGGGGTTTTTCCAGAGGGTTTCTTCGTAGCGGAGATAGAATCTATTAAAGATGAACCAGATAACGAGTTTTTAGACATCAAAGTCTCCTTTTTGGAAGCTCCTCAAAACATAGATAATTTCCTAGTTTATTTAGGCAGAGATTGATTTAGCATTAGCATATGTTGTTTATTAAAAATTTATATATTTATTTAAGTTTTCTGATAGCTTTGTTTATCGATTTGCTTCCCTTTCTCCCATTAATAAAAGAAATTAAACCCTCCTTTATATTATTAACCTTAATTTATTGGAACTTAGCACTACCTAACAGAGTGGGGCTAGGGCTTACCTTTTCTATCGGAATTTTGGTCGATATTATAGAAGGAGCTTTATTAGGATCTCATGTTTTAATTTATGTTGTTATTTCTTTCCTTTGCCAGAGATACTTTTATCGGTTTAGAGTCTTAAGAATGTGGCAACAATGCTTTATAATTTTTATAGTTTTTTTCTTCTTAAAACAATATTTATCAATAAATTTCTTTAACTTGGTTTCAAGCTCTTTCATTTACTTTGATCAAAAATATATATTTTCTTCAATAATTTATGCAACTTTTAATTCTATAGGGTGGTTCTTTATTTATTTTCTATTAAGATTTTATAGAAGACGTTGGGTTAAAAATTAGTAGTGATAGAATATATTGTAAATTTTAGAGCACTTAATTGTATAGAGTTTTAGGTTCTGTTACTGGACTGTTATCAGTTCTAGTCCTTCTGCTACTTTGTATATCTTTTGTATTAAGTCAGCCAAAAAGTTTAAACTGGCTTCTTTCTTCCTACCTGTCTAGTAAAAGCTTTAATTCAGAAATTATTTTTAAAGAAATAGTATGGCATCCTTTTAAGCCTTTTATAGAGATAGAGGAGATCACTGTCACCTCTAAAAAAAGAAATGGGCCTCTTAAAATTTTACTTCAAGGTCTCTCTTTAGAAATTAATATTCTCCAAATTTTAAATTTACAACCTATATCTAAACTAAGCCTTGAAGGGGGGGGTATTTTCTTGAAGAAAGATGATTTACCCTCTTATTCTAAAAGAAATAGCTTTGAATTTTTTTCTCTTATTAGACCCCTATTAGAATTAGATTATGTAGATGTTAATAATTTTTCTATAGAATTTACTGACCTGCCTAATTCCAATTTTTTTATTAATAAAATAAGCTCTAAATTAACTAAAGAAACTTCCCGTAAAGCAAGGGTTAAAGTAACTCAAGAAAATAAGGGTGAATTAATAATGCTTCTTAAGTCGACAAAGAATTTTAATAGAAAAGATTATCTTAGAGGTTACTTAAAGGTAGAAAATATTAATTTGAATACTACTCCTTTAAATTTCTTTTGTAATTCTTGCTCTATATTAGGAAATTTAAAAGGAGAAGCTTGGTTTTCTATTTCTAATAATAAACTAAATAGGCTTGATGGAACCTTCAGGGTTAGCGAACTAGATTCTAGTTTATATCTAACTGATAGTATTCATTCTAAAATTTCTTTAATAAGAAATATTGAAGGTCCAGATTTTATTTTTAAAGATATTATTGTTTCTAAAGAAGAAATCAAGGATATTTTTCCAGATATTTTTTTTTCCTATAGGGGTAATTTTTCTAAATTTTCCATTGAAAAATTTAACGTAGAAAATAGTTTTATAAAAAAAAGCTTAGATAAGATCATGCCCAAGTTTTTTGATAATCTTTCTTTACAAGGAATGATCAATAATTTGTCCCTATCATTAAATGAATATTCGAATCCTTTAATAAGTGGCAAACTAGATAACCTAACTTTTAATTTATTTAATAAACACAAAATAGAAGGGTTAGAAGGTAAATTTATTTTTGATAAAAATAGATTCCTTTTCAGATCTAAAAGTCCGCAAATTATATTTACTTCTAATGATCTCTACAAAGAACCAATGGAAATTTTAGATTTTAATGCAGATATTTTTGGGGCACAGCACGATAAAGGTTTTTTATTGTCTAGCAAACATTTTAGCTCCCTTATAAATACTCAGTTTATTAATGGTAGTTTTTCTTACTATGCATTTGATCCTTTTGATACTAGAGATCTTAGTATTTTAGTACAACTAAATGAAGTCTCACACGAGAAAGTTATTAATTTAATACCTTACATACAAAGAACAAAGAAAGTTATTGATTGGGCTAATTCTTATTTGACTTGTGGTGTAGTAGATAAAGCATCAGCACTTTATCGAGGACCTTTAATAAAGTTTTTTGAAAAAAGCACTCAAACCTTCCAGATGGTTTTTAACCTGGAAGATGCGTGCATTTCATCATCTTCTTTAAAAATTTCAAATATAAAAGCCAGTACAAAGATTCAAGATTCTAATTCAACTTCAGAAATTATAAGTGCCGATTTTTTAGGTTCAAAACTTATTTCTGATATTAAATTGGGAAAATTTGAAAAAAGTTCAAAGTCTTTAGCCATAGAAATATCTGGGAAACTTTCGGGACCATTTAGTACTTTTAGTAGATTACTCTTGGGAGATCAAGGGGTGAATTACTCAGGACAATATAAGGGTTCTAGGATCAAGGGTAATCAGACCACCAAATTTTTATTTAAATCTCCCTTCATTCCAGAACAATTAGATCTTTTACATAGAGATTCTTTTTTATCTTTAAACACTAGCATTAATAGAGGTTCATTAAGTTTTTCAAAGTACCAAAACTTAACTGAAATTAATTCAAAAATAATCTATAACAACAAGACAGGAATTCAAAATAGTACCTTATCTACAAGTTTTAATTCAGTACCTTTTAAATTTGATTTATATACAGCTTATAAAAATAATCAACCTTTTACATACTTATCTAGCAGATCCCCACTGTCCTCAGATCAAATTAAAAGAATAATTCCTTATTTTTCAGATTACTTGAAGGGAAGATCGGAATATGAAATAGACTTAGAACTTCCAGGTTTTATAAGGGGTTTTAATTTAACTAATCCAGAATTACGCCTTTTTTCTTCTTTAGAAGGTTCTGAGTTAAATCTTCCAAAACCTTTTAGTAAAAAGGTAGATGAAGTCCAATCTGTAGAAATATTAATATCTCAGCCTACTCCAGAAAAAATATTTTTAATAGATTTTAATTATGGAGAAATAGTTAAAGGAAATATCTGGATGGGAGATTCTGTTTCAAAAGGCTTAATTTTGTTAGGAGATATAAAAAAAGAGGTAGAGCTTGAAGAAAATAAACTTATGTTAACTGGGAGTCTAGATGTCTTTGACTTAGATAAATACAAATATTTATTCTCTAATACTAACTCCATATTTAACCCAGAAGTTTTCTATATAAAAGATCTTAATTTATCACAAGCCTTTATAGGTCCAATTATACTTACAGACACTTTGGTTAATATGAACCCCATTGAAGATGGAAGAGAGTTCTTTCTTACTAATAGCGAGTTAGAGGGAAAGGTGATTTTAAGAAACAACTTTAAAAAAGGTTTAACTGTTAATCTAGAGAGTCTTAAGTTAGAAAATTTTTATGAAAAGGATAAAAGTCTTTCTTTAGACTATGCTTATAAGATTAAATTTCCTATTTTTTTTGCAGTTGAGAACCTATCTTTAAATGAGAGTGATCTAGGCTCCTGGAAGTTCAATCTTACGACTGAAAGGAATCAAATAGTTTTTGACCAACTAAAAGGTATCTATGGCAATTGGCAAGTAGGACATATAGGAAATGATGAGAATTCAAGATTAAAGATTGAAAACAACAAGAATTCTTTCACAACTTATCTAAATACAAAAATATATTCTTATTCTCCTAACCTTGCTTTTAAAGAATTAAATATAGAGACAAACTTTTTGAGTGAAGGTGCGCAATTTTTTATTAAGTCTGAATGGGAGGGCACTCCATTTGATTTTAATTTCAATAGTTTTTCAGGTCTTTTAGGATTTAATCTGACTAATGTGCTGTTCGAAGACATGGAGGATGATTTGCAATCACCTTCTGCTTTTTTAAGACTTGTAAGTATCTTTAATGTCACTGATACTTTTGAAAAAGTAACCAATTTTAATTTCACCAAACTTTACAAAAGAGGATTTAACGTAGATAAAGTTGAAGGTGTTTTATTAGTAGAAAAAGATAATGTGCTAATAAAGGACCCTATAGTTTTTAAGAGTGGATCTAGTAAATTTAAATGGTCTGGTTATGCAAATAAGTCTAAGGAAGGTAGATTCACAGACCTTGATTTAGAAGTAGTAATGACACTTCCTTTGAAAGATTATCTGCCAGCTTATGCACTAATACTAGGTGGACCATTAACAGCGGGCATTGTGTATATTGCAGGAAAAGCTTTTGAGAAAAGGTTAGACCAACTCAGCAGTGGTAAGTGGAGAATCTGGGGAGAGGTAGAGGAGCCTTCAACAGAGTTCTTAGGATGGTTTGAAGATTAACATTTAGTTGTAATAGATACTTGCCAGACCTAAGAATGAAATAAAGCCTGCTACATCTGTGATAGTTGTTACTATAACACTTCCGGCTATTCCAGGATCAATTTTGAAATATTTCAAAATTGAAGGAACTGCTACCCCGCTTAATACAGCTACAAGAAGGTTGATTATTATGGCTAAAGCAATAATTTGAGCCATTATTAGATCTTGGAACCAGAAAGATGCTACTAAGGCTACTACCAATGCCCACAACAAACCATTTGCAAGGCCAACCATAGCTTCCCTTACTGCCAGCCAGCCAAGGTTTGATCTATGAATCTGGCCAAGTGCAATACCTCTCACCATAATTGTTAGAGTTTGTGTTGCTGCCACACCTCCCATACTAGCTACTATTGGCATTAAAACCGCAAGAATCACAACTTTTTCTATTGTATCTTTAAACATATCTATAGCTGCTGCTGCCACGAAAGCTGTTATTAAATTCAATCCAAGCCATATAGCTCTATTTTTAGTAGCTACAGAAGCTTTTGCGAAAGTATCTTCTCCTAGTCCAGTTAATTGACGAAGAGATTCGTCTGCATTTTCTCTAATAACATCTACCACATCATCAATAGTAATTCTACCTAATAAGCTATTGTTTGAATCTATAACAGGCGCAGATATCCAATCGTTTCTTTCAAACAAACGCGCCACATCTTTTTCATTTTCTTCAACATTTATTGCATTTATGCCCTCTTCATATATATCTTCTACATGAAGTGAAGGATCTGAAATTAAAAGTTTATTTAAATATAAAACTCCTCTGTATTTATTCTCTCTATTTACTACAAAGATTTTATCTGTCGATTCTGGAATAGAACCCTGCATTCTTAAATACCTTGATACTACATCAAGAGTATGATTTTTTCTGACAACAATTATGTCAGTATTCATAAGACCTCCTGCGGTATCTTCTGGAAATGATAAAACACGCTCTATCCTATCTCTATTCTGTGCAGACATGGATGCAAGAACCTCTCTAATAATAGCTTCTGGCAATCTTTGTAGAATGTCAGCTAACTCATCAGTTTCAAGAGATTTAGTAACTTCCGCTACTTCAGCAGCGTCCATAGATTTTAAGAACTCTTCTTGTAATGTATCAGAAAGTAAATTTAGAACCTCCCCTTCAGTTTCCTTGTTTATAATCTGCCAAACAAATTCTCTGTCAGTTGGAGAGCTTGATTCTATGAAATGAGCTATATCACCAGAGTGTAACTTATTCAGCATTCTCTTAATTTGAGAATAAGTTCCTGAATTGAGTTTTTCTTTGATTAATGAAATATTATATTTCTCTGTTGACATCTCTTTCATACTAGAAATTCTATCAGTAAGTTGAGAACAGGACATTGAGTAAGGTTAATTGTTAAGTCAATCAAAGAAATTATTGGAATCTTTTTTGTTTAGCGGAAGTTAGACTTTCTTTAAATTTTTGTTATGTCAAAGTTGACCAAGTTTTTCTCCTTTCTGAAGATTGTAGTAAGGCTTCTTTTCTGTATTTACACACTGTTCTTCTTGCTATCTCGATAGAAAATTTTTTCTTGAGCACAGATCTAATCTTCTCATCACTAAGTGGTTTCTCTTGATTTTCAGAGGTAGTTATTTTCAATATTAATTCTTTAAGTTGAGAAGGAGAAACATCTTTGCCTCCAGACCTTCCATTTACCTTTTTTTCTAACAAAGAGTTTAATAAGAAACTCTTGTTTCTTAGTTGAACATATTTCGAATTCAGAATACGCGAGACAGTAGATTCGCTTATCTCTAATGACTTGCTTATCCCCGAAAGAGTCACAGGAATTAATTTTGACATTCCATTTAGGTAGTTAGTCTGTTTCTCAATTAAGAAAGTAGTAACAGACAATAAAGTTTCTTGTCTTCTTTCTAAGCCTTTTAAAAAACCTTTATCTTTCTCTTTTGAAGCTAAATTAGACTCTTCTATTTTTTTGTTAATCTTATCAAGAAGTTTTTTTGACATGAAAGAATCATTAAGAACAGCCCTAAACTTATCTTTGTCTTTTAGGACTAAAATATCAGGTTTAATAGATAAATTTTCATTAGTTCCTATTCTATATCCCGGGCTAAAATTAAGCTCTTTTAATTTCTTTCTTATGCTTGGCTTTACGGAGTTAAAATTGACTTTTAATTTTTCAATATTAGTTATAGTGTCTTTTAATTCAATTTTTTCTAATTTAGATAAATTAAGATCCTCTATTTGGATCATCAAAGACTCACTTATATTTCTATATCCACACCCTACAGGATCTAATTTTTGAATTTTTTTTAAAATTATTTCTATATTATTTTTTTTTATTCTTATACCAAACTGCTCTAAGACTAAACTTTTAAGATCTTCAAAATCAATTTCTGGATCCAACCTTCCGTCTTCGTTTATTGAATCAACAAGATATTCTGCTATTAGATATTCATAATTTTGCAAGTTAAGTAAGATAATTTGCTCTAAAAGATGGTCTTTAAGATCTTTTTTTTCTAGAGGAACTTCTTTCTGATAGTCGAAGTTGTTGTTTATATTCTTAAAGTAGTTGTCTATCAGCCACTCCTCTCTAAAGAATCGCACAGTTTTATCTTTTTCTTCTTTTTCAAAAAGCTTATCAATTAAATTTGCTAATTCTTTCCTTACACCATATCCATTCAAGGACAAAAGTTTAATTTGATTTTGTAAAGAGGGAGTTAAAGTAATTGTTTGTTTTTGTATTTGAGTTTGCTTATGTTTCATCTCTAAACAAAAAAATCCTTTCCTAAATAAACTTGCCTTACAAGTTTATTGTTTGACACTTCTTTTGATGATCCTTCAGCTATTATTTTCCCTTTATTAATAATTAAAACTTTATGGCAGATTTGCATTGTATCGCGAACATTATGATCACTGATGAGTATGCCAAGGTTCTTAGAGTTTAATTTTTTAATTGTTTCTTTTAGATCAGAAACGGCTATAGGATCTATTCCAGCAAAAGGTTCATCTAATAAGAGAAAGGAAGGGTTGCAGGCTAGAGCTCTAGCTATTTCAAGTCTTCTTCTTTCTCCGCCGGACAATAATATTGATTTTGTATGTTTAAATTTAAGCAGTCCAAACTCATCCAATAAATCATTTAGTATATTTTCCTTATCAGAATCTTCTATATTCTCTCTTTGTTCTAGCCCAGCCATTATATTCTCAGAAACTGAAAGCCTCCTAAAAATTGAGGGTTCCTGAGGAAGGTAAGACAGGCCTTTACTAGATCTTGTTGAAATATTTTCTTTTGTAATTTTGTTGTTGTTGATAAAAACATCTCCTGAATCACAGGAAAGAAGACCTGCTATCATGTAAAAGAAAGTAGTTTTTCCAGCTCCATTAGGGCCTAATAAGCCAACAGTTTGCCCCGAAGAGACTGTGATATCTATTTTATCTACAACCTTTTTATCACTATAACTTTTAGAAAGCTTTGTAGCTTTAAGTTCCATGTTAGGTCTTATTGATTAAATCTGATTGGTTTATATTTAAAATTTTCTTGTCCCTAAGGTCATAGTGGATCTCTTCTGCCGTAATAATGATATTGTCATGATTTAATGTAACTGATTTTTCTAATATTACTAATCCACTACTTGGATAAAAACTTACTTTTTTTGCACTTCCAAGACTTACATCTAATTTATTTTTATCCTTTCCATAGATTTTTGCTGAATTAAGAGTTATTTCTAGCACTCCTTTCGATTTACTTTTAAGAAAAAAATTATCTGATTTAAAGTAAAATTCTTCAAACTTTATAATAGATGGTAATTCTGAAGATACAGCATTCGTAAAAGAATTTATTTTCATTTCATCCGAAGTAATTAAAAAGCTATTATTTTCATTATTTTCAAGGGTAACTGTGTCTTCAAGTATAAATAAGTCCATTTTAGGGTCTAGAGTCCCTTTTTTTGCTTTGATTATGTTTATCAATAGTCCCTTAGAAAAGGATTCTAAGTAAGGGCTTGTAAGCTTGAAATCTTCTAAATTTGAATTTCTTAAGACTTTTGGAGAGGTAAGTGAATAGGAATTATCCAAAGATTTACTTTGAAAGTTTAATTTAATATTTTTTAAAGAAAATTGCTGATAATTGGATTCTTTTTTTTCATTGTAGAACTTATCTTTTAGATGATTATTAAATATGAAGCTGCCTATACCAAGAACCAAAACTAAAATAAAATAAGATTTTCTCATGTATTATTTATATTAATCCCGCTTGCATGAGATCATGCATTCTTATTACTCCGACGGGTTTTTTGTTCTTATTAATTACAATCAACATATAGATTTCATGCTTTTGCATTAAGTCAATTGCTTCAATAGCTAAAGAAGTCTCTAAAATTGTTTTACATTTTTTTGACATTACCGACAAGATCTTAGTTTTGTGAATTTTAATTTTATTATTTAGACATCTTCTTAGATCACCATCTGTAAAGGCACCTTTTAAATTTTGTTTTTTATCTATAACTGCAGCAATTCCTAATCCTTTTTTTGATATCTCTATTAAAGTTTCTGAAACTGTCATATTTGGTTCCACTTTCGGGAAATTCTTTCCTGTATGCATTAAATTTTTAACTTTTAATAAAAGTTTTTTGCCTATCTTGCCTCCAGGATGTGATTTAGCAAAATCATCATGACTAAAGTTTTTTGCTTCAAGTAGAGCTACCGCCAAAGCATCTCCTAAAGCCAAAGTAGCTGTGGTGCTAGCTGTGGGTGCTAAATCCAGCGGACAAGCTTCTTGATCAACTTCTGTTGAAAGATTTATCTTTGTTTTTAAAGCAATGGTTGAGTCTTTATCTCCAGTGATTGAAAAAATAAGACATCCTTTATCTTGAAGATAGGGAATAAGATCAATAATTTCTTGACTTTGGCCCGAGTGTGAAAAGATAAGAATGACGTCATTTTTTTCAACAACCCCAATATCTCCATGTAACGCTTCACCTGCATTAAGGAAATATGCTGGTGATCCTGTACTTGAAAGTGTCGAAGCTATCTTATTTGCCACATGGCCTGATTTGCCTACTCCAAGAGTAATTATTTTACCTTTGCAATTTAAGAGATGTTTACAGGTCTCTTCAAAATTCTTATCAAGAGATTTTGAAAGCTTTATGAGTCCTTCAAGCTCTATTTCTAAGGTTCTTCTAGCAGATTTTATATAGTTTATCTTTTTCATAGAGTTGAGTTTACTATTTAAATGCAATTCCTAGAGATAAGAAATATATACTTAAGAACAGGATCCCATAAATCTTATTTATAGTTGTTTCTTTTGTTCTAGAGAAAAGTAAATAAGCACAAAACATTATTGTAATCAATATTAATATAGTCATTAAAATAATCCATTCACTTGAATTCCAACCTGCTGACATTTTAGAGTTAAAATTTAAAAGCCCAGGAATAGAGAGCACAAAAAGACCATTAAATATGTTCGAGCCTATTAAGGTACCGGCTAGTGCTTCATGTCTCCCTTTTAAGGCTAGAGCTAATGAGGCGGAAATCTCTGGAAGACTTGTTCCTATAGCTAGGACTGTATAACCCACAAATAATTCCCCTAAACCGAGATCATTTAATAAAATCAAAGCACCTCTTGTAATTAACCAAGCTGCAGTAGTTAGGACTATTAAGGAGGCTATAAGTTTCAGGAAAACAAAACTTTTTTCTACTATTTCAGTTGTTTCTTCATAATTTTTTTTATTATTAAAAAACCAAAAACTAATAGTTAATACTAAAAGAAAGAGAAGAAAATATGAGGAAACTAAATTGAATGGATTGATATATACAATAGCTACTACTGCAATACTTGAAACTAATAGTATGAATAAGTTAGATTTTCTTACTTCTTCAAATGAAATCTTTTTCTTTTTTAAGCCTAATATCAGAATTGTAGATCCAAATACCAAAGATAAATTAGCAATGTTAGAGCCAACAACATTTCCTACAACCATAGCTCCTCGATTTTCAAGAGCAGCAAAGAAACTAGTAAGTATTTCTGGAGAAGAAGTACCAAATGCGATTACAGTAGATCCAATTAGAAAGGGTGAGATCCTTAGTTTTTTGGCAGTTAATATTGAATATCTCTCTAACTTTTCGCTACTTATCCATATTAATAAGATTCCTAAAGAGATTAAAATAAGAGAAGTCATAATATTATTTTTAATTAATTTTTTAACTTTAACTTTATTAAAGTTAGATATTTTTAACTGATGTTGTAATAATTAACATATCTAGAAACAATCCACTATTGATATTTTAAATTATGAAAGCAACTTTAATTAAGTATATCTTTATTATTTTATTCCAATTTATATTTTTTAGTGAATTACAGGCAGAAAGTGCTCATGAATATGTAGAAAAAGTTCATGACAATATAATAGAAGTTATAAAGTCCGAACAAAAGACTTTTGATAAAGATCCAGATGGCTTTGTTGAATCTATCAGTGATGCACTTTCTCCTCTAGTCAATTTTAGACGAATCTCTCAATTGGTGATGGGAAAGTATTACAAAGAGGCATCAGCTGAGCAAAGAAACCAGTTTAAAATAATTTTTAGGTCTAGCTTACTTAATACTTATGCAAAAACCTTAGCAGAATTTAGAAATGAAGAGATAAGAATCTTACCTCCAAAAGGAGAACCAACTAGGAATAATAGACAAAAGGTTTATCTAGAAATAGTTACAGATACAAAAACCTATCCTGGGGCTTATAGCATGTACTTAGATACTAACCTTGACTGGAAACTAATTAATATAACAATAAATGGTGTTAATTTAGGGGTGACTTTCAGGAATCAATTTTACGCTTTAATGGATAAGAATTCACTAGATATAGATATTGTTTTAGAAAAATGGACTTCTTCTTTTTAGGTATCTAAACCATTATGGATAAGCTAGTTATAAGAGGAAAAAGGAATCTAGAAGGAGAGATATTTGCTTCTGGTGCAAAGAACTCGGCTTTACCAATTTTAGCCGCTTCTCTTTTAGCTGATTCTCCTCTTAAAGTGAGAAATTTACCCCATCTTAATGATGTTACCACGATGATAGAGCTTTTGGGTTCAATGGGTGCGGATATAATGCTTAATGAAGATATGGATGTTTTAGTTGATTCTTCAACCATAAACAATTTGAATGCTAGATACGAATTAGTTAAAACTATGAGGGCCTCTGTAGTAGTTTTAGGACCTCTATTGTCTAAATTCGCTAAAGCTGATGTAGCTCTGCCAGGTGGTTGTGCTATTGGTAGTAGACCGGTAAATCTTCACATTGATGCACTTAGAGCAATGGGTGCAGAAATCATTCTAGAAGATGGTTATATTAGGGCTAAATGTAAGGGGAGGTTAAGAGGGGCAAATATTTCATTAGATCCTGTAAGCGTTGGAGCTACTGAAAATATTCTAATGGCTGCCTCACTAGCTGATGGGCTCACTACTATAAATAATGCTGCTAAAGAGCCTGAAGTAGTTGATTTAGCAGATTGTCTAACATGCATGGGGGGGTTAGTTCAAGGTGCTGGAACTGATAAGATAATAATAGAAGGTGTAAAGTCTTTATCAGGTGGAGAATTTTCGGTGATGCCAGATAGGGTTGAAACAGCAACCTATTTAACTGGGGTGGCTATGACAGGAGGGTCTATTAAAATAAAGAATTGTAAACCAGAATCTTTGGGTTCTGTAATTTATAAATTGAAGGAAACTGGCGCTTCTGTTTCTTCAGGGAAAGATTGGATTTCATTAAATATGGAAAGAGATCGACCTATCTCAACAAGCTTAAGTACAGGGCCATACCCCTCATTTCCTACTGATATGCAGGCTCAATTTGTTGCATTGAACTCAATAGCGGAGGGTAATGCTTCCATTAGTGAAACAGTATTTGAAAATAGATTTATGCATGTGCAAGAAATAGCGAGAATGGGAGGTAAAATAAAATTAAAAGGCAATACAGCTTTTATAGAAGGAATAGAGTCTCTGTACGGTGCACCAGTTATGGCAACGGACTTGAGAGCTTCTGCTAGTTTAGTTCTTGCGGGATTGGTTGCAAAAGGAACTACAACGATAGACAGGATATATCATATTGACAGAGGTTATGAAAGGATTGAAGAAAAACTTAAGCTACTCGGAGCAGATATTGAAAGAATTTCCTGATCTTCTGTATTTAAAAAATGGATCTTGATCCTAAACTTATATTAGCCATTTCTAAAGGTAGAGTTTTAGATGAATTCATGGATTTTATTAAAGGCACGAAATTCTCTCTTATAAAAGAACCTGAGAATACTAGAAAGATTTTAGTAGACACTAATACTCCACACATAAAAGTATTACTAGTGCGAGGCTGGGATGTACCAACTTACGTTACATCAGGTGCAGCCCATCTAGGGATTGTGGGTAAAGATATTCTTATGGAAAAGAATTCAGAAGAATTTATAGAATTAAGAGATCTAAGAATAGGTAACTGCCGTATTTTACTTGCAGGAAAAGAGAAAAAAATTCTAAAAAAGCCAAAGCTAAAGGTTGCTACGAAATATCCCTTTATAGCTAAGAAATACCTTTCCACTATAGGAATACAATCAGATATTATTTATTTACATGGGTCCCAAGAAATTGCTCCAGATCTAGGTCTAGCTGATGTAGTAATAGACATTGTTGATTCTGGAAGAACTTTGAAAGAGAACAACTTAAAAGAAATAAAATTAATAAAGAATATTTCCACTCGACTGATTGTTAACATAGCTGCTTTAAAGACAAAAGACCATATAGTGGATGAATTTATTTCAAAAATTGATGTTAGCTTAAGGGACTAAGATGTTTAGTATTTATTTAGATTCTAAAAACAAAGGGTTTAAAACCGAATTAGACAGACTTCTTAAATATGAAGATGATTTGAACCTTAAGGTAATAAAAAATGTTTCCAAGATATTATCAGACGTCAAAAAGCAAGGTGATAAAGCTGTAATAAAATATAGTGAAGAATTTGACAGAAGAACCTTCAAAAGTGTTCGTGATTTCTCTTATACAAAAAATGAAATCAGACAAAGTACTAAAAAAATAAATAAAAATGTATTAAAAGCTTTGGAATTTTCTTATGAAAGGATCCTAGATTTTCATTCAGAATTTTATATCAAAAGCAAAAGAGCCAATCTAAATAAAGAGATAAGTAGATTCCAGAAACCCATTGAAGAAATTCTTATATATGTTCCAGGAGGAAAAGCTTCTTACCCCTCAACAGTTTTGATGGCCACTGGACCAGCAAAAGTAGCTGGAGTAGAAAAAATCTATTTAACTTCACCTTCAATAGAGGGTAATGTCAGCTATATAACTTTGGCAGCAGCATCTATAGCTGGAGTTGATGAAGTTTACTCGATTGGAGGTGCCCAAGCTTTGGCTGCTTTTGCTTATGGAACAGAAACATTTCCCCAAGTTCAAAAGATTATAGGACCTGGAAATAAATATGTGACTGAAGCCAAGAGACAACTTTTTGGGATAGTGGGAATAGATCTAATAGCAGGGCCTTCTGAATTATTAATTGTAGGAGATGAAACTTCTAACTCAACGACAATAGCTTTCGATCTTATGGCTCAAGCAGAACATGATGAATTGGCAACCTCTATCTTAATTTCTTCAGATATAAAGCTTATAGAGGATGTAAAAGAGATAATAAAAAAGGAAATTAAGAATTTTTCTAGAAAAAATATTATAAGAAAAGCCTTTAGTACTAGAGGGGCTTTAATAAAAGTTAAAAGTTCTAAAGAAGCCATTGAAGTTGCTAACAAAATAGCTCCAGAACATATTCATTTAGTTACAAAAGATGCATTAGAATTGGTAAGAGGGACTATAAAAGCTGGAATTATACTGGTGGGCGAGGACTCTGCTAATGGTCTTTCGGACTATGTTTTAGGTCCAAGTCATGTTCTACCCACAGGGAAGACAGCAAGATTCTCTTCTCCATTGTCAGTAGAAGATTTTTTAATAAAGTCTTCTTTTGTTAATCTTAAATCAAGTAGAAAAAAGTCAACTTATAATGAACTTATAGATAAAGCGTTCATTTTAGCTGAGGCAGAGGGGTTGAGTGCTCATGCTAAATCCTTAATAAAAAGAAGAAAGTAGGAGATGTATTTTCTAATTTAAAGGTGTAGAAGCTTGCAACTCTATCTCTAGATTTTTTCCTTTTCTTAACACCACAAAGTGACTTACATCGCCAGGTTTAGATCTAGCCAATTCTTTGTATAATAGATTATAGCTGGAAGGTTTATTATTTATCTCAATAATAATATCCCCTATCTTCATACTAGCTTTTTTTGCAGGACTTTCTGGATGTATAAAATTGATTAACAGAATACCTTCCATTGCCAAAGACCTTCTATCTATTCCAAAACCTAACCAACCCCTCTTTACTTCACCAAATTGTATTAGGTCATTTATTATTCCCAAAACCGTTACAGAAGGTATGGCCAATCCTACACCCTCTGATCCTCCAGATGAACTTCTGATTAAAGTATTTATTCCCACAAGTCTACCTGAAGTATCTATTAATGCCCCACCTGAATTACCTTTATTTATTGATGCATCAGTTTGTATGTAATTTAGATAAGGATTATTAAATTCACGACCAGTAGCACTAACTATACCGAAGCTTACCGATTGCCCTAGTCCATAGGGATTTCCTATCGCTAGAACTACATCTCCTTTTTTTAAATTATCAGAATTCCCTATTTCAATAGAAGGGAAATTCTCATCTAGAGGATCTATTTTAAGTACAGCTAGATCAGTACCTTTATCTATACCTATAATTTTTGCTTCTTTCTTTCTTCCATCAGATAACTCAATAATTATACTAAGATTTTTATCACCTATAACATGTTGGTTGGTGAGAACGTAACCATCTGAACTAAAAACCACTCCCGAACCTAAGCTAGATTCTATCCTTGGTCTATTTTGTCTAAATAGAGAATTAAATCTGTTAGAGAAAGGGAAAACATTTTGATTATTTTTTATAAGCATCTCACTATATATATTAACAACTGCTGGAGAAGCTTTCTCAACAGGTGTTGAGAATGAATCAGTAATATTAGTTAAAGACTCTTTTGGGGTGTCTGTATATTCTTTTTGGCTATTCAACAACAACACTACTAAACCTATAGCAAGCCCGAGCAGGAAAGCCAATACAAGATATAAAGTACTTTTTTTCATAATTTCCTTATCTAGTTAGTGTTAATTTATAAGAATAATAAGAAAAAATGAATTATTTATAGACTATAAATATATAAAAAAACCTTTAAATTTAAACTTCTAGTTGTATGAAGCCTTCTGAGTAGATAAAATGCGCGCGCCTAATTCTTCAAAAATAACTCTATGACAACGCAAAGCTTTAAAAAATCTGACTTTGATCAGTCTTGGATCTTAGTAGATGCTAACAATCAAAACTTAGGTAGGCTTGCTTCAAAAATTGCCAATAGATTGAGAGGGAAACATAAACCTGAGTTT
Source organism: uncultured Gammaproteobacteria bacterium (assembly GCA_964635015.1). GTDB lineage: Bacteria > Pseudomonadota > Gammaproteobacteria > Magnimaribacterales > Magnimaribacteraceae > CAJWPI01. The sequence goes on along the minus strand of CAZWMS010000004.1, from coordinate 35,376 downwards.
ACTCCAAATGCAGACTTAGGTGATTATGTAGTAGTAATAAATGCAGGAAAGATAAATATTACAGGTAAAAAGCTAGCTCAAAAGAAATATTATTCTCATTCAGGTTATCCGGGAGGTATAAAAGAGAAAAGTTTAGAGGAAGTATTAGATTATTCTCCTGAAAAGGTGATTATTCAAGCTGTAAAAGGTATGCTTCCAAAAAATAAACTGGGAAGGCAAATGTTAAAGAAGTTAAAAGTATATAAAACTGAAGAACATCCTCATAAAGCTCAGCAACCTAACAACATAGACTTACAATAATAGGCTTAATAAAGGAAAAGAATTGGATAAAATAAATACAGTAGGGCGAAGGAAAACATCAAGAGCTAGGGTTTTTTTATCTAAAGGAACTGGAAAGATAACTGTTAACAAAAAATCTTTAGAAGATTACTTTGGAAGAGATGTAGCTAAAATGATTGTTATGCAGCCTTTAGAATCTATTAAGATGCAAGATCAAATTGACATTGAGGCTAGTGTGTCCGGAGGAGGGAATTCAGGTCAGGCAGGTGCTTTGCAATTAGGTATTGCTAGAGCTCTTGTTAAATTTAATGAGGAACATAAGCAAACTTTAAAGAAAGAAGGTTACTTAACAAGGGATTCTAGAAAAGTTGAAAGAAAGAAAGTAGGTTTAAGAAAGGCTAGAAAAAGACCTCAATATTCTAAAAGATAAAATGCAACCAAAGGATCCTTCAGACCCAGGTAGAAGAAAATTTTTAATTGCAAGTACTTCAGTTGTGGGAACTGTGGGCGTAGCAGGGGCAGCTATCCCTTTCTTGTCAGCCTTAAAACCAAGTGCTAAAGCTCAGGCTGCAGGTGCTCCTACCAAGGTTGATATAAGTAAGCTTGAGAAAGGAGAGATGATGTTAGTAGAATGGAGGGGATTGCCAATATATATAATCAGGCACACTACTGAATCCCTAAAAGCTCTAAAACAGAATATATCAAGGCTCTTGGATCCAGACTCGAAAGAAGATCAACAACCTGAGTATGCCAGGAACGAAAATAGGTCTAGAAGAGAGGACATAGTTGTACTAGAGGCAGTTTGCACTCACTTATCCTGTGCTCCAAAATTTTATCCAGAATTAGGATCAAATGAATTTGATGATAATTGGCAAGGTGGTTTCTTCTGCCCCTGCCATGGTTCTAAGTTTGATCTAGCAGGTCGAGTTTATTCAGGAGTTCCAGCTCCAACAAACATGTCAGTCCCCCCCCACTATTATGAAAGTGAAAATATCTTAGTAATTGGAGAGGACGGGGAGTTAACCTAGATGTTCAAAAAAGTTTTACATTGGTTTGATCAGAGATTGCCAGTATCAGCAACTTTTGAAAGACATCTGAGTAAATATCCAGCTCCAATAGGGCAAAACTTTTGGTATTTGGCAGGAGTTCTACTGATAGTAGTTTTAGTAATCCAGTTTATATCTGGAATTTGGTTATTAATGAGCTACGAACCTACTGCAGACAGAGCTTTTGCTTCGATACAATACATAATGAGAGAAGTAGAGTTCGGCTGGCTTATAAGATATATGCACACTACAGGATCTTCGGCCTTTTTCTTATTAATTTATATGCACATGTTTAGAGGAATGATGTATGGGTCTTATCAAAAACCAAGAGAACTACTATGGGTGTTAGGATGGATTACATATATATTACTTGTAGCCGAAGGTTTTACTGGGTACGTTCTTCCATGGGGACAAATGTCGTTTTGGGCTGCACAAGTCATTTTCTCTTTACTAGGTGCCATTCCTATATTCGGAGAAGATCTTTTAACATGGATAAGAGGTGATTTTTTAATTTCTGGTATAACTCTTCATAGATTATTTGCTTTTCATGTAGTTTTACTACCCACTCTTCTAACAGTGGTTATATTCGTTCATGTTCTTGCTTTGCATGAAGTTGGATCAAATAATCCGGAAGGTATAGATGTTAAAAAACATACTGATAAAGATGGAGTTCCATTAGATACTGTTCCATTTTTTCCTTACGATGTAGTAAAAGACTTATATGCTATAGGAATATTTTTAATTCTTTTCTGCTCTGTATTATTTTTCTTACCTGATGGAGGAGGCTATCTGATTGAATATGTTAATTATGAAGCTGCTAATAATTTGAAAACACCTGAGCATATAGTTCCAGCCTGGTATTACACACCTTATTATGCAATGCTAAGAGCAATAACTTTCCCAATCGGTCCATTAACAGCTAAATTCTTAGGTTTTATTGTAATGGTATCAGCTATGTTTATCTTTGCCTTACTCCCTTGGTTAGATAGAAGTCCTGTTAAGTCGATTCGTTATAAAGGGGTTTTTAGTAAAGCTTTTCTTTTCCTGTTTGTTATAAGTTTCTTTGCTCTTACTTATTTAGGATCAGTAACTCCCAATCCCACAAGAACTTTTTGGGCACAAATATTTACTATACTCTATTTTTCTTATTTTCTTTTAATGCCCATTTATTCTAAATATGAAACTTGTACTGAAGTACCTGAAAGGATAATCATAAAATGAGAATTTTTTTAGTTTTTCTTATTTTCCTAAGTTTCAATATTAGTTCATCTGAAGGCGCTTGTGGAGAATATCTTTCTAATGACGGCTTACATAAAGGAGTCTGTGATCAAGTCAACATAGATCCAGCAGACAAAGCTTCTCTCCAAAGGGGGTTAAAGCTTTATGTGAATTATTGTTTTGGATGTCATTCACTAAAATATGCCAGATATTCAAGGATATCAATGGACTTAGGTATTCCAGAGGATCTTTTTAAAGAAAATCTTTTATTTGGAGACCAAAAAATTGGTGATTTGATGACTATTGGTATGAAGGAAGGAGATTCAGAAGATTGGTTTGGGGTGACACCACCTGATTTAACTTTGGAGACATCTTTAAAGGGAGCTGATTGGGTCTATACTTATCTAAAGAGCTTCTATATAGACCCTGATAGATCTTTGGGAGTTAACAATAAAGTATATGTGAATTCTGCTATGCCAAATGTTCTAATTGACTTGCAAGGCGAGCAACAATCTGTATGTAAAGAAATCCCTTTAGTAGCTGATAATGGAGGTCTCAAACAAGACCCTCTGTCCGGAGAAATTTTAACTGATTTAAAATGTGGTTTTCTTGAAACAAAGGCTGGGAGTGGCGAATTAACAAAAGAAGAATTTAATTTAAGTATGAGAGATTTAACTAACTTCTTAGCATATATGGCAGATCCTATAAAAGAAAAGAGAGAATATATAGGGGTATATGTTATTCTCTATTTACTCCTGTTTACTATTCTTAGCTATTTGCTTTATAGAGAATTTAAGAAGGATATTCACTGATAAAGGGGTAAATAAAGATGGTATCACTAAATAGACGCACTTCAATGGCACTTTTTTCAGATCCTTTAGATCACTACAGTCATAGGGTCAGGATAGTCATGCAAGAGAAAGGGGTTGCTGCAGAATTAATAAACTCGGATGTAAAGAATATTTCTAAAGAAGTAATGGAATTAAGCCCCTATGCCACTCTTCCCGTGCTAATTGATAGAGATGTTTGTTTGTATGATTCAGTTATATTAATGGAATATCTGGACGAAAGATTTCCTCATCCACCATTATTACCAGTTTATCCTGTTGCAAGGGCACATATGAGATTATTTATACAAAGAATAGAAGAAGATTGGTGCACTCTTTTTGACAAACTTTTAGAAGATAATTTAAAGGATTCTGAGAAAAAGAAAATAAGACAGGACTTTAGGTCTCATCTTTTAAGTGTAATCTCAATTTTAAAAGAAAAGCCATATTTTATGTCAGATGATTTCTCTTTAGTTGACTGCTGTATTGCGCCTATTTTGTGGAGGCTGCCATTAGTTGGTATTGAGATTAAAGAAGAAGCTAAAACAAGACCCTTGCATGAATATATGAAGCTTATTCTTACAAGACCTGCTTTTCTTGAGAGTCTTTCTGAAGATGAAAGAGATATTAGGTCAATAACCTAGACTTTTAAATTCTCCATCTATAACTGCAACTTTTAGAGATTTCCTGGATATATCCCTGTTAGATTCACCGCTCAGTTTTCCAGTCATTCCAATGAAAGAAAAATTACTTTTTTTAATAGAAGAACTTAATAGAATGCTTAATTCGTAGGCATCATACCCTGTTGCAAATAGTCGATTTCTATTTTCTTCTTCTATTTTAGGGGATCTAGCTAAGGAATTTAATTTGAAAGGCATATCTATTATTATAGACCCTTCCAGGTCTTGCTCTAAATTAGTGTAATTTGTATTAGATTTCCAATCTGGAACCAGATATACCTTAATTGACTCAGAAAAATTGTACTCTAAGGCAGGTTTTAGCCTCCTAGCTTTCTCAATAGAGACTGAAAGGATAAGAAGATCAATATCTTGCCTGCTTCTTGGAATATATTCTATTGGAGTAGATGCGGCCCTAGAAAGTTTTCTACCCCTTACTTTGCTCTGCTCAATTAAAAGTATATTTGATAGAAGATCCTCATCCCCTATTCCTTTATGGGCTGTAGTTGTTTTAGCTGTAGTTCCATCTAATCCTTTCCAGATTTTTTTCAATAAGTTTTTATCTTTAGTTTCTAAGTCATCAATAATAATAGAATTCTTGTCTTCTTGTGCCCTAGCATATTTTAGAAGATCTTTAGAATCATTTAATCTTTTTACCTCTAATTTAGTTAAATTAGGATTGTTAATATTTATTTCACTGTCGAAAAGAACTAAAAGACCCTTCAGAGAGAGTAAGTTTTCTTTGCAGTCAGGCGGCATATTCTCTAGGGATTTATCTAAAATAAAAATCAAAGAATAATTTTTTCTATATTTGACAAAACCACATTGTTTGTTTTTTTTTCTACTTAAATCTTGAATATTTAGAGTAGGAGAATAATTAGCCTCCTTCTTGTAGTAGAAATAGTTGTTCATTAAGCCGTTTAACAATTCAGAGGTTAGTATCGGATTCTCAAAGCTTAATAAGAAAATATTAATTTCCTTAGGAAGTCTGTTAAAGTTTGATTTAAGTCCAGGCTTTTCAATAAAAAAGTCGCTTTTTTCTTTATTTATAGAAAATTTAAGGTTACTCGCACAACTTATTATGGTTAATATTAGAAAGAGAAAAGTTAAAGTTTTAGTAAAATAATACACGTTGTTGATGGATTCTAAATCAGGAACACTTTATGTGGTAGCAACTCCAATAGGAAATTTGGAGGATATATCGTTTAGAGCCGTTAATGTCTTAAAGGATAGTGATTTATGTGCAGCAGAAGATACAAGAATTTCAAAAAAATTATTTAACCACTACGACATTAAAACTAAACTAATTTCTTTTCATAAATTTTCAGAAAATCGTAAATATTCTTATTTTATAAAAGCCCTGCAAAGAGGATTAGATGTCTCTTTAATAAGTGATGCCGGGACTCCCTTAATATCTGACCCTGGATTCCCCTTAGTTAAAAGAGCTGCTGAACTCAACCTGAAGATTATACCCATTCCTGGACCATCCTCCATACTATCATCTTTAAGCATTTCAGGTTTTCCTCTAGACAAATTTTCTTTTTTTGGCTTCCCCCCTCGTAAAAGCTCTTTAAAAAAATTGTTTTTTGATCAGATTAATAAAGAAAAGAACACTATAGTTTTTTTTGAATCAGGTAGACGTATAGAAAAATTCTTGATTGATTTAGATAGTTTGACAGGAGATAGGTCTATTTTTGTTGCTAGAGAATTGACCAAAAAGCATGAAACTTTTTATAGAGGAACTGTAGAGAGGGTACTACAACAGCTTCAGTCTGATAAATTTGGTAAAAAAGGAGAATTTGTGATTATTTTAGAGAATAAATCAAAAAAAAGTCATTTACAAAATTTAAGTGATGAGCAAATAAGAATTTTAAATATATTATTAGAAAATTTACCTAATAACAAAGCTCTTTTGCTTGCTTCTAATATACTTGGGATGAGTAAGAACTATCTTTATAAACAAACTAAAACTTAAGCTTATGCTTTTGAGATTTTTTTCTTAAGTATATAATTACATTTGAGCTAACTAGATAATCACTCTGTTTGTGGAGAGGAAAGTCCGGGCTCCATAGGGCAAGATGCCAGGTAATTCCTGGGAGGTGTGAACCTACGGAAAGTGCCACAGAAAAAAACCGCCTAAATTTTTTTAGGTAAGGGTGAAAAGGTGTGGTAAGAGCACACCGCATGAATGGAAACATTTCATGGCTTTGCAAACCCCATCTGGAGCAAGACCAAATAGAGGTTCAATAGTGTGCCCACACTGAACCTGGGTAGGTCGCTTGAGTCTTGTGGTGACACAAGATCTAGATGAATGATTATCCAAGACAGAACCCGGCTTATAGGTTAGCTCACCTCCCTTAGAACTCCAAGAATATCTTAAATAAATGAGTTTTTTAATATTAACTACTTAAGTGTATTAAGTCAGTAACAAATAGTTGTAAATGTTTAAAAAGTGTGTAAAAGTGTGTAAAAGTGTACTTAAAAAAAGTACTATTCTTAAATGAATAGAAAAATTTTGAGAAAAAGTGAGCTTAAAAATTTATGGAACAAGTTCCCTTACAGTGGATTCAAAGGGAAGGATAGTTATTCCTGCAAAATATAGAGATCTGCTCAAACAAAGCTGTGAGGGTATTTTGGCAATAACAAAGGATCCCCAATACCCTTGCTTGCTGATTTATCCAGGTAAATTATGGAATGAAATCTCTTCCAAATTTGAGTCCTTAGGAGGCTTAAATCCAAAGACTCGATCTATGCAAAGAAAAATTCTTGGCAATGCTTCAGTAATAGATTTTCAAGTTTCAGAAAGAATGTCGTTACTCATTCCCCAATTATTAAGAGAATTTGTAAACATTAAACCTAAAAGTCAGATAGCTTTAGTAGGAATGGGATCTAAATTTGAATTGTGGAGTTTAGAAAATTGGAAAAGAAAAGAATTAGGATTTCAGGTGGAAGGTGAAGATCTGCTTGAAAATTTACCTCAAAACCTTGAAGAGATACCCTTTTAGTGAGTCAAACATGCATGAGGCTGTAATGGTAGACGAAGTTTTAGAGAATTTAATTATTGATAGAGAAGGTATGTATATAGATTGTACCTTCGGTTTGGGTGGGCATTCAATACGCATACTACAGACTCTTTCCTCTGGAGGTATACTTAAAGCCTTAGATAAGGATCCTGAGTCAGAAAAAATTGCAGAAAATTTAAGTTCTCATGACAAGAGATTTAGTTTTTTTAATTCAAGTTTCGGAAAATTATCAGACTTTGCAAAGCAAGAAAGCGTCAGTGGAGTCCTTTTAGATTTAGGTATTTCTTCTAATCAATTAGAAGATTCTTCAAGAGGCTTTAGTTTTCAAAAGACAGGACCTTTGGATATGAGGATAAATCAATCTGAAGGTATTACAGCAAGTCAGTGGTTGAGTAAAGCTAATAAAAAAGAAATTGAAGATGTTCTTTGGGAGTTTGGCAATGAAAGAGCCTCAAGGAAAATTGCAAAATTAATTTGTAATAATAGGGAAAAAGAACCCATAAATTCAACAGAAGATCTTTCAGAAATTGTTAAGAGATGTAAATCTAGAAGAGGTAAGAGACATCCAGCTACAAATGTTTTTAGGGCAATACGAATGAAGATAAACAACGAGATTTTTGAACTGAAAGCTGCCTTAGAATCTACAGCTAAAGTTTTAAAGGAGGGAGGCAGGTTAATAGTAATTAGTTTCCATTCAATTGAGGATAGGATGGTTAAGAGGTTCTTATTGGGAAAAGATTTAGATAAACAAAAGGAACTGAGACTTGTAATAAAAAAACCCCTTAAACCCACCAAAGAGGAGTTAAAAAGAAACCCAAGAAGTAGAAGTGCTATCCTTAGAGTAGCAGAGAAGGTAGCTTAAAATGAATATAAATTTCAAAATTTTTATATTATCTCTCTTCTCATTAACATTTTTTGTAAGTTCACTTTATTTCATAGGTCAAACCTACGATTATAGAAAATCTTATTCTAACTTAGACAGTTTAAGGTCTATTAACTCTGAATTGTCTTTCAAAGCAAATATTTTAATTGAAGAAGTTGAGTACTTAAGAAATCAGACAAATCTTAGAAAATTAGCAACTGAAGGTCTTGGGATGAGACCTCCTAAAGTCACTGAAATGAAATTCATAAATTTTTCTAGGAAGCCATGAAAAAATTAAATCGCTTCCCTCTTATTTTCCTTCTTTTTTACGGTTGTTCTAGCTCAATTGAAGATATTAATCTCACCTTATTTTTTGATCATACTGCTATCTCTAATCAAGAAATATTAATTACTAAGATTTCAAAACTAATAAGTGAAGAGAAAGAAAATCTAATAAATCTTTCTCCTTCATACAAGAAAAGTTGGGTATACGAATTTAGTGCTATAAAGAAATGGCCAAATGAAGTAGAGGTAAGAGTTAAAGAACATCAGCCACTAGCCAAATGGAAAGATAAAGGATTCCTTACTCATTCAGGACATATAATCTTTCCTGAGGAACCTTTTATTGAAATGGATTTAATAAACCTAGAGGGGAGGGAAGACCAAAGCTTTGTTCTTTTAGATAATTCAAGAAGAATTCAGTCTCAGCTCTACAGACTAGGAGAGATTTTAGAAGAAGTAAAGTTGAAGCAAAGCGGTTACTTTGAAGCAGTTACTTTATCTGGTATGAAGTTAATATTTGATCAAGAGAATTTCCGGGATCAGCTCGAACGTCTCGAGAGTTTTATTTCGTTCGAGCTGGTCTCAGGAAGAAATAATTATATACAAACTGTAGATTTTAGATATATGAATGGTATTTCAGTTCTTTTCAGTCAAAAGGAGGAGGCATGAATAATATAAACCAAAATGAAATGTTAGTTGGTTTAGATATAGGAACTTCTAAGGTTGTTGTGATAGTAGCTGAGGCCAAATCGGATTCTTCAGTAGAAATTCTAGGATTAGGCACTCATCCTTCAAGAGGGTTAAAGAATGGTGTCGTAGTAGATATAGAATCAACAACCAACGCCATTAAGAAGTCTATTTTAGAGGCTGAATCCATGGCTGGTTGTCATATTAGTTCATGTTATGTTGGTATTTCTGGTAGTCATATCCGTGGACTTAATTCTGAAGGAGTTGTTCCAATAAAAGATGGAGATGTGAAATATGGTGATGTAGACAGAGTCATTGAAACAGCTCAGGCCATGGCCATTCCAGCTGATCAAAAGTTACTCCACGTACTGCCACGGGATTACATAATAGATAAACAAGATGGTATTAAAGAACCTTTGGGAATGGCAGGTTCTAGACTAGAAGCAAAAGTTCATTTGGTTACATGCAGCAATAATGCCTCACAAAATATACATAAGTGTGTTAGTAGATGTGGATTAGAGGTAGAAGCTTTCGTATTAGAGCAACTTGCATCTAGTTATTCTGTGTTAAGTAAAGATGAGAGAGAGTTAGGTGTCTGTCTTATAGATATTGGAGGTGGGACAACTGATATAGCTGTATTTATGGATGGTTCAATTTCTTTTACAGATGTTATACCCATAGCAGGAGATCATGTAACAAACGATATTGCAGAGGCTTTAAGGACACCAGCTACTCAAGCTGAGGATATTAAGCAAAAATATGGTTGTGCAGTTAGTTCACTTACTAGCCCGGACGAATTAATGATGGTTCCAGGTATGGGGGGGAGCCCTGAAAGGCTCTTGCAGATGTTCTTGAGAGGCGATACGTAGAAATATTTAGTATGGCACAACAAAAATTAAATCTTAGTGGTTTTGAGTCTTTGATTCCTGCAGGAATAGTACTTACAGGAGGAGCTTCAAAAGTTGAGGGGTCTACAGAGCTAGCCGAGGAAGTATTTCATGCACCTGTGAGATTGGGATGCCCTCAGTCTGTTGAGGGACTAGAAGAAATTATAAATAACCCTATTTATTCAACTTCTGTAGGTTTATTACTTTATGGTCAGAAGAAACTTCAAGAAGATCATCTCAATTATCTTTCAAGAGATAAGAATATTCTAAGCAGAATAACTAGATGGTTTGGAGGCAATCTTTAATAACAAAACTAGGAGATAGAAAATGAGTGAATGGGGAATAGTAGAAGATATTAGGGAAAAAGCTGTTATAAAAGTTATAGGCGTTGGCGGTGGAGGTGGAAATGCAGTCCAGAACATGGTTAACAGTAAAATCGAAGGAGCAGAATTTATTTGTCTCAATACAGATAAACAAGCTCTAGAGAAAATGCAAGCAACTACAAAAATAGTTTTAGGAAAAGAAGTTACAGGAGGTTTAGGAGCTGGTACTGACCCCATGAAAGGAAGGGCAGCTGCCTTAGAAGATAAAGATAGAATAAAGGAAATTATAAAAGGTGCAGACATGCTTTTCATCACCGCGGGAATGGGAGGTGGAACTGGAACTGGTGCAGCTCCTATTATTGCTCAAATATCAAGAGAATTAGAAGTTCTTACAGTGGCAGTAGTTACAAAACCTTTTGAGTTAGAAGGATCAAGGAGAATGGATACTGCGCTAGAAGGAATAAATGAACTTATTGAAGAGGTTGACTCCCTTATTACCATACCTAATCAAAAACTATTAGAAGTTTTTGGGCAGGATTGCCCTATGCTTGAAGCTTTCAAACACGCCAATGATGTTTTATCAGGTGCTGTAAGGGGTATTTCTGATATTATTATTAGACCAGGATTAATTAATGTTGATTTTGCTGATGTTAAGACTGTAATGTCTGAAAGAGGTACAGCGATGATGGGAACTGGAATTGGATCAGGACCTGATAGGGCAAGACTAGCTGCAGAACAGGCAATAGCGAGCAAACTTCTTGAAGATGTAAGCTTACAAGATGCTAAAGGTGTATTGGTGAATATAACTGCTGGACCAGATCTTACCCAGGGAGAGTTTCAGTCAGTGCTTGATAGCATAGAAGTCTTTGCTGCTAAAGAAGCAACAATAGTTACAGGGACAGTTGTCGACGAATCTATAGGCAATGACTTGGTTGTAACTGTAATAGCTACAGGGCTAGGAGATAGCTGTTCAAGAGGAATATCAATAGCATCCAATCAAAAAACTTTAAACCAAATAAGCACAAATGGTTTTAACGGTAGCAAGTCCTTGCCTTTAAGTTCTGCTGCACGAGAAATATTAGAAAAATCACCCCTTGAGAAAAGAGAATCAAAAGGACCAGAAGAAAAAGAATCTCAAGAAGATGATTATTTAGATATCCCTTCCTTCATAAGAACCCAAATAGATTAGAAGAAGATATTTTTATCTTTAAGTAATGAATTCTAGAACAAATAGCTATTCTGGAAGGTCTCTAGTAATACAATTATTTTTAGTTATAGGATTTCTTTCCTTATTAACAAGGTTATTTTATATCCAAATTTATCAAGAAGAATTCATTAAAAAACAAGTTGATTCCAGAACTATCCTTGAAGACACTCTTTTAGCTAAAAGAGGAGAAATTCTTGATAGAAATAAAAGACTCTTAGCTATAGATATAAAAGGATATTCAATTGTTTTAGATCTTCAATTATTTAAACCAAATTCTGAACAACTGGCAACTTTATCTAATACTTTAGACCTGACTCAAGAAAGTATACTTATGAAGGCTAAAAAAAAGAATAGATATATAGAGTTAATAAGGCACATTGAAGATAGGAAGAAAATTGAGATAGAGAGATTAGATCTAAAAGGAATTTTCTTTAAGAGAAATCTAAAAAGAAGTTATCCACAGCAAGAAATAAGCTCTCATGTAGTGGGTATTACTGATATAGATAGAATTGGTCTTCAGGGAGTTGAGAAAGTTCTTGAGAAAATATTAAAAGGTAAGGATGGAAATTTTTCAGGCATAACAAGCCCAATAGGAGTTATCGGAGGAGACTTGAGTTCTGCTATTGATGGACAAGATCTTCAACTAACTATCGATATAAGGCTTCAATCAATAGCATACCATGAATTATACAGCGCTGTTCAAGAGTTAAATGCACAATCTGGTAGTATTATTTTAGTAGAGCCTAAAAGTTCCAATATATTAGCGCTCACTAATTTCCCGACATTTAATCCGTCAGATAGAAGTAATATGAATGATTTAAGTGTATTGAGAAATAGAGCCTCTATAGATGTATTTGAACCAGGATCTGTAATAAAACCTCTTGCAATGGCGGCTATGGTAGATTCAGGTCAAATAAGTAAAGATACTGTCATAAACACTTCTCCTGGTTGGGTTGAGTTTGGTGGTTACAAAACTAGTGACTTTAGAGATTATGGGATTTTAAATTTATCAGAAATCATTTCTTACTCTAGCAATGTAGGAATGGTAAAACTTTGCGATAAGCAAAAACCAGAACTACTACATAATTATTTTTCTAACTTTGGAGTAGGCAAACTACCCAGTAATATTCTAATATCTTCTAGAGAAGGTTTTCTACCTTCTTATGCAGGATTGAGCGATCGAGATAAAGTGAGTTTATGCTATGGTTATGGACTTTCAATGACAGCTTTACAAATTGCTCAAGCTTACCAAGTATTTGCAAACAATGGAGTATACAAGGAGTTAAATCTTTTCATGAATAAGAAATTATCTAGTCCAGTACTAGATAAAAGAATTTTAAGTCAAGAAACATCAAAATACATTTCTAAGATGCTATATGAGACAGTACACTCTACTTATGGAACAGGAAAATTAGCTAGAATAGAAGGTATTCAAGTGTCTGGTAAAACAGGTACAGCTGAAAAAATTAGGAGAGGAAATAAATCTTACACCGCTACCTTTGCTGGCTTTGCTCCAAGTAATAATCCTAGATTATTAGCAGTAGTTGTCTTGTATAACCTTTCTGGAGAAGTTCATTCAGGTGGTTCTGCTGCAGCTCCAGTTGCTTCAAAAGTTTTAAGTCAGTCACTTCATGCTTTGGAGTCAGGTTCTTTATGAGTAATTCGAAGAAATTCAGCCATAATTTGGGAAGTCTTTTAAGTGGTTTTCCTATAAAAATTAACAAATCTATGAAAGATTGCAATGTTAGTGGTTTGTCTTTAGATAGTAGAAAGATTAAAAAAGGAGACTTGTTTTTTGCAATACAAGGCAAAAAGTATAAAGGAAGTGATTTTATAACAGAGGCTAACAGAAGAGGGGCAATAGCTATTCTGTCTGATAACAAGGAAAAAATTGTTAATAATGTAATTTTTGTACCAAATCTGAGATATTTGGTAGGTTCTATTTCTTCTAAATTTTATAACGAACCTTCTAAGAAATTAAATACCTTTGTAGTAACGGGAACGAATGGCAAAACTACTTGTGTGGAAACTTTATTTCAAATAGGTAATTTACTTGGAGAGAGGTCTGCTTATTTAAGCACAATAGGTAGTTCAGTAAGTAAAAAAGTGGTTTTAAATGAGTCTCCTTTGACGACTCCTAATCCCATAGATTTACAGAAAGCTTTATTTAAAATGAGATCTAACAATATAACACTAGTGTCCTTAGAAGCCTCTTCGCATGGACTAAAACAGTCTAGACTCAATGGTTTAGATGTTGATGTAGCTATTCTTACAAGTTTTTCTCAGGACCACTTGGATTACCATAAAAATATGAAAGAGTATTCAAGATCTAAAATGATTTTATTCAATGAGTTTAATCCTAAAATAGCTGTGTTAAATATAAATTCACTTCCAGGAACTCAATTAGAAAAAGATTTAAAAGCTTGGCAAGGATTTACTTCTACTAAAGTTATTAAAATTTTAGAAATTGATAGATTCAATATTAAAAAAAATATTCCATATAAAATTGATGTAATCTATAGTTTTTCTAGAGAAACTGAAGACCTGCTTAAAGTAGAACTAAAAGCAAATATTTTTAATTTAAAAGAAACCTTTTTTTTAAAAACCATGTCAAAAGCTCTGGCTTCTAACGTAGTTTCTTCAATCGTGGCACTATCAGCATTTGGCTATGATTTATCTAAAGTCTATCCTTTATTAGACAAGATTAAATTTCCTCCAGGAAGAATGGAAAGAGTAAATTTAAATAAGAAAGACATCTGTTTTATTGATTATGCTCATACACCCGATGCTCTTTCAAATGCTCTAAAAGAGATTAGAGACTCATTTCCTAAGAGGAACATATGGTGCCTTTTTGGTTGTGGTGGAGAAAGAGATAAATCTAAGAGACCTTTGATGGGTTCCATTGCTAACCAGCTTGCTGATAAAGTTGTTATTACAAATGATAACCCAAGAGAAGAAAAGGCAACGGATATAATTAATCAAATTATTTCAGGTAAAGACCAGTCATTATTCAAGGTCATTCCACAGAGATTAAAGGCCATTAGATATTGTATTGAGAAAATACAGAAGAGCGATCAAACTAATGTGCTCTTGATAGCTGGAAAAGGACATGAAAACTATCAGGAAATAATGGGTGAGAAAAAACTTTTTTCTGATCTTGATGCTGTTAATTCCTGTATAAGAGCTTTATAAAATTTAATGAGTGGTCTCAACATAAAAGATATTGCAGAAAAGGGAGGAGGTGTTTTGTTTTCAGACATTCCTACTTTTAAAACTAGTGGGTTAAGCGTTGATTCTAGACTAATAGAAAAAGGTAATCTTTTCATAGCTTTAAAGGGACCTAACTTTGATGGCCATAATTTTTTAACTGAAGCAGGAATTAAAGGGGCTTCAGCTTTTGTAGTCGAAAAGAGAATAGAATCAAAAAAACCTTACATTCTAGTAAAAAGTACTTACAAGTTCCTTGATCTTCTTGCAAAAGAACAAAGAAAAGCTTTTAAAGGACAAATTATTGGATTAACGGGTAGTAATGGCAAAACTACAACTAAAGAAATTGTTTATCATCTTCTTTCTACTCAAGGTAAATGTCATAAAACACAGGGAAATCAAAATAATCACATTGGGGTTCCTCTTTCTCTATCCTCCATCGAAAAAGATTTTAATTTTTCAGTTATTGAAATTGGAACTAATTCTCCAGGGGAAATAGATCGTTTATCAAAGATGACTAGACCTGATATAGCTCTTATTACAAATGCCGCAGCCTCTCATTTAAAAGGTTTAGGTTCGCTAAAGGCAGTTGCGAAAGAAAAAGGTTCAATTCTTCAAAATATTAAAGATAATGGGGCAGCTGTTTTACCTAGAGACTCTGAATTTTATCCATACTGGAAAAGCTTGATAAATCATAAGAGATTAGTCACTTTTGGTTTTAATGAAGATTCAGACATAATGCTAAGAAATTCAAGGGTAGATTTATTTAATAACTCTACCTTTTTTGAAGTTTCTTTTAGGGGTAAAGAATTTAAATTCTCCATGAATGGCTTAGGTACACAAAATTCATTGAATGCATGTGCAGCTTTAGCTGTTGGAGTTGTCTTGGATTTAGATCTTTATGAGTTAAGTTCTATTTTTAGCAATATCCTTTTGCCTGATAGAAGACTGTCTTCTTATAAAGGAATGAATGGCTCAACTCTTATAGACGACTCATATAATTCTAATCCTCATTCAATGAAAGCTGCCATTGATGTAATAAGCAACTTATCAGAAAAAAAATCTATTTTTGTTGCTGGGCAGATGGGAGAACTGGGTAGAAAAGAACAGAAATTCCATACAGAAATTTGTAAATATGCTAAAGATAAAATAGACATGTTTCTTTGTGTAGGTTCTTTGTGGATAGAAGGGTTAGAATATTTAGGCAATATGGGAAAAATTTTTGAATCTAATGATGATTTATTTCATTACCTTGCTAAGGTCTTAGATAAGAATTCTGTAGTTGTTGTCAAGGGTTCCAGATTTACTAATATGGATGTAATATCAGATAAATTGAAGGAATATTGATGTTATTAGAGATTATTAATTTTTTTTCTGATTCCTATGGTCCCTTTAGGGTTTTTGACTATTTATCTTTCAGAGCTATATCTACTACTTTAACTGCTCTTGTCTTCTCTCTTATATTGGGTCCAAAGTTCATAAATAAAATGCAAGAGATAGATGTAGGTCAGGTTGTAAGAGAAAAAGGTCCTACCAGTCATTGGAGTAAAAGAGGCACTCCAACTATGGGAGGCGCCTTAATACTCTCTTCAATTTTTATAAGCACTGTTTTGTGGGGAGATTTACAAAATAGATATTTATGGGTAGCCCTTAGTGTAACTACTCTATTTGGTCTTTTAGGGTGGGTAGATGATTTCATAAAAATAAGGATGAAGTCTAGCGCTGGCCTTTCTGGATTAAGTAAGATTTTTTGGCAAAGTGTTATAGCTTTATCTGCAGCTTATTTTTTATTTTACTCTTCTAGTAATCCTCATGAATTAAGCTTAATAGTTCCTTTCTTTAAAGAAGTTTCAATACCCTTGGGCTTAGGTTTTGTTTTTTTATCTTATTTAGTGATTATAGGCTCTAGTAATGCAGTTAATTTAACAGATGGATTAGACGGACTAGCTATCTTGCCTTGTGTGATGGTTGCTGGTGGATTAGGTCTAATTGGTTATGCTGCAGGAAACAGTATCTATTCTGAATATTTAAACATACCCTTTTTGCCTGGTACTGGTGAAATGATTGTTTTTTGTGGTGCTTTGGTTGGTTCAGGTATCGGTTTTCTATGGTACAACACTTACCCAGCCCAAGTATTTATGGGAGATGTTGGTTCGCTTGCACTAGGAGCAGCCCTGGGGATTATTGCAGTAATAATTCGTCATGAGTATGTGCTGTTAATAATGGGCGGTATATTTGTGGTAGAGACTTTATCAGTTATAGTTCAGGTTATTTCCTATAACCTTACTGGCAAAAGGGTATTCAAGATGGCTCCCATACATCATCACTATGAACTAAAGGGATGGCCAGAGCCGAGGGTAATTGTTAGATTTTGGATTATTACTTTTATGTTAGTTCTCATAGGTCTAGTAACCATTAAACTTAGATAAAATTAAAAAAGAGTTAAATTAAATGAATCTTGTTCTTGGTTTTGGTGATACTGGAGCATCCTTTCTAAGATATCTCAAAAGGAAAAATTTACCATTCTTAATAATGGACTCGAGAATAAACCCTCCAGGTCTTTCTCAGTTTAAGCGTTTAAATAAGGAACATTTATCTCTAGGATCATTCGATGAAGGTATTTTAGATAAAGTAAAAAGTGTACTAGTAAGTCCAGGCATATCTTTTAATAACAAAGTTCTCACAAGGGCGAGGAATCTTGGAATTGAAATAGAAACAGATATAGATATATTTTTAAAGGAAACAAAATCTAAAACTATTCTAATTACAGGCACTAACGGGAAAACAACTGTAGTTACCATGGCTTATAATCAGCTTAAAGAAATCTATGGGGAAGATAGAGTAATTAGTTGTGGAAATATTGGTAAACCCGCACTAGATACTTTATCGTCCAAAAGCCAGATTTCTGTTATTGAAGTCTCTAGTTTTCATCTTGAACACAGCAAAGATCTACAATGTGATATTTCAGTTTTGTTGAATGTTGATCAGGATCATCTAGACAGGCATGAATCAATAGAGAAATATCTAAAGATAAAACAGAAGATTCTTTCTAATTCCCAAGTAGCTTTGGTAGGTGAAAATAATTTAATTCCTAGCTTTTTATCCCATAAGAATGTCTTTAATTTTCAAGAACTACTTAAGCCGTTTGAAAAAGAAATTCTTGATTTAATGGGTAAGAATTGGCCTTTTCATGATTTATTTAATTTTAAAGCAGTATTAGCTGTATATCTTGCTTTGACTAATAAACAAAAATTATTAAAGCTTAAAAAAATTAAGAGGCAAGATTTAGAACTTTTTTTTAGACATAAGAATATTCCATCTTTTTTTACTAGGTTACCGCATAGATACGAAATACTTGGAAAAAAAGAAGGGGTTACTTATATAAATGATTCTAAAGGAACTAATTTACTTTCATTGGAAGTAGCATTGAAGTCTAGCAAAAAACTTTTTGGCAAGAAAAGAGTTTTATTGTTATGTGGAGGAGATTTAAAGAACCAAGATCTTTCTAGGATTCCTTTAGGGTGTCTTGATTCATTAAAGCATATATTTTCTTTTGGAAAAGACAGAAAAAAAATTATTGAAGCGCTTCAAGATAAAGTTAAATGTACCATCGTAAAGGATCTAGAACAGGCTTTAGCTAATGCAAAATCCCTTTCAAAAAAAGGAGATGTGATAATGCTTTCACCTGCTTGTGCAAGCAAAGACATGTTTAAGGATTACAAAGATAGAGGAGATAAATTTAAAAAAATGGCTGGTTTTGTGTGAAATATGATTAAAAGATTGTTAGAGAAGTATCTCTCTTTTCCAGATCTAAGAAAAATAGATTTACTCTTTCTAGGTCTTTTCACTTCCATAACATTCTTTGGTTTATTAGCAGTGGCAACTGCCTCTATAGAGTTTTCAAACTCTCTCACTGGAGACCCTTTTCATTTTTTTACAAAGCAATCAATCCATTTACTAATAGGTTTTATACTTTTTGTATTAATAATTTCAATACCTCTGGATTTTTGGGAGAAATTTGATCGAATCCTGTTAGGTTTTGGAATATTCTTTTTAATTATTATTTTTATTCCCGGGTTAGGAATTGAGGTAAATGGAGCTTTAAGATGGTTAAGGATAGGACCCATTGGTCTTCAACCCTCTGAGTTAATGAAATTTATAGCCATAGTTTATATTTCAGGATATTCAGTTAGAAGACTTCAAGATTTGAAGTCAAATTGGTTTAGTTTTTTTAAGCCAGCTTTTTTAGTCGTAATAGTTGTGTCTCTTATTTTATTACAGCCAGATTTGGGAACTTCAGCGGTAATCTTTACCACTGTTCTTGCCATATTATTTCTAGCAGGAGTTCAATTAAGACAATTTCTTTTGGTAATTATTCTTGGCTCAATAGGTATATTAGCCTTAATTTATTTTGTACCTTATAGGTGGGAAAGAATTATGTCATTTATGAATCCTTGGAGTATAGATAATCAATATGAAGGAGCATATCAGTTAACCTTGTCATTGATGGCCATAGGAAGAGGAGGGTGGTTTGGAGTTGGTTTAGGAGAGGGTGTTATGAAACTAGGTTATCTTCCTGAAGCCCATACTGATTTTATTTTTGCTGTTATTGTTGAAGAAATGGGATTATTAGTAGCTTTTATTCTTGTTGCTGCACTTTTCTTTCTTTCTTTTAGGTGTTTATTCATTGCTAGAAGGGCTTTAAACAGAAACCTGCACTTTGGTTTCTTTTTAGGCTACGGGGCTTCTATCTTAATAGGTCTTCATACTTTAATTAATGTAGGAGTAGCTACAGGTCTTATGCCAACTAAAGGCTTGCCTTTACCTCTGATTAGTTATGGAGGAACGAATTTATTAATTATGTGTGCATTATGCGCATTAGTCTTAAGAATAGATTTTGAAACAAAATCTTCTATGCCAGTAGCAAATTTTACTAGAAGGGCAAGTTTTTAATGAAAGGTGTTTTTGTTAGTAGTGGAACTGGAGGACACATACATCCAGCTCTAGCTATTGCAAAAGTTTTTAAGAAACATGGCTCCAAAATTTATTGGATAGGTAGAAGAAATTCTCCAGAAGAAGAACTTGCAACTTTTGAAAATTTTAAATTCAAAGCTATAAAAGCTTCTGGATTTAGAGGTAAAAACATTTTTAGGAAATTACTTTCCATTATTTCTCTTTTAAATTCTTTTTTTGTCTCATTTATATTTTTAAGAAAGACTAACCCTGATTTTGTTTTAACCTGCGGAAATTTCAGTAGTTTAGGAGCAGGAATAGCATGTAAGTTTTTAAATATACCTCTATTTATTCATGAACAAAATAGCGTTCCTGGTACAGCCAATAAGTTACTTTTTGGCTTTTCTGATTTAGTTTTTGAAGGTTTTCCGGATGCATTT
The DNA here is from genome assembly GCA_964635015.1 of uncultured Gammaproteobacteria bacterium. Lineage (GTDB taxonomy): Bacteria > Pseudomonadota > Gammaproteobacteria > Magnimaribacterales > Magnimaribacteraceae > CAJWPI01. The sequence goes on along the minus strand of CAZWMS010000004.1, from coordinate 15,458 downwards.
ACAAAAAATTCAAAAGTTGAATATGTGGGCAATCCATTAAGAGAAGAAATATTAAATTTAATCAACACAGGATCTCAGATAAATAAAAGTCACAATAAAAAATTTACTCTACTTATTCTTGGGGGTAGTCAGGGTTCAGTCCAACTTAATTCTATAGTTCTTAAGTCACTTAAAAATTTAGAAGAAATAAAAAATTGGAAGATAATCCATCAATCTGGAGAAATTGATGAAAGTCGATTGATAGATTTTTATTCTAAGATGAAAGTTGATTGTAAAGTTAAATCTTACATAAATGATATAGGAAAACAGTATGACACAGCAGATTTAGTTATTAGCAGAGCTGGTGCAATGACTGTCTCAGAATTAATCTATATGAATAAGCCAGCAATACTGCTCCCTTTACCATGGGCTACAGATAATCACCAATATTTTAATGCTAAATATATGAAGGGGCTAGGTTTGGCAGAAATAGTGGTTTCAAAGAAAGAGAATAGTGAAATACTGAAAGAAGTAATTTCTGATTTAGCCTCTAATGAAGAAAAAAGACTTTTAATGGCTAAGTCAGCTAAACTTGATACAGCCAAGGATGTAGCTGAAAATATTTTTAAAAAAATCTATGAATTCAACAAAGAAAAAGCTTAAACATATCCATTTCATTGGAATAGGGGGAAGTGGAATGAGTGGATTAGCTGAAGTTTTATTCAACCAAGGATACACAATATCTGGATCTGATTTGAAGTTAAGTTCTGTAACAGAAAGACTTTCATTTCTAGGTATCACTATAGAAAACTCACACAAAGCTAAAAATATTCAAGAAGTTGACATGGTGATAAAGTCAGCTGCAATAGGAGAAGAAAATGAAGAATTATTAGAAGCAAAAAAACTCAAGATACCTATCTTAGCTAGAGCTGAACTTCTTTCTAGTTTAATGAACATGAAAAGGGGTATTGCAGTTTCCGGAACTCACGGCAAGACAACTACAACAAGCTTATTGGCTTCTATAATGGCTGAAGCTATGTTAGACCCAACCTTTGTTGTTGGAGGTGTGCTAAATAGCTTTTCAACTAATGCCAAGCTGGGAAGTGGAGAGTATTTGATTGCAGAAGCAGATGAAAGTGATAAATCTTTCTTGATGCTTCAGCCTTCCTTAGCAATCATTACTAATATAGATGAAGATCATTTAAGAAATTATAACAATGATATTAAAAATTTAGAGAGGGCATTCGTTGATTTTAGCAAAAAGCTACCCTTCGATGGTCTGCTTGTAGTATGTGGAGATGATCCAATATTAAAGAATTTAATACCTTCTTTTAACAGGCATGTTATCTCTTATGGTTTTGGAGAAAATAATGACTATGTTGTTAAAGACTTAACATTTTTTGAGTTTAGATCTAAATTTTCCATCAGCAGTAAATCAAATACTTTTCAAATCAATTTAAATATGCCTGGGAAACATAACGTCCTAAATGCTACTGCAGCAGCAGTCTTAGCAATAGAAGAAGAGATATCCATTTTAAACATACAAAATGCATTGAATAAATTCCAAGGAGTAAGTAGAAGAATGAGTTTTTTAGGAAAAATAGAAATAAATAATAACCTAAATTTTGTTGTAGACGATTATGGACATCACCCAACAGAATTAAAAAACACCATAGAAACTATAAGAAATATCTTTCCCAAAAAGGAAGTAACTATGGTATTTCAACCCCATAGGTTCTCTAGAACTAAAGATCTATTTGAGAACTTTATTAAAGTTTTACAACTTGTAGATAATTTAATTTTACTTCCTATATACCCTGCTGGTGAAAAGAAGATCAAGGAAATTAGTTCCACAATTTTAGAGAAAGAACTAAAAAAACAAGGTTTTAAAAAAGTTTACCTTTCGGATTCTTTTTCTAATTTAGTTGAAATATTAAGTCATATTCAAACTGATAAAGATTCGGTTCTTTTAATTCAAGGTGCGGGTAATATTTCTGATTTTTCTCTCAAAATTTCAGAACTAAAAAAATAAAAGATGTTTGAAATTGACACTGCAAAGTTTCTGAATAGAGAAATATCAGTATTAATGGGTGGTTGGTCAACAGAAAGAGAAATTTCTATTAAAACTGGTAATGAAGTTTTTGAGTCATTAAAAGACCAAGGATTAAATGTAAAAAGGGTAGATTTACTATCAGAAGATCATGCTTTGGAAGTTTTAGAAAATTTAGACTTAGTATTTATCGCACTACATGGTAAAGGAGGTGAAGATGGTTTTATTCAAAAGTTATTGGAGGATCAAGGTATTCAATTCACAGGAAGTAGTTCAGAAGCTTGTAAAATTAGTATAAATAAATGTGAAACTAAGAAAGTTTGGCGGGATTTAGGCTTACCAACTCCAGATTTTGTAGAAATAAAGAAAGCAGGATCTAAAATGACAGAAACAATACCTTATTTGTCTAGTGAGAAAGATGTAACATCTTTAAATAAGTCATTTGTGGTTAAACCAGCTAAAGAGGGTTCTAGCTTAGGAATAAGCATAGTCCATCCAAACCAAGGTACTCTGGAAGAAGCTATGAAGGAAGCTCTTAAGTATGATGACAATTTAATAGTTGAAGCTTTTATTGATGGAGAGGAAATTACTGTTCCTGTTCTAGATAAAAGAACTTTGACACCCATCTCAATCATTCCTAAGAATAATTTTTATGATTTTGATGCTAAATATATTAGTAATGAAACTCAATATTTAAAATCACAACTCTCAGTTGAAGAATTATCAGATATTAAAGATTTTGCTTGGCATGCTTTTTCTTGTTTAGGTTGTTCTGGTTGGGGGAGGATAGACTTTATAAAAGACTTAGAAGGAAATTTTCAGCTTATTGAAATAAATACAGTTCCAGGCCTTACTAGAACTAGTCTTCTTCCTAAGTCTGCAGATATAGAAGGGATAGGTTTTGATCAATTGATCTTAAGCATACTTGATACTACTTGCTTGTGACTTAAACCTCAAATAGAATGCGCAGCCTCAATACCTTACTTCATTCATCATTGATAGATGAAGAAGTTTAAAAAAACCAGGAGGTATAATTTTGAGACATTATGAAATAGTATTTTTGATTCATCCTGACCAATCTAATCAAACAGATTCATTATTAAAAAAATTTTCTACTATAGTTTCTGATTCAGACGGTGTTGTACATAGATCAGAAAATATAGGAAATAAAAAATTAGCCTATCCTATCCAGGAACAATTCAAAGCAACCTATGCTTTGATGAACATAGAGTGTGCTAAACCAGCTATAGAAGAGATTAAAAATTCTTTTAAGTTTAATGACGCTATTATCAGAGAGCTTGTTGTAGGAAAAAAAATTGCGGAGACTGAAGAATCAGCTCTCACAAAAGAGAAAGAAGAAGAGGAGGAAGAAGCACTTCCAAGAGAAGGTAATACTAAGAATCCAATATCAAGAGTTAGCAGGGTAGCTATAAAGAAACCAAAGACAGAACCACAAGATAAAGATAAATCAGCTAAACAAGATACATTAGAAGAAAAATCTTCTGAAGAAAAAGAGGAGAAGCCCAACTCCTAGTAAAGTTGAATTTATATATAAGAAATAAAATAATAGAATTATGGCAAGAAGACAGAAAAAGAATTTTAAGAAAAGACCTAAAGAAATTGATGATCGTAAAAGGTTTTGTAAATTTACTTCTTTGGGTATAGAGGAGATTGATTATAAAGATATAAAATTGCTAAAAGAGTATATAACTGAAAACGGAAAGATAATGCCAGCAAGATTAACTGGAACATCTGCAAAATATCAAAGACAATTAACTAAAGCTGTTAAAAGAGCAAGGCATCTAGCCCTTCTTCCCTACACAGACTCGCACTTTAAATGATATGGAAGTTATTCTCTTAAAGAAAGTTACTAACCTAGGAGACCCAGGTGAACTTGTTAATGTTAGGTCGGGTTACGGAAGAAACTATTTAATCCCCTCTGGTTATGCAGTACATGCAAATGAGGAAAGCAAGGCTGAATATGTGAAGAAAAAATCAGCACTTGAGAAAGAGGAATTAGGTAGGTTAGATTTAGCATCAGAGTTAGCAAAGCAACTTAGTTCTTTAGAAGTACAAATTAGTGTACCAGTTTCAGAGGAAGGAACTTTATACGGTTCTATAGGTACTAGGGAAATAGCAGAATCTATATCTACAAAAGGGATAGAGATAGAAAAGAGTTTTGTTAGACTTCCCGAGGGAACACTTAAAGAATTAGGAGATTATGAAATAGACATTGAACTTCATCCTGAAGTAATTCAGTCTGTAAAAGTTTCTTTAAAACCTCAAGAATAACTTTCCAAATTTTGTTGTTTTAATTCCTCCCTAGTGGGAGAATTGTCTAATGTTATTAGTTAGATTATTTCTTTAATTGATGGTCAAAGATCTTACTAGTTCAAAAGAGCTTCCTTATTCTACTGAAGCCGAAAAGGCTGTGTTGGGAGGTATTATGTTAAAGAATGATGCCTGGGACTTAGTTGCTGTTAAAGTCCAAGAAGAGGATTTCCATCACAATGAACATAAACTTATCTTTAGGACAATAAAAAACTTACAGGATTTAGGTCAGCCTATTGATGTCATAACAGTTCAAGATACTATAGACAGTAATGGAGACCTATCCTTATTGTCTGATAAGGGAGGAAAAGACTATTTAATTGAACTTGCAAAAGGCACTCCAAGTGTTGCTAACATTGAAAGTTATGCGGATATAATCAAACAAAGATCAAACCTTAGAAAATTGATTAGCACTGCTGAAGATATTTCTCAGATTGCAAGAGATTCAGAATCTTCAAGTAGTGAGCAGGTAATAGACCACGCGGAAGACAGGATATTAAGTTTAAGAGACGATGTTAAACGCTCTATTGGTCCTCGGGGTATAAAGGAAATACTAGGGCCTGTTTATGCGCGGATACAAGAATCAAATGAAAGTGGCAATAGTTTAGTGGGAGTAAGCACAGGATTTGAGACCATTGATAACATTACTTTAGGATTTCAAAAATCAGACTTAATAATAATTGCAGGCAGACCATCAATGGGAAAGACTGCTCTAAGTTTCAATATTGCAGAAAATGTAGCTAGACAGACTGATCAGACAGTACTTATTTTCAGTATGGAAATGTCTTCAGAGCAAGTTGTTAGAAGGTTTATTTCCAGTATTTCTAATATAGACCTACAAAGATTACAAAGAGGTGACTTGGAGGAAGGAGACTGGGAAGGTATAGACAAAGCTCTCTCTGTGCTCAGCAATAAAAATATTCTTCTTGATGATACTCCTGCTCTTGATCCTTCCGAACTTAGATCTAGAGCAAGAAGAATAAAGAGAGAAGATAGAAATCTGGCTTTAATAGTAGTCGACTATCTACAATTAATGCAAGTTTATGGGAAAGGAGATAATAGGGTTGCAGAGATAAGCGAAATAAGTAGATCTTTGAAAGCTTTAGCAAAGGAATTAGATGTACCAGTTGTTGCTTTATCTCAACTTAATAGAGCAGTTGAGTCCAGACCTAATAAAAGACCTATTCTTGCTGATTTAAGAGATTCTGGAGCTATAGAGCAAGATGCTGATGTTATTGCTTTTATTTATAGAGAAGAACATTACGAACCCAACAGTATAGAGAACCAAGGAATGGCTGAAATAAATATAGCTAAACAAAGAAATGGTCCAACAAAATCAATTAGATTGGCCTTTAGAAAAACGGTAGCGAAGTTTGAGAACTTAGCAAGAGAAGATAATTTCCCTCCAAAGTTCTATGAAGAGGGGGAAGACTAAATTATATACAATATTAAATAACTTACAAAAACCTTGTTTTTATTGTTCAAATTTTAGCTTTTTGTTATTCTGTCATCCCATCTTGTGGAACTTCTTTTTTATTCTGCTGGTGTTTATAGATGGGTAAGAATCAAACGTGCTTTATATTTGTTACTGGAGGGGTTGTTTCTTCTCTAGGGAAGGGCATTGCTTCTGCTTCTTTAGGGTCACTCTTGGAGAGCAGAGGACTTTCAGTAACGATACTTAAATTAGATCCTTACATTAATCTAGATCCTGGAACAATGAGTCCTTTTCAACACGGGGAAGTATTCGTTACTGATGATGGATCAGAAACTGATTTAGATTTAGGTCATTACGAAAGATTTTTAAGAACCAAGATGTCTAAATCTAATAATTTTACCACAGGGCAAATATATGAAACTGTTCTAAAAAAAGAGAGAAAAGGAGATTATCTAGGTGGAACAGTCCAAGTAATTCCCCATATAACAGATGAGATCAAACGAAGGATTGTTGGAGGGGCAGGAGACTCAGAAATAACAATAGTAGAAATTGGAGGTACAGTAGGAGATATAGAATCTCAACCTTTCCTAGAAGCTATAAGACAAATGAAGTTAGATTTTGAGACTAATAGAACTTTATTTATGCATTTGACTTTAGTTCCCTATATATCTGTTGCTGGAGAAATTAAAACTAAGCCGACCCAAAGATCTGTAAAAGAAATGTTGTCTCATGGACTACAACCAGATATTTTAATTTGTAGATCTGAACAAGAATTATCAGACGAAGCTAGGGAGAAGATAGCTCTTTTTACAAATGTAAAGAAAAAGAGTGTTATTTCTATGCCAGATGTAGAAACAATTTATAAAATACCCTTAAAATTAAATGAACAATTTGTAGATGATTTGGTGGTAGAGAAATTAGAAATTGAATGTAAGAAGCCTAATCTAAAAGACTGGAAGAGGGTAGTAGATGCAGATCTAAACCCCAAAGGAAATGTTAATATTGCTATGGTAGGCAAGTATATGGATCTTGTTGATGCTTATAAATCGCTAAATGAAGCCTTAGTTCACGGTGGTATACATCAAGAGTTAAAAGTTAATATAAATTATGTAGATTCTGAACTCTTGGAGTCTTCAGATGTCAAAAAGGTTCTGGGTAGGGCTGATGCTATTTTGGTTCCAGGAGGATTTGGAGAAAGAGGTATTGAGGGAATGATAATGGCAGCGGAATATGCAAGGAAAAATAAAATTCCTTATTTAGGGATTTGTTTGGGTATGCAAGTGGCAGTCATAGAATATGCAAGAAATATTTTGGGATTAAAAAATGCCCATAGTAGTGAGTTTGATAAAAATTCTAGCTATCCAGTTATAGGGCTTATTAGTGAGTGGATAGCTGCTGATGGCAGCTTAGAAAAAAGAGATGAATACTCAGAATTAGGAGGAACTATGCGTTTAGGAGGTCAGCAATGCTTTCTTTCCTCAGATTCTTTAACCAAAACTCTATATGGCAATAGCATTATAAAAGAAAGGCACAGGCATCGTTATGAAGTTAATAACAATTATGTCGAACAATTAGAATCTGCTGGTATGAAGATTGCAGGTAGATCTGAAGATAAAAACTTAGTTGAAGTAGTCGAGTTAAATGACCATCCCTGGTTTATAGGTTGTCAATTTCACCCTGAATTTACTTCATCTCCAAGAGATGGACACCCTTTATTTAAAGGTTTTATTAAAGCAGCAAAAGAATTGAACAACCAAAGATTATAGGAGTGAGAAGTTGAAATCAAAAACCCTTACTATAGGTGATATTGAAGTAGGCAATACAAAACCTTTTACTCTAATATCAGGTTTAAATGTGATTGAATCAAGTTCAATTGTTGAGGAGGTCATAGGAGAATTAACCACTACTACTAGAGAGCTAGATATACCATTAGTTTTTAAAGCTTCTTTTGATAAAGCTAACAGATCTTCAATCAATTCTTTCAGAGGACCGGGTATTGATGAGGGGCTTGAAATCTTATCTGATATAAAGTCTAACTACAAAGTACCTGTATTATCTGATGTTCATAATGAAGATCAAATTATAAAAGCTTCTAAAGTTCTAGATATAATTCAAATACCAGCCTTTCTTTGTCGCCAAACAGATTTAGTGCTTGCAGCTGCAAAAACAGACTTACCCATTAATGTTAAGAAAGGGCAATTCTTATCTCCTGAAGAGATCAAGAATATAATAAAAAAGATTCTTCACTTTAAAAATGAAAAGATTTTATTGTGTGAAAGAGGAACCACTTTTGGATATAACAATTTGGTGGTTGATATGATTGGCTTGTCTTATATGAAAAGTTATGGTTTCCCAGTAATATTTGACGTTACACACTCTCTACAAGAACCTGGTGGCTTAGGAGATAAAACAGCTGGAAGAAGAAAACATTCCTTGGACCTTGCGAAATCAGCAATGTCTATAGGACTGGGTGGACTGTTTCTAGAAGTACACCCTAACCCTAGTAAGGCAAAATGCGATGGTCCTTGTGCCCTCCCCTTAAAGCTGCTTAAAGACTTTCTCTATCAACTTAAAGAGATTGATAATTTAGCAAAATCTCAACCTTCCTTAAGAATTGAATAAAGTAACATGAGTAAAGTTGTTATAGATTCAATAAAAGCTTACGAAATTTTGGATTCTAGAAGTAATCCAACTTTATCTGTTGAAGTTCTTCTTTCTGACGGTTCATCAAACACTTCCTTTGTTCCTTCTGGTGCCTCTACGGGCACCTTCGAGGCTAAAGAAAGAAGAGATTTTGACAACAAAAGATATCATGGAAAAGGGGTCCTTGAAGCTGTTAAAACTGTTAATAGGGATCTTAATAAATTGCTAAAAAATCAAGAAGCTCTTGATCAACAAAAGATAGATTATTTAATGTGTAAAGAAGATGGAACTGAAGACAAGAGTAATTTTGGAGCAAATTCCATATTAGGTGTTTCTATAGCTTGCGCTAAATCTGTTGCCAATAGTTTAGATTTGCCTCTCCACGAATATCTATCAAAGAATGCTAGAGAGGTTTTAGGGAGTGGGGTCCATCAAAAAATGCCAATTCCTATGATGAATATACTTAACGGAGGTGTTCATGCAGATAATTCCTTAGATTTTCAAGAATTTATGATTATGCCAGTTGGTTTTGATAGTTATAGGAGATCAATACAATGTGGGGTAGAAATTTATAACTGCTTAAAAGAAATTTTAAAGAAAGAAAACCTGAGCAGTTCTGTGGGCGATGAAGGAGGATTTGCTCCTGATATATCTTCTCCTGAAGAGGCACTGGATCTAATATCCAGAGCTATAGAAGTTGCTAATTACGAAATGGGTAGAGAAGTTATCTTGTCTTTAGATGTTGCAGCAAGTGAATTCTATAGTGATGAAAAATATTTATTAGGAGGAATAGGAAAGGATTTTTCTTCTTCAGAATTAGTTTCTTACTTTTCTCAATTAATAACTAAATATCCAATTTCATCAATAGAAGACGGGCTTTCCGAAGATGACTGGCAGGGATGGACTCAACTCACTAAAGATTTAGGTTCAAGGTCACAACTAGTAGGTGATGATTTATTTGTAACAAATCATAGAAGGTTAGAGAGGGGAATAAAGAATAATGCTGCTAATGCAATATTGATAAAACTTAATCAAATAGGAACTATTACTGAGACGCTAGAAACTATTAAGCTAGCTAACTCTAATAGCTATAAGACAATAATATCTCATAGATCAGGAGAAACAGAAGACACCTTTATAGCTGATTTTGTTGTTGCTGTAGGATCTGGACAAATCAAGACTGGTGCCCCTTCTAGATCTGAAAGAACTTCAAAATATAATCGGCTTTTAATGATTGAGGACAAAACAGCAATGGAGTACCTTGGAATCAATGAGTTTAAATAAAATAATTTCTACCTCGAATAAGAACTTCCTTTTTTATGTTTCTCTTATATTTCTAGGAGCCTTAATAATTATCATACAAAGCAAAATCTGGTTTGGAGATTACAGTTACGAAAGATTAATTATGTTAAGAGAAGATATAGTTATTCAAGAAGATCAGAACAAGGAACTCTTTGAGAAGAATGCATATTTAGAACAGGAAAAGAAAAGGCTTAATTCTGGAATTGAGGCTATAGAAGGATTGGCAAGGTCAGAGTTAGGATTAATAAAACCTGGAGAAATTTTCTATCAATTTAAGAAGAATAACGAGATAAGGGAGATTAATACCCAGAAAGATGAGCGACTTAATGAATAATTCCTTTGCATTAATTCTTCCCTCAGCTGGTAGAGGTAATAGGTTTGGAGAAAAAGTTCCCAAGCAATATTTTAAGCTTGAAAATATTAGTATATTTGAGTTGAGTTTAAGTCCTTTCCTAGAATTTCCAGAGTGTTGCGGAGTTTGTGTTCCTAAAGCTAATGACGATCTTTATTGGAAAAATCTTGATTTGAAAACTTCAAATATTCACTTTATTAATGGAGGCAAAACAAGACTGGAATCAGTAGCTCAGGGGGTAAAATTTTGGAAGGAATCTAAAATCGATTTTTCTTATATAATTATTCACGATTCAGTTAGACCATGTCTAAAAGCTGAAGATATAAGATCTTTACTAGAAGCTTTAGAAAGCAAACAGGTAGACGGTGCTATTTTGGGTGTTCCTGCCATTGATACTATGAAAATAGTTTCTGATAAAGACCTTATGATTGTGAATACAGCAGAAAGGAAACCTCTATGGATGGCCTATACTCCTCAAGTTTTTCGTAAAGAGGTTCTATTTAAAGCATTCCAAAGTGTTGTATTAAATGGAGATTTTTTTAGAGACGAAGCTAGCTTAGTAGAAACTATATCAAGAAAAATAAAGATGGTAGAAGGGTCTAGAGATAATATAAAAGTAACTTATCCTGAGGATGTTAATCTAGTTAGATTTATTCTTGAAGAACAAGGTAGAATAAAAAACTGATGAGAATTGGACATGGATATGATGCACACGTTCTTGTATCTGGAAGTGGGTTAATATTAGGTGGCGTCCACATAGAATCCAAATTTTCTATAGAAGCTTTTTCAGATGGAGATTTAATTATTCATGCCTTGATAGATGCTATTTTAGGTGCAGCTGGGTATGAGGATATAGGCTCGATGTTCCCATCAGGGGATAAAAGATATAGAAATATATCAAGTAGGGAATTACTTAGAGAAGTAACAAAAAAAATGAATGAGGACAGTTATGTCGTAAAGAATTTAGACATCACTTTTATAGGAAAAATCCCAAAGTTAAAAAATCATGTAAAAAAAATTAGAGAAAATATTGCAAAAGACTTAAGGATAGATTTTGATAGAGTTAATTGCAAAGCTACCACTACTGACGGACTAGGGTTTGAAGGAGAGGGTAAGGGTCTATCTTGTCATGCAGTCGTTTTGATAAAGAAGGATCAAGACTAGGCTTACATTAAGTCAAAATGCTTAAGATATTGATTTCTAATGATGATGGAGTGGAGGCAGCAGGTCTTGAAATTCTTTTTAATTATATTAAAGAGATAGCTGAAGTATTTGTTATTGCACCTTCCGAAAACAAAAGTGGGGCCGGTTCCTCAATATCCACAAGAAGAGGTTTATTAGCTAAAAAAAATAAAAAAGGTTTTCTCTATATAAATGGTACTCCAGTTGACTGTGTTCATTTAGGTCTTAATGGTCTTTGCCCATTTAAACCAGACCTGGTATTAGCTGGAATTAATTATGGTGCTAATTTGGCAGAGGATTTAGTTTATTCAGGCACAGTTGCAGCTGCCTTTGAAGGAAGAAATCTTCCTTTACCATGTATTGCAATTTCAGCAGCAGCATTTAATCAACCAGGAACTGCAAATACTGGCAAGAAGCCCAATTTTACATCTGCAGCTTTGGTGACTAAAAATATAATTCAGAATTTAGTCAAGTTAAATTTGAATTCCAACATAACCTTGAATGTAAATGTCCCCAATCTTCATTACGAAGATATTGAGGAAATATCAATAACTACATTGGGTTCTTGGGGCAAGAGAAACCCTCCTACCAAAGATATTTCTTCTAAAGGAGAAGAGATTTTTTGGGTAACTCATAGAAGTAAAATTCCTAACAATAGTAGGGGTTCTGATATAAGCGCTCTTACAAGGGGAGCAGTTTCGATTACTCCAATTTATCCTAATTTCCTGTCTTTAGAAAAAACTAAGGATCTTTCCAACTGGGTTATAAAATATCTTAAAAATGATTGAACAATCTAAATTTTCTGGAAGGGGAATGACTTCTTTAAGAACTAGACAAAGGCTGGTTGAAAGACTTGCTGAAAAGGGCATTAAAGATATAAGAATACTTGAGGCTATGAGAGATATACCTAGACACCTTTTTCTAGATGAGGCACTTGCCTCGCGCGCATATGAGGATCTTGCTTTACCAATAGGCTATCAACAGACCATTTCTCAGCCCTATATAGTGGCAAGAATGACAGAGGCATTGATCGAAAAAGACAAACTAAACGAGAAGCCCATAAAGAATGCTTTAGAAATTGGGACTGGTTGTGGCTATCAAACAGCAATCCTGGCTAGATTTTCTGAAAGGGTTCTGAGTCTTGAAAGATTAAAATCTCTGTATCTTAAAGCTAAAAGTAACCTCAATGAACTAAAAGTAAGAAATATAAGGCTCATTCATGATGATGGCCAGGAGATTAGTAAGATGGACGAAAAGTTTGATGCCATACTGTCTGCTGCCGCGCCACTTGATGTCCCAGATTTCATTTTAAATAAACTCTCTATTGGAGGAAGGTTAATCATGCCCTTAGGTGGGTCTTCAAAACAAGAATTAACTCTAATTAAGAGAGAAGATAGAAATACCTACACTAGGATAATCTTAGATAAGGTACTTTTTGTACCTATGTTGGGAGGAACTTCTGATTAAATGAATTCTCCTATAGGATGATATATGAATAAATCTACTCTTATAACTTTCTTAAAAGGTTTTTTGATTGGTGTAGCTGAGATAATTCCCGGTATATCTGGAGGAACTATTGCTCTAATTGTGGGGGTATATGAGAAATTAATATATTCCATAGCGAATATAAATTTAGTTTTCCTTCATAAAATTCTAAATGGAAAATTTAAACTAGCTTGGGATTCTATTGAGGGTAATTTTCTGTTTCTTCTTATTTTAGGAATGGTCTCGGCTCTATTCTCACTTTCTTCTTTAATAATCTATTTACTTACATACCATCCTTTTTTACTGACTGCTTTATTCTCAGGTCTTCTTTTGGGTTCATTGATAATAAAACCCCTCAAACCACAAAAAATAGGCTTTAGATTTATTCTGGGTTTCTCGTGTTCTGTCCTTCCAGTGTATTTTTTGTTCACTCTCCCACAGATCATTTTCAATGAATTAAGTTTAATTTATTTATTTTTTGGAGGTTTTTTAGCTATTTGTGCGCTAATTCTACCGGGAGTTTCAGGTAGTTTTGTGTTACTTTTGCTGGGTTTATACCCTTTCATTCTCTCAGCATTAAATAATCTTGATTTTTATGTTCTAGGAATTTTCATGTTAGGGTGTTTAGCTGGGCTTTTCTCTTTTGTTAGACTAGTAAGGCTTGCTTATAGTTTATATAGAGAAATACTTTCAAGTTTTTTTTATGGATTAATTCTTTTCAGCATTCCTTTAATTTGGCAAAGAAACATCATGAATTTTAACTATACCTTTAGTTCTAAAGAAGCATTAGAAGTAGTTTCGGGAGTTATCTTGGGATTAATTTTTATTCTAGTTATTAGCCTAAAATTTAAAAGGAATTAGCGCTTTAGATATTTAAGTTTATCTTTAACACTTCTCCATTCTTTTTCATCCGGTAATGGATCTTTTTGCTCGGTTATATTAGGCCATTCGGTGCATAATTCTGCATTTAATTCAATAAAAGAGATTTGGTCTTCAGGTACTTCATCTTCAGCTTTGATAGCATCTAAAGGACATTCCGGTTCACATAGTGCACAGTCTATACATTCATCGGGATTAATGACCAACATATTTGGTCCTTCGTAGAAACAGTCAACAGGACAAACCTCAACACAGTCAGTAAGTTTACATTTTATACACGAATCAACAACTACATATGTCATAAGTTAGGATTTTCGCGGATTCTATCAGTTTAAAAATAGAAAAAAAACTATCTAGTAGTAAAATGATAAATTCTGGAATATTTACCTAGTGAAAATTTTAAGGGGTTATTATTTTTGACTGAGTCAGTTTTAACATCTCTAAGTGCAGAGTTAGGCAATCTTCTGTTATCGAAGAGGCTTTTTTTTACTAGCGCTGAGTCTTGTACAGGAGGATGGGTTGGTAGATCTATTACTTCTGTTCCAGGAAGTTCTCGTTGGTTTTCTTGTAGTTTTGTAACTTATTCAAATAAGTCAAAAACAGAGATTCTGGGTGTATCTCACGAAACCTTAAAAAAATTTGGTGCAGTAAGTGAAGAGGTTGTTAAAGAGATGATTGAAGGAGGAATTAAAAAGAGCAGGGCCGATATAGGTGTTGCAATTAGTGGCGTAGCGGGACCTGAAGGGGGTTCAAAAGAAAGTCCTGTAGGTACTGTTTGTTTTGCTTGGCTACTTAAGGGTCACTCTATATTAACTTCTTCAGAATATTTTTTAGGAGATAGAGAAGAAGTAAGATTTGCTTCTGTAAAGACAGCTTTATCAGGTAGTATAAGATTATTAAGGGGAAATAAATAATACTGTTTATTTATACAGTATTTAGTATAATAGCCACAATAACTCACTAGGAGATTCATTGTGGCACAAAAAAAGGTAACAAATATCAAAGAAGTAGACAAGGGAAAGCAACTAGAAGCAGCTTTAGGACAAATAGAAAGACAATTTGGTGCTGGAACGGTTATGCGCATGGGTGATAGAAAGCATGAGAAGATTCCAGCTATTCCAACAGGTTCTTTGGGGTTAGATGTGGCTTTGGGTATAGGAGGATTACCAAAGGGAAGGGTTGTAGAGATTTATGGTCCCGAATCTTCAGGCAAGACAACCTTGACTCTTGAAGTAATTGCTCAATGTCAGAGAATGGGAGGAACTGCAGCTTTTATTGATGCAGAACATGCACTAGATCCAATTTACGCAGAAAAACTTGGTGTTAATGTTGAAGAACTACTTATTTCTCAACCTGATACTGGTGAACAGGCTCTAGAGGTAACAGATATTATGGTTCATTCTGGAGGGGTTGATGTTTTGGTAATTGACTCTGTAGCTGCCTTAGTTCCAAAAGCAGAAATAGAGGGCGAAATGGGAGATTCGCACATTGGATTACAAGCAAGATTAATGTCTCAAGCTCTAAGAAAGATTACTGGAAGTGTTCAAAAATCAAAAACACTTGTTATTTTTATAAATCAAATAAGGCACAAAATAGGTGTTATGTTTGGAAGTCCAGAAACTACTAGTGGTGGAAATGCACTTAAATTTTACTCCTCAGTAAGACTTGATATAAGAAGAATAGGGACTGTAAAGGACGGTGATGAAGTTGTAGGAAATGAAACCCGGGTTAAAGTAGTAAAAAATAAAGTATCACCTCCATTTAAACAGGCTGAATTTCAGATTATTTATAACAAAGGTATAAATAGACTTGGTGAACTT
>CAZWMS010000003.1:0-69221 GCA_964635015.1 uncultured Gammaproteobacteria bacterium | reverse complement strand
CATACCACTAGTGTGTATACCAGTGTGTATATTTTGGTACTTTTCTCCACTAAATGCGAACACTAGAAGATTGTTTAACTCAATTCGGTGTTCTGCAGAACACCGAACAGCAGCTCCGTCTCGCTTAACTTCGTAGGGCTGACGAAGTACAATTTGAAAGCGAGGTTTTCTTGCTGGATTAACGGGGTAAAAATGAAAAAAGAATGGCTATATTTTATCGCGGGTGCTGTGTTAATGGCGGCTGTAATGTCTTTTCAGATGCCGAAGGATACTTCTTTAACTGCTGTCTCTGCTGAATCCTCTGCAGAACCTAAGCAAGAAAAGAAGGTAAGTCAGAAGGAAAGTCCTCTCGAAGAGGCAAGAAGGATATGGGAGTTGGGAAATAAACTTTTCATCGAAAATGATGATTTATGGCTGCTGATTGAAATCCAAGATCAATCCATTAACAAAAAACTGGTTAGAATAGTGGGGAATTGGGGATCAACGTCAGCTTTTTTTGAACCAAAACAGCGAACACATAAGCTTTTTCAACCAGGAGGATCAGGAGGGATATTGATCCAAATGCCGGACTTATCACACCAAGGAATAAAACACCTAATGATGGGGGATAATTTTACCGGCAACCTTGTCGTAGTTGAAGGTGTTATTTTAATTTCTAATCAATCGATCAGTCTCGTCAGTTTTCAGAAGAGTATTGACAGATGAGTATGACTTCTCACTAACCGTAATTTTAAAGAAGACAAATAAACTGAAATTTTACGCTCAATGTGTACCTCTCAGGAGTTCTGGTAGCAGTGCTCATCCGAACACATTATTTACTGTGTGTATGAGTGTGTATAGAAATAAAAAAAGGGTTTCAAAGTTGAAACTCTCTGAAACCCTTATCTAACTTGAAGAAAATGGTGGGTCTGGGAAGACTTGAACTTCCGACCTCACCCTTATCAGGGGTGCGCTCTAACCAACTGAGCTACAGACCCATAAAATGGGAAGTTGCATGTTACCCTTGGCATAGGTAATTCTCAATTGTAAATAGCTATTAAATATTAATTCCTTAGGCTCTTTATAACCCAAATTGCCGGGCCTGATAAAGTGTAAAGCATAGCGCAACTAACTAGAACTAAAGGTGGATCAATAGCAATTAGAGCAAAAACAAAAACTACTACCAATATAGCGAAGAATGGAACTCTTCTTTTCAATTCGATCTCTTTAAAACTGTAGTAAGGGATATTTATAACCATCAAAATAGCCAACATACCTGTTAAACAAGCTGAGATAAAGGTTAACAGAAACCCTAAATTTTCTCCTTGAATCCCAACTGAACTAAGTGCCCAAACATAATAGGCTATTGTTGCTCCAGCTACTGGACTTGGTAAGCCTTTGAAGAAGGTATCTTCAGAGCCAAGATTTGTATTGAACCTTGCTAACCGCAAAGCTGCAGCCGCTACATAAAGGAAAGAGAATATCCATCCAACTTGTCCTAAAGAGTCAAGTCCCCATAAAAAAATAGAAATTGCAGGAGCAAGTCCAAAAGAAACTACATCACACAAGCTATCATATTGGGCACCAAACTTACTCTGGGAATTAGTCAAACGCGCTACCCTTCCATCAAGACCATCAAAAAATTGCGCAGCAAATATTGCCATTCCAGCAGCAATAAAATCCCCTTGAATAGCAGAAATAATAGAATAAAACCCTGAAAATAAAGATGCTGTGGTGAGTAAATTAGGAAGTAAAAAGATTCCCCTACGTTTTACTCTTTTACCCCTAACAGAGACGATCTCTTCATGTTCATCATAAAGGTCTAGTTTTTCTGAGTCTTTAGGCACTGAAGTAAAGCTAGTTCTTTGTCTTATCTACTAATTTATTCTGCGCAATCCAGGGCATCATAGATCTTAATTCCTCCCCCACTCTTTCAATAGAGTGCGAAGAATTCTTTTCTCTAAATTCCTTCATAAGAGGACCACCCCTTCCATCATTGCTTTTTCTGCAATCAGTTATAAATTCTTCAGCAAATTCTCCCGATTGTATTCTTTTCAGAATAGCGCGCATTTCGTCCTTGGTATCTTCCGTTATTATTTTAGGTCCGCTCAAATAGTCTCCAAATTCAGCTGTATTGGAAATGCTATAACGCATATTTTGTAATCCACCCTCATAAATTAGATCTACTATAAGTTTTACTTCGTGTAGGCATTCAAAATAAGCCATTTCAGGGGGGTAGCCTGCTTCTGTTAACACTTCGTAACCCGATTGAATTAGAGAGGTAAGACCACCGCAAAGTACAGCCTGTTCACCGAATAGATCGGTTTCAGTTTCATCTTTGAAATTAGTTTCAATAATGCCTGCCCTACCTGCTCCTATAGCAGAAGCGTAAGAAAGAGTTATGTCTTTTGCCTGTCCTGATACATCCTTATAGATTGCTAAAAGCGAAGGAACTCCAGCTTCAGCAACATATTGAGAGCGTACGGTATGTCCTGGACCTTTGGGAGCCACCATAACCACATCTAAATCTTCTCGAGGAATTATCTTTTTAAAATGGATATTAAATCCATGGGCAAAAGCTAATATTGACCCTTCTTTTATATGCTTATGAATATTTGATGTATAGGTTGCAGCCTGCAATTCATCAGGCATTAGTATCATTACCATATCGGCATCTTTGACAGATTCGTCAACTTCTTGCACGATTAACCCTGCTTGCTCTGCTTTGGTCCAAGATGAAGAATCTTTTCGCAAAGCT
Source organism: uncultured Gammaproteobacteria bacterium (assembly GCA_964635015.1). GTDB lineage: Bacteria > Pseudomonadota > Gammaproteobacteria > Magnimaribacterales > Magnimaribacteraceae > CAJWPI01. Next base: position 66,484 of record CAZWMS010000003.1, on the reverse strand, counting down.
ACGGTGACATTTACTCCACTATCTTTCAAATTATTTGCATGAGCATTTCCTTGAGAACCATAACCTACAATAGTAACTTTCTTGCTTTTAATAAGCTCTAAATCTGTATCTTTGTCGTAATAAATTTTCATCTCAAATCTACTCTACTATATTGTAAGGGTCTTGGCATTCGAAGAAAGACCTAAAACACCTGTTCTTACAACCTCCAAAAGACTCTTATCATCCCAAGTAGATAAGACCTTATCCATAGCGCTTGAAGTTCCTATAAATTCTACATTGAGAATTGTTTCATCCTGGTAAATTATTGAGCCTCCTAACTCTTCAATCTTTTTTATTGTATCTTTATGGTTAGACAGTTTTAATATCATTAATTCACTCTCAGAATAATCTGAAGCTGATAAATCTAAAACTTTTACTACATCTATAAGTTTATTGAGTTGTTTTGTTATTTGTTGAATAACCTTTTCATCACCTAAGGTGGTCATAGTTAATCTCGATAAACTTGGATCCTCAGTGGGAGCAACTATTAAAGATTCTATGTTATAACCTCTTTGAGAGAATAGCCCAACGACTCTTGAGAGAGCACCCGCTTGGTTTTCCATTAAAACAGCTAAAACTCTTTTCATTCCCAAGTTTTTTTATCTTTATCAAGCCACATGTCTTGCATTGACTTACCGGCTTCTAACATAGGATAAACATGTTCATCAGGATCTACATATATATCCATAAAAACTAATTTATCTGTCATCTTGAAACATTCTTTCATAGATTTTTGTAAATCTTCATACTTTTCTACTTTCATACCTACATGACCAAAAGACTCAGCTAGAGCAATAAAGTCAGGCAATGAACCTTGATAAGTACTCTCAGATAACCTGCCTCCATACTGCATGTCTTGCCATTGTTTTACCATTCCCAAAGATTGATTATTTATATTAATAATCTTCAAAGGAAGTCCATATTGAAGGCAAGTGGATAATTCTTGAATACACATCTGTATACTGCCCTCTCCTGTAATACAAGCGACAACTGAACCAGGATGTGCTAACTGAACCCCTATAGCTGCTGGCAAGCCAAATCCCATAGTCCCGAGACCACCTGAATTGATCCATCTCCTAGGCTTATCAAAATGATAGTACTGGGCAGCAAACATTTGGTGTTGACCTACATCTGAACTAATAAAAGCATCTCCTTTAGTTTCTCTATATAAGCTTTGAACTACTTGTTGAGGCAGTATTTTTCCTTTTGGAGGAGCTTTATCAACTAAATTATGGTCTAAACCGTGCTCTTTCCTCCAGTTATTTATCTGCTCCCACCAGGGTTTCAAAGATTCCTTGTCAATTTTATATTTTTCTTTTTCAAGCTCTGCTATTAATTGACCTAAACAGGTCTTTGCAGAACCTACTATTGGGATATCTACATCTATTATTTTTGATAGAGAAGCCGGATCTACATCTATATGAATCTTTTTAGAATCTAAGGCAAACAAATCTGGACTATTCGTTATCCGATCATCAAACCTAGCTCCAACAGCAAGAATAAGATCAGAATTATGCATGGCCATATTGGCCTCATAAGTACCATGCATACCCAACATTCCAACAAACTGTGGATCAGTTCCAGGATATGCTCCCAATCCCATTAGCGTATTGGTTACGGGGAAGTTTAATAACTTTACTAAATTGGTTAATTCTTCTGAAGCATTACCTTGAATAACACCTCCTCCAGAATAAATAATTGGTCTTTTAGATTTTAATAAAGCTTTAACTGCTTTTTTTATTTGACCGCTATGTCCTTCAACTACAGGTTTATAGGATCGTATATCAATTTCTTTAGGATAAGAAAACTTAAAATTATACGATGCATCTGTTAAGTCTTTTGGTATATCAATTACAACTGGACCTGGTCTTCCTGTGGTAGCAACATGAAAGGCCTCCTTAACGACTTTGGGTATTTCTTCAGGTTTTTTTACTAAATAACTGTGTTTAACAACAGGTCTAGAAACTCCTATCATATCGGTTTCTTGAAAAGAGTCAGTGCCTATCAAATGAGACTTAACTTGACTGGAAATTACAACGACAGGAGTAGAGTCCATAAAAGCCGTTGCCAAACCAGTAATAGCATTAGTGGCACCAGGTCCTGATGTTACAAAAATTACTCCCGGCTTACCGGTCGCACGTGCATAGCCATCTGCAGCATGAACAGCTCCTTGTTCATGTCTTACTAATACATGCTGAACAGTTTGCTGTTGGAACAAAGCATCATAGATATGAAGAGAGGCACCCCCAGGATAACCAAATACTAGGTCTACTGCCTCTTCTTGTAGAGAAAGCATTAAAGCCTCTCCTCCAGATACTTCTTGTTTGTTCATTTCCTATTACATCCACATGATGCTTGTTGGCTGAAGGTGGCGCATTTTGACATCAGATAACTTGAAGTCAAGAAGTCCTCTATTTTTAAGGGTTTTAAGGAACTTTTGAAAATAAAAAATTAAATTGCTCATCCCTTTCTAAAACTATATCGGCAAAACTGGGCATCTCTTCTAAAATATAATGTGTTAAACGCTCATAATGCATAACAAATCTATAAACTTCACGTTTCGTCATTAGCTTTTTTTTTAATTTTTTACTAGATAAAGTTCTCCTAAGTGTTTGCTCTTGTATCCATCTGCTTTGATATACAAAACTAATGTTTGGAACTTTGATTAAAACAAGAAAATCAAATAATGAAAAAAGCTCTTGGTATTCGCCAGCTAACTGTTGATTGCTCCATTTAGACCAAATGCCATCAGGATCCTCCTCTCTTTCCAAATCATTCATAGGTGGTTTCCAGTCTTCCTCACTAATAGATTTAGCTCCTCCACACCATGCATCAAAGAATATAAAATTGGGTTTTCCAAAATATTTTTTCCACTTTTCTCTCGGATAATGTTCATCTAAAGGCTTGCAGAAAGAAGGAATCAAAGTGAGGGTCTTTGGAGAGGCATCGTACAAAGACCTTAGGGTATCTAGTCCCATTTTAATATTATGAGTACCTGGAACACCTCTGACTTTGCAAAGAGGATGGACTGTCTCTGAAAGTTCTTTTCTTTCTTCTTTTGTCTTATAAATATCATCTATAGAAAAACCTACTGTAGATTTATTACATGATTCCTTAAGAACCAATTGGATGAATTCAGAAAGAGTGGTTTTACCCGAGCCTTGACCTCCTGTTAGGCAAATAAGATAAGGTTTCTTTCTCTTAGGTAAATTATTAAAATAGGTTGTTAATGGTATTACTATTTCTCCAAAGAAATTATTACTTATATGGTTTATTTTAAGTTTATGTTCAAGATCTTTAAGGGAGTGCTTAGAAGTCTCTAAAAAAGAAAGGCAGGATGGATCATCTTTTCTTGGAAAATTATTCATGCTGAATCAAGTCTTTTTAATAAACTAGAAGTATCGAATCTACCGTTTATTTTTTGAATTTCAGAGTAGTATGTATCTATTAATTTAACCAAATCTAATTTTGAATGGTTTCTCTTTCCTTCTTCCATTGCTATTCCTAAATCTTTACGCATCCAATCTACAGCGAAGCCATGTTCATAATCATCCTTGAGCATAGTCTGCCATCTGTTGTCCATTTGCCAAGATTGAGCTGCCCCTTGTGAAATAACTTTTATAACTTTTTTTGTATCTAATCCAGCCTTCTTTGAAAAATGAATACCCTCCGCTAAGCTTTGTATCAATCCTGCTAAACAGATTTGGTTCACCATTTTTGTCAACTGACCTGAGCCTATATCGCCCATTCTGACATAGGATTTTGAGTAAAGATCTACAACCTTCTTGCTTCTTTTATAAGCTTTTTGATCTCCTCCGGCCATCACAGTAAGCTTTCCTTCTTCGGCTCCAATTTGCCCTCCTGAAACTGGGGCGTCTAAGAAAAAGATTTCTTTCTTTAGGCAAACTTTTCCCATTTCCTTGGCTAGAGTTGCTGAAGTTGTTGTATGATCTACGACTATGCTACCCTTTTGTAAAGACTGAAGAACACCATCATCTCCATTGAGGACAGATCTAACGTCTTCATCCTTGCCTACACATAGAAAAACCATATCGCAGTGTAGGGCTGCTTCAGCAGGAGATTTACAAGATATACCTCCATGTTTTCTTACCCATTTCTTAGATTTCTCTTCTGTTCTATTAAAAAGTGAAAGAAGATATCCTCCTTTTCTTACATGAGTAGCTATTGATGACCCCATCACGCCCAGACCTATGAAACACTTATTTTTCATCTTCTCTCCAAACTAATGTAACCATTCTTCCTTCAGACTGGTTTCTTCTATAAGAATAAAATAAATCACTATCTTTATAAGTACAATAATCTCCACTAATAACTTCAACTCCTAATTTTTCTAGTCTTCTTTGAGCTTCAAGTCTTAAATTTAATAACCATTTTCCATGTACCTTTGATGAAAAAAAACTAGAAATACTTCCACTATCATTCTTTAAAAAAGACTCATAGACTTCTTGACCAACTTCATAAGATAAATAGGAGATACTAGGGGCTAACCAAGACCTAAGGCTGTCAGATTCAGAATGAAACTTTTCTATGGCTTTTTCTATAATCCCACTACAAAGCCCTCTCCATCCCACATGAACAGCTGCTATCTCTAATCCATCATTACTGCAAAGTATTAGGGGAAGGCAATCTGCTGTTTTAACTGCTAAGGCTAGACTATTCAAGCGAGTATAGACTCCATCACAAGCCTCTATTAATTTCTTATTACTATCTTTTACTTCTTTTATAGTTTTTCCATGAACCTGATCCATCCAGATTATTGGAACCTTAAAATGATTCTCCAATAATTTATTCTCAGGATTTAGATTAAAATTTTCAATAAATTTTTTTCCTATCATAAGACTTGATATATTTAACCCTAGAGATTCTTCTGGAAGAATAAAATCATTACTACTTTTCATCTCTCTTTAAACTCTTTATTAGCTTAGTCATATCCTTTGGAAGTTCAGAATCTACATTTATTTTTTTATTATTTCTTGGATGGGTAAATTTAACTGAGCTTGCATGAAGGGCTTGTCTCTTAAATATCTTTATAGACTCCCTTAAGGATTGTGAGATATTTGGAGCAAACTTACTCCTTCCCCCGTAAGTAGAATCTCCAATTATTGGAAACCCTATGTAGGAGAGATGAACTCTTATTTGGTGAGTTCTTCCTGTTTTTAACGAAATTTTTAATAGAGAATGTCCTTTAAACTTATCTGCTAAAGTGAAATGGGTAATGGCTTCTTTGCCTCCTTTTAGCACCGCTTGTTTTGTTCTATATCTGGGGTGTCTTCCCAGGGGTTTATCAATAATACCTCCTGAAATAAGTTCACCTATTACAATAGCTAAATACTCTCTGCTTACAGCTCTTTCTTTAAACTGCTTTATGAGGTGAAGATAGGAGTGTTCATTCTTTGTTACAATCATCACTCCCGATGTATTCTTATCTAGCCTATGTACTATCCCGGCTCTGGGTAGATAGGATAGGTCTTTATCGTAATGCAATAATCCATTTACTAAGGTTCCATGCTTGTTTCCAGCCCCTGGATGAACCACCAAGTTAGGGGGTTTGTTGATAATCAGAATATCTTTATCTTCCCACAAAATATTTAATTTAATATCCTCTGGTTTGTCACTGCTAAGCTCTTCTTCTTGGACTTCAATTGAAACAACTTCTTTCCCTTCTATTATAAATTTAGGTTTAGTTTTCTTTCCGTTAAGCTTTAAGTAACCTCCTTTAATCCATTTCTGTATATGTGTTCTTGAAAATTCAGGAAACATTTTTGCTATTACTACATCTATCCTTAAGCCTGCATCAGAAGGAGAAAGTTCTTTTTTTAATGAAATTACTCTAGTCATACTTAAGTACTTCAACAATAACATGAAGTATTATTAATTGAACCCTAAAACTGTTTTTCTGTCCAAGCAACTAAAGCGAATGTAGAATTCAAAATTGTATGCAATTATCTAAAGGATTATTTTTGAATATTGATAAAGTAGTAAGATTTTTAATTTTCTCATCATTTATAATATTTATACAAGTTGGATGCACTTCTAATGAAGTGCCTCTTGAAGATCGTCTTCTAGAAAAAGAGTTGTATGACCAATCCCAGATAAGACTCAAAAATGGGAATTTTTCATCAGCCATTTTAAGCCTAGAAGCATTAGAGGCAAGGTTTCCTTTTGGAAGATATGCAGAACAAGCACAAGCCGAACTAATATATGCTTATTATAAAAACTTTGAATTTGAAGCAGCTAGATCATCAGCTGTAAGATTTATAAATCTTCACCCACGTCATCCTCATACTGACTACGCATATTATCTAAAGGGATTGGCTGCTTTTACTGATGACTCTGGGTTAGTTACTAGGTATTTTGATTCTGGACTTTCAAAAAAAGATCTTGAACCTGCTCAACTTTCTTTTGGAGATCTTAGTGAGTTCCTTTCAAGGTTTCCTAATAGTGAATATGCTCCACACGCAAAACAAAGAATGATTTACTTAAGAAATCTCCTTGCAGAAGGAGAGCTGGGAATAGCTAACTTCTACATGAAAAGAAAAGCCTACATAGCAGCAATTGGAAGGGCTAAATATGTCATTGAACACATGCCAAATACCCCGCAAACACCTTATGCTTTGTCTTTGTTAGTTAGAGCATACAAAATTTTAGGCTATGGAGAATTGGCAGAAGAAAATTTAAAAGTTCTTTCTTTAAATTATCCTGATTTCTTATCAGAAGAAAAATTCTTGTCTGAGAATAAATCTTGGCTAAATAAATTATCTTTTGGAGCTCTAGGGAAAAAAAATGTTCCAGCTCCTAATTATAAAAAGTGATCCAAACACTTCTTCTTTTTAGCTTTATAGCACTAATTTACTTTTTAAATAAATTATTAGCTAAGTCTTCTAAAAAAATAATTAAAACTAAGTCTATGGAAATGGTTAAATGCGAAGCCTGTGGACTTAATTTGCCTAAATCAGAGGCTTTAGAGAAAAAGGAGTTATGGTACTGCTCCAAGGAGCACTTAAATTAAAATTTGTACCTTAACTTCATAGTGAACATGTCGCCAGATGGGTCGTTCCAGGGACGTTTGTAGATTTCTTTTAAATTATCTTCCTCATCCTCTTCAAAGATCTTTCCTCCTTTTGTATAAACTAAATAGAAATAGGCAAGAGGCATAATCTCGTATCGATATCGAACCTGGAAAGCCAGTTCACTTAAGGTAAATGGAGAAACTTGATGATTTGACTTGATCAACTTGCCATTAAAAGTTGCAAGATATGGTTGTGGTTTTCTTGCTGTAAAAGCTACCATCTGTGCTTTTACTCTTAACTCATGCTTATTAGTTTTAAACCATTTTAAAGAAACATTTGTTGTCCTTTGTTTTTTATCAAAAGTTGCCAGTTTATTTTCTGATATCCAATTAAGCCATTGAGCTTCATCCTCATGACTATATTTAAAGTCTATATTTAAATTATCCGCAGGGTATAAACCATAATTAATAGAAAATTTACTAATCCTATCAAGACTGGCAAGATGATTATCTCCTTTACCATAAGATAAATGGAAACCATAAGTCCTTTTAGCGGCTCTAGGGCTATTATATTCAAGACTTACTCCATATCCCTCAGGCATAGATACATAGGGTGCAAATTCATAATTCCTAGTTACCATAGTGTCTTTACCTTTGTTTCTATAAAAAATTCCTGCCTCTACTTCTGAAGTATTTTTAAAGTAATTTTCTATTTCTAATCTTATTCTTGAAGGTTCTACATCTCCCCTAGTATTACTATCTCCACCATATTGAATTGTGTATTCCCTTCTCATAAAAGGAGATTCTTCTTCAAAGTCAGTCACCCTAAACGATGAACGGCCCCCTAAGAGCATCCATCCATTTCTTGCTAAATACCCCATATCATTTATATCCAAATCATCATCAAAATAATAAAAGCCTAAATAATGAGATATATTCTTTTGTGGCATGCTTTCCATTCCTAACCTGAGACCTTTCCCTTCTTCACTATTAACAATAGAATTGAGAAGAATTCCTGTAAGCCTAAAGGATTGAGAGTGAAGATAGTCAAAATCAATTGAATGAACTTTTGCTTCTCTATTAAAAAAGGGACTGTCTACATAAGTACCTAAATATCCTATAGAAAAATCTTTCCACTTAGTTCTAAATCTAGCAGCTAAAAAGTCTTTACCTTTACTAAAGTCTTCATCAGCTTCAAAAGCTCCTAAAATTCCAGTATCAAAACCCTCTCCCTGATGGGTGTATCTAAAAGCTAAATCTATATCATTATTACCTTTTTTTCTTAAATTGCATTCATCTTCAACATCTGGAAAATATTTTGAGCAATCGTAATCTGGCGACCCACCAATCCTTCTAGTGTTAACAACATAAAAGAACCTGTAACCTGAAACATCAAACATAGTTTGATTTTCTGAAAAGAAAGGGCGTTTATCGGAGTAATATGTCTCCATAGCAGAAAAGTTAACAACTACATCATCACTTTCAATCTGACCAAAGTCTGGATTAGCTGTAATATTTAATTGTCTTGATGAATCTATTTTCCAAAATAATTCTGCCCCTACTTTGTTTTCCATATCTCCTGAAATTCTATCTTCGCTTAAAGTTAAGTAAGGAAAGAAAACTAACTTGGAAGAGGAGTGATTCTTTAATGTAAAGTCATCCAGTAATGATAAAAACCGCTGTCTCATAGGATTTGATCTAATTGTTGAATAAACCTTTCCTTCTGCCATTGATTGTCTGAAGAAACCTAATTTTACTTTCCTATATTCTCCTTCTTGGGCTTTCATAGGAACGATCGACCATGGTATATGGATTTCAGCTATCCAATAGGTATTGTAAGAACTAGTTTTAGCACTCCAATCAGCGTCCCAGTCAGCTTTTTGATCGTTTTCATTTCTAAAAATTACATCTCTCAATGAGTCTCCCAAAGATACAGAGAATTCGTAAGCAGTTAAACTGTCTCCATCAAAATCAATTATTGTTCCAACCCTGTCAGCATTTGTATTCCAAGCATCCCTTTCATGACTTTGAACTCTCATAGTTGCTTTTGGTTGGAAACTTTTAAAACCTAAGAAAATGCCTTCTTCATTTTCATAAATTAATACTTCAGTTTTATATTTTGTTTCTTTTAGAGTAAAAGGAGCAACTTCAAGAAAGTCAGAAACTTTTCTTGCTTCTTTCCATTCTTCTTCATCAAGAATCCCATCTATGGAAAAAGAATAAATATTGAATGAACTAAGAAGAATCAAAAAAAATAAATTAACTTTAATAAGATTTAGGAAATCTCTTGTCATTTTTTCTTTAGGCTTTTAAAAAATAGTTATATAAAGACGTCTTTAATTAAGGGACAGTGGTTATAGGATGAGCAAACTATCATGTCTAGTCATTACTTTCTAGCCAATTAGTTTATATTGTATGTCTTATATAAAAATATTTAATGAGAAAAAGACAGCCACACGTAAAAATAATAGGAGGAAACTTCAAAGGCTTCAAAATTCAATTTATTCCAAACAAATTTATAAGGCCAACTTCTAATAAGACTAGAGAAACACTTTTTAATTGGTTAATGCATGATATCCAAAAGGCTAAATGCCTTGATATGTTCGCAGGCACAGGAGTTATAGGTCTAGAGGCCTTATCTAGAGGAGCAGAGTTTGTTTTTTTTGTCGAAAAAAATAAAGACCTCTGCGAATGCATTCAAAAGAATCTAAATATTTTAAGTTTAGAAAAAAAAGCAAAAGTAATTAATGCAGATTCATTGAAAAAGGACCTTAAAAAAGAAATCAAAAATTCTCTTGATATAGTTTTTTTAGACCCTCCTTTTAGAAAGAATTTAATTAATCGAGCCTGTATTCTTTTAGACAAGCAGAAGATATTAATAAAAAATTCTCTTGTCTATGCTGAGTATGAGAAAGATCTAATAGAAGAAGAAAACTTTACTGGATTAAATATGATTAAGGGTAAAGTGACAGGTCAAACAATTTTTAATTTGTATAGAAAAGATGAAATATAGAGTATTCCTATTCAGCATTATAATGAGTGCTGCTGTAGTTCTTTTAACTTACGATATTCAATTTCTATTTGAGCCTTTTCCTGTTAAGTTCTTTAATAAGGAATTTGAATTAACTAGTCAAATAGTGATCAGTTTAATAGCCTTTCTTACAGTTCTTTTAGTTGTGTTCTTAGGTTTCCTGGAGAAGATAATTTCAACAATATTTAAAGCCAACAATAAGGGAAAAAAGCAAGTTCTTAATGAGAAGGAGTGATTATTTGCGTTTCATTGATTCAAAGAACTCAGCGTTAGTTTTAAAGTCTTTCAACTTGTCTAGAACCCACTCCATAGCAGCAGTATCTTCCATTTCATTTAACAATTTTCTCAGAATTGTAATGTGACGTAATTCAGAATCTGAAGTTAATAAATCCTCTCTTCTTGTTCCAGTTTTTCTAATATTAATAGCAGGAAATACTCTCTTTTCAGCTATTTTCCTATCTAGGTTAATTTCAGAATTACCAGTACCCTTAAATTCTTCAAAAATTACTTCATCCATCCTAGAACCAGTATCTATTAAGGCGGTTGCGATGATAGTAAGGCTTCCCCCTCCTTCAATATTTCTTGCTGCCCCAAAGAACCTTTTTGGCTTTTGTAAAGCATTAGCATCTACCCCACCGGTCAAGATTTTTCCAGAGGCTGCCTGGGTTGAATTATAGGCTCTTGCTAGTCTAGTTATAGAATCCAAAAGAATTACAACATCTTCTTTATGTTCAACTAACCTTTTAGCTTTATTTATTACCATGTCTGCAACTTGTACATGTCGTGTAGGAGGTTCATCAAATGTACTGGCTACAACTTCACCTTTAACAGAACGAATCATTTCTGTTACTTCCTCTGGTCTCTCGTCTACTAATAGAACTATAACCTTGCACTCAGGATTATTTTTTTCTACAGAATGAGCTATACTCTGGAGTAAAAGTGTTTTGCCTGCTTTAGGTGGAGATACAATTAATGATCTTTGTCCTTTACCTGTTGGAGCTGTTAAATCTATAACTCTAGAAGACAAATCTTCTGTGCTTCCTGAACCAGATTCAAATACCATTCTCTGATCTGGGAATAGGGGTGTTAGGTTAGTAAAGGAAACTTTATTTTTTGATTTTTCAGGTTGTTCAAAGTTGATTTCTTCTATCTTCAAAATAGCAAAATACCTTTCACCTTCTTTTGGAGGTCTTATCTTTCCCTGTATAGTATCTCCAGTTCTCAAACCAAACCTCCTGATCTGACTAGGTGAAACGTAAATATCGTCAGGGCCTGCTAAATATGAAGAATCTGGCGATCTTAGGAAACCAAAACCATCTTGAAGTATCTCCAATACTCCCCCTCCTTCAATATCTTCTCCTTCTTTTGACTTTGTTTTTAAAATATTAAATATAATATTTTGACGCTTTGAACGAGAGGAGTTTTCTATACCACATTCTTCCCCTAGAGAAATTAATTCCTCAACTGGCATAGTTTTTAATTCGGATAGATTCATAATAATTTATTATTTCTCAGAGACAGGAGTTAGCTTCTGATAAGATGCTTATTTAAATTTATCACCCTTCAATGATGACGTCTAGTGATTTATTTTCCTAGATATTAGATTCGATAAAATCAGTTAACTGAGATTTACTTAGTGCACCAACCTTTTGTGCAACCACACTTCCTTCCTTGAATATCAATAAAGTTGGGATACTCATGACATTTTGCCTAGCAGCTGATAGCTTATTTTGATCCACATCTAACTTCCCTACCTTCAACTTTTCTGAAAATTCTTCTGCAAGTTCTTCAACTAGAGGCCCTACCATCTTACAAGGACCACACCATTCGGCCCAATAATCTACTAAAACCGGTACATCACAAGACACTACCTCTTCTTCAAAATTCTCATCTGTGAGAGTGATTACTGCCATTGGTTATTCTTAAGCTAATTGGAGGGTTTTCTTTGTGAAATGATTCAAAGGATAATTATTCTTTATAAATCTATTATGGGGAGTCAATAAGTTTTTTCAAGCTAAAAAGTAAAAAATTACTCTAAACTGTGACAGCTCCTTTTGAAGCAGATCCAACACTTTTACAATACTTAGCTAACACTCCCTTATTTTCTGCCTTTGGTTTTATCCATTTTTTCTTTCTTTTTTGTAATACATCCTCTTCTATAATCAGGTTTATTTCATTCTTTTCAGCATCAATATGAATTGCATCTCCATTCTCAACTAAGGCCAATGGACCTCCTAAATAGGCCTCAGGTGAAACATGACCTACAACAAAGCCATGTGATCCTCCAGAAAACCTTCCATCTGTAAGAAGGGCTACTTTATCAGACAATCTTTTACCAGAAATGGCTGAAGTTGGACTCAACATTTCCCTCATTCCTGGTCCTCCTTTTGGTCCTTCATAGCGTATAATAACAACATCGCCTTCCTTTATTCTCCCCTTGAGAATGGCATCCATGGCCTCTTCTTCTGAATTAAATGGTCTTGCTGTGCCTTTAAAAAAGGTTCCTTCCCTTCCCGTTATTTTAGCCACAGCTCCTTCAGGAGCAAGATTGCCATAAAGAATTCTTAAATGGCTGTCAGATTTAACTGGTCTATTAAAAGGTTTTATAATTTTCTGGTCTCTCGGATAGTCCTTAACATCCTTTAGGTTTTGTTCCAAAGTCAAGCCGGTAACAGTAAGAGCTTCTCCGTGTAATAAGCCTTCCCTCATAAGGATCTTCATTAATGGCGTTATTCCACCTATTGAAATTAATTCAGACACTAAATAATTGCCGTTAGGTCTTAAGTCAGCTAAAACTGGGACCTTTTTACCTATTCTATTAAAGTCTTCTAGATTAAGGCTCACTTTTGTTTCGTGGGCTATTCCCAGAAGATGTAAAACTGCATTTGTTGAACCTCCCAAAGCTATAACTACAGTAATAGCATTTTCAAAAGCCTCCTTTGTCATAATTTCTCTCGGATTAATTTGTTTCTCAATTAAATTACTTAAAGCCTTCCCAGCTTCTAATGAATCTTTAATCTTCTCTTTAGAAACTGCTTCTTGAGCAGAACTTCCTGGTAAACTCATACCTAATGCCTCTATGGCTGCTGCCATAGTATTTGCTGTATACATCCCACCACAGGAACCAGGACCGGGAATGGCCTTTGACTCTATTTCTAGAAGTTCTTTATCGGAGATTATTCCTGAAGAATGCGAGCCCACTGCCTCAAAGACAGACACTACATCTGTTCTATTCTCTCCTGGTTTTATACTGCCTCCATAAACAAAAATTGCAGGTCTATTAAGTCTTGCTATAGCCATAAGGCATCCTGGCATGTTCTTATCACACCCTCCAATAGTCAATAATCCATCAAAACCCTGTCCTTCCACTACAGTTTCTATTGAGTCTGCTATAACTTCCCTTGAAACTAATGAATAACGCATACCTTTTGTACCCATTGAAATTCCATCAGAAACGGTAATGGTATTAAAAATTACAGATTTACAACCTGTTTCATCAGAACCTTTGGCAGATGCTTCTGCTAACTTATCAATATGCATATTACATGGTGTAACCATGCTCCAAGTCGAAGCAATTCCAACCTGAGGTTTTTTAAAATCTTCATCAGTAAAACCTACAGCCCTTAGCATAGCTCTTGAGGGGGCCTGCTCAACACCATCAACAATTAAAGATGAATATTTCCTCTTTTGATCTGTCATAACAATGAGATTATAAATCAGAGACAGTATTGAAGACAGTTACTGCAGATAATAGCTCCTTTGTATAAATATTCTTAGGGTCTCCAAATACCTCGTCAGTATATCCGTGTTCTAAGACTTTTCCCTCTTTCATTACATAAACAAAATCTGACAGTGCTCTAATTACCCTTAGATCATGACTTATACATAAATAAGACAAACCAAATTTCTTCTGGAGTTCTAATAGTAAATTAATAATCTGTATTTGAATGGAGACATCTAAAGCAGAAGTAGGTTCGTCTAAGATTATAAGCTTAGGTTTTAAAATTATAGCTCTAGCTAAAGCTATTCTCTGTCTTTGACCACCTGATAATTCGTGCGGAAAACGATTAATGAATGGACGGGGAATCTCTACTTCTTGTAGAGCCTTTAAAATTCTAAAATTTCTTTGGTCGCTGTCTAAGTCTGGATAGTGGACCTTTAACCCCTCACCTATAATTTCTGAAATTGTCATTCTTGGAGATAAAGATCCAAATGGATCTTGAAAAACTATTTGTAAATCCTTTTTTACAGACTTCTTTTCATTAAAAGATAATTCACCAAGGTCTGTATTTCTAAAGATTATTTTCCCTTTGCTATTTTCTAAACCAACTAAAGCCTTGGCCAATGAAGACTTCCCCGATCCAGATTCTCCTATTAATCCCGTAGTAGAACCCGAAAATATTTTTATATCCATGTTTTTTACTGCGTGTTGATAAAACTTCTTTCGTGGAATAAATTTTCTCTTGTAAATGTATTTAATATTTATACCCTTTGCTTCAAGAAGAATATTTGCCTCGGTCTTTACAATTTTTTTAGACTTAGGGATGGAATCTAATAATTTTTTTGTATATGGATGTTCGGGAAACTTAAATACTTGCTCTACTTTGCCTCTCTCTACTATAACTCCCTCTTTCATTACACATACATTTTCAGCAAATTTTTTGACTATATTAAGATCGTGAGTTATAAAAAGAATAGACATTCCTAATGTCTTTTGGAGATCTAATAAAAGTTCTAGTAATTTTTTTTCAACAGTAACATCTAGGGCAGTAGTTGGTTCATCAGCTATAAGTAATTTTGGTTTGTTAACTAAAGCCATGGCTATCATTACACGCTGCCTTTGCCCTCCAGATAATTGGTGAGGGTAGGAATTTAAAACTATTTTTGGATTTAAAATTTTTACCATTTCTAAAAGAGATAAAGAAACTAAATTAGCTTCAATCTTTGGTGTTTTATTATGGACAATAAGTGACTCCTTTATCTGGGTGTTTATTTTTTGAAAAGGATTCAAAGAAGTCATTGGCTCTTGAAAAATCATAGAAACTGAATTTCCTCTAATATCTCTTAATTTCTTACTTTCAATTCCTAATATTTCTTTTCCTTTTATCTTTACTGAAGATCTAGAGCTATGGCTTGCTAAGGGATATGGTAATAGCTGAAGTATAGATAGTGCAGTGACAGATTTTCCTGAACCTGACTCTCCTACCAAAGCCATTGTCTTGCCTTCTTCAATAGAAAATGAAACAGAATCTACTGCTCTAAAATTCTCTCCTTTATTCAAAAAACTAACATCAAGATTATTTATTTCGAGAAGTTCAGTCATGATTTAGGCTTCTGTTTTAGAGAGATTTGAAAATATTTAATAATTCTAGAGTATATTTCCTGGGCTTAGGTAAATATGAAAACATAGGGAAATCGTGAATAGAGTCTTCATAAAACTTATGAATAACTTGAACTCCTTCTTTTTTTAATTTATGAAAGTAATCCTGGGCTTCATCTCTCAAAACATCAAATCCAGAAGACACTATTAAGGTAGCGGGCATTTTTTTCCACTCAAAAGCTTTAAGAGGCCATAAATAATAATCTTTTCTATTATGATCTTTAGGGATGTAATTTTCACTAAACCAATCCATGGCTTTCTTGGTTAGGTAATAACCTTCTTTAAACTTCTCGTAAGAAAGATTGTTAGAAAATGGCTCGATAACAGGGCATATCAAAAGTTGTGAGTGAGGTAAATTTTGGTATTTTTCATTTATTAGTTTATGACAAAGGGTTGTAGCTAAATGACCACCTGCACTATCTCCAGCTATAGACAGGTATTGAGTGCTAATATTTAATTTCTTAGCGTTAGTACATAGCCAGTTCCAAGCGTAAGAACAGTCGTTTAATGGCA
Organism: uncultured Gammaproteobacteria bacterium; assembly: GCA_964635015.1. Lineage (GTDB taxonomy): Bacteria > Pseudomonadota > Gammaproteobacteria > Magnimaribacterales > Magnimaribacteraceae > CAJWPI01. Next base: position 50,491 of record CAZWMS010000003.1, on the reverse strand, counting down.
AAGGATATTTATTTTCTGGTGCAAGCCTATAATCTACTGAGAAAATTTTCATTTTTAATGAAGTGCAAAAAAACCTGCAAAGCTGATCATGTGTATCAATACTGCAAACTGACCAACCGCCACCATGAATATACATAATAGCCTTTTCAGTTTTCATACCATCCTTTAAAAAATACTCTCTAACCCTTATGGTCTTGTTCTCATTTATAAGACTATGATCTCTGCTATCTACCTTCTCTGTATCAGGAAGTTTTGTTTTTCCTGAAAAAGATTCTATAGACTTACGAACATCTTTAGCATTTCTTCCTGGACCTCCAAGTATTTCAGCTGGACTTATTTTGCACAGGATCCACTGCTTAGGATCTATATTCAGATTGTTTGATTTAGGTAAATTAAAAAATAATTTAATAAGAGAGTCTGGAAAAAAAAGAAAAAAAGGCAGTAGAAAGTTAAACATTCTTTAGGTCTATTTAATTTCAAATATTACTAAATGCTTTTGATTACCATCAAAAAGACTGCAATGAACCGAGCCTCCTAATTCCATAACCTTTTCTAGGCCCATTAACATTAAATGAGTAGATCCTGGCATTAGATTTAAGTCCTTATTTGGGGCTATAACAATTTCATTAATTTCAACCATTGAAATAATATCGGCATCAGGATCTCTCTCAGATTTATGAAATACAGCTTTTTTAATTCCTTCACAATTGATAATAGAAAGTTTATAAGAATCCTTGGATCTATTGGAGATAAGGAGGTATCCTGAAGCAGAATTCTGTCCTATTGAAGGTAAATTAATGTAAGGGTTTTCAAAAACTAAAGAATCATCTTCTAGATAAGAGCAAGATGTATAAAAAAAGAAGAAAAAAAATATCAAGAACGATAAATAAATATTATGACTTCTAAAATTCATCAGATCTCTTTAAAACTATCATTGATTATTATCTTGTTTGCTACAAATCTGCCCTGCCAAGATATATCAAATACAAAATTAAATACATTATTATCTAAAAAAGACATTTTAAATGTAGATGAAGCTTTTGAATTAAAAGTAATGCTTCTTGAAGAAAATCGAATCCAGTTAAGTTGGAACATTTCAGAAAACTGTTACCTCTATAAGGATAATTTCTCTTTTGAATTTTATCCAGCTGAAAACATAACTATAAGCCCTTTTCGAAAGGGTAAAAAAAAACTGGATGAATATTTTGGTGAAGTTGAAGTCTTTTACACAAATCTTGTAATATTTATTGATTTAAAAAATAAAAACCCAAAAAAACTCAAACTTACCTATCAAGGCTGCAATGAAACTGGTTATTGCTATCCCCCCGTAAAAAAACTTCTTAAATTTTTTACAGGAGAAAAGGACATAATTATTGAAGCAATTTAACCTTAACTTTTAACTAAAAAGTTCTCAATTTCTTCTAACTTCCTATAAAATGCAGTCATAGATCAATGGCTAAATTTTTACTATTAAATGGACCTAATCTCAACCTTCTGGGCACTAGAGAACCAGAGTTATATGGTGACATAAGTTTAGAGGAGATAGAAAAAGACTTAATACAAAATGCTAGCCAAAAAGGTCATACTCTAGAAACTTTTCAAAGCAATGCTGAACATGAACTTGTAGAAAGAATACATAAAGCAAAAAATGAAGATATAAAATGCCTAATTTTCAACCCAGGAGCCTTCACACACAGTAGCATCTCTCTTAGAGATGCTTTAGCTGGAACAAAATTACCTTTTATTGAAATTCATATTTCTAATATCTACAGCAGAGAAGAATTTAGACAAAAATCTTTTCTATCAGAAATAGCAGAAGGGGTAATTTCTGGATTGGGAGTGAAGGGTTATAAACTTGCACTTGAAGTAGCGGTTGAAAGGTATGGAGAATAGAGGAGAAAAATGGACATTAGAAAAGTTAAAAAATTAATAGAAATGCTTGAAGCCTCAAGTTTAGAAGAAATTGAAATCCAAGAGGGTGAAGAGTCAGTTAGATTAGTAAAGAAAGGAAAAATTGATCCTTCTAATAATTCTCAAAAAAAGCCTGAAGTAGAAACCCATACAATTTCAAACAAATCTTTTATTGAAAATGAACATAGTCTTGAAGGAAATATCATTAATTCTCCAATGGTAGGATCTTTCTATTCAGCTCCATCTCCTGGAGCAAAGCCCTTTATCTCTATTGGAGATGAAATTAATGAGGGAGATGTAGTTTGCATTGTTGAAGCTATGAAAATGATGAATGAAATTAAATCAGAGTTTTCAGGTACAGTTTCTACAATCCTAGTGGAAAATGCGGAGCCAGTTGAATTTGGTCAAGCTTTGTTCGAAATAACTTAAATTATGATAAAAAAACTTCTTATCGCCAACAGGGGCGAAATAGCTTTACGTATCTTAAGGGCTTGTAGGGAGCTTAATATTTCTACTGTAGCAATATATTCAGAAGTAGATAAAGATCAAATGCATGTAAAAATGGCTGACGAATCAATATGCATAGGTCCTGCAGACGTAAATAAAAGTTATTTAAATATTCCATCAATAGTAAGCGCAATGGAATTAAGTGGAGCAGATGCAGTTCATCCTGGTTATGGTTTTCTTGCTGAAAGCTCCGATTTTGCCGAGAAGATTGAGAATTCTGGCTTTCAATTTGCTGGACCTTCATCAGAAATTATTGGATCCATGGGCAATAAACTGTCAGCTAAAAAAATAGTAAGGGGTTTTGGTATTCCCACTTTACCTGGATCGGATGGTCCAGTTAGCTCCAATGCCCATAAGATAGCTAAAGAGGTAGGCTTCCCTTTGATGATAAAAGCTGCTTCAGGTGGAGGGGGGAAAGGTATGCGTGTAGTTAAGTCACTTTCAGAACTTGACCAATCTCTTGAAATTACCAGTTCTGAAGCTAAGAATAATTTTGGAGACCCTTCTGTGTATTTAGAAAAATATTTAAATTCTCCCAGGCATATTGAGGTGCAAATTTTAGGTGACAGGCATGGAAATATTATTCATTTAGGAGATAGGGATTGTTCTATTCAAAGAAGAAATCAGAAAATTCTCGAAGAAGCTCCTGCCTTGGGCATAGAAAGTAGTATAAAAGAAAAGATCTTCAAAAGTTGCATGGAAATGTGTAGAGAAATTGGTTATGAGAGTGCAGGAACTTTTGAATTCCTTTTCCAAGATAATGAATTTTTCTTTATTGAAATGAATACAAGATTACAAGTTGAGCACCCAGTTACTGAAAGTATTACAGGATTAGATCTTGTAAAACTCCAATTAAGAGTCGCAAGAGGAGAAGAGCTAAAGGTCAAACAGAAAGATGTTATATTTAGTGGTCATGCCATTGAATGCAGAATAAATGCGGAACATCCAAAAACCTTTCTGCCATCTCCTGGAAAAATAATAGACTACCATCAACCAGGCGGAATAGGAGTTAGGGTGGATTCGCATTTATATAATAACTATAAAGTTCCCCCCTTTTACGACTCTTTAATAGCTAAAATAATTTGCACAGCAAATGACCGTGAAGATGCCAGGGTCAGATTAGCTAGGGCTTTAGATGAAATGTTTATCTCAGGAATAGACACTAATTTAGATTTACACAGAGACTTAGTAATGGATAAAAATTTTATAAAGGGAAATGTGGATATTAATTACTTAGAGAAAAACTATAGGATAAATCTATAGCATGTAAAGTGTGAATAAATCTTATCATCCTGAAAATATAGAAAAAGAAGCTCAAGAATTTTGGGAAAAAAATGATTCTTTCGTTGTTTTCGAAGACTCTAAGAAAGAAAAGTTTTATTGTTTGAGTATGTTCCCCTATCCAAGTGGTTCTGCCCACATGGGCCATGTTAGAAACTATACAATTGGCGATGCTATTAGTAGATTCCAGAGATTATTAGGAAAAAATGTCTTACAGCCTATGGGCTGGGATGCTTTTGGTCTGCCGGCAGAAAATGCGGCTATTAAAAATAATATCCAACCTGCAGAGTGGACTAGGCAGAATATTGAAAATATGAAATCGCAATTCAAAAGCATGGGATTTGCCTATGACTGGAAAAGAGAGCTAGCAACTTGTGACCCTGATTATTATAAATGGGAACAGTGGTTCTTCATTGAAATGTTAAATAAGGGATTAGCATACCAAGAAGACGCAGAGGTAAATTGGGATCCAGTTGAAGAAACAGTCCTAGCTAACGAACAAGTAGAAGATGGAAAGGGATGGAGGTCAGGAGCTAATATTGAAAGAAAAAAATTGAAACAATGGTTTTTAAGAATAACAGACTATGCAGAAGAAATACTTCAAGAAACGAATAATCTAAATGGCTGGCCAGAAAAAGTTAAAGCTATGCAAAAAAATTGGATTGGTAAATCCGAAGGGATGGAATTTTTATTCAATTTTGAAGATAAAAGAACTCCGATTTCAGTCTTCACTACAAGACCTGATACTATTATGGGAGTAACTTTCTTGGCCATTTCTGGAGACCACCCAATAACTCTAGAATTAAAGAAGGAAAATCAAAATATTAGGAAATTTGTAAAAAAAATTAACTCGATAAAGCTTTCTGAAGCAGAACTAGTTAAACAAGAAAAATTAGGTATAGATGCGGGTATATCAGCTATCCACCCTTTTTCTAAAGAGGAAATCCCAATATGGATTGCTAATTTTGTTCTATCAGGTTATGGCTCGGGTGCTTTAATGGGTGTCCCTGCACATGATCAAAGGGATTTAGAGTTCGCAAAAAAATATAACCTTAAAATAAAACAAGTAATAAAGGGAACCTCAAATAATAAACTTGAAAAAGAAGCCATTCTAGAAAAGAATAAATTAATAAATTCTGGAGAGTTTGATGGCCTAGATTTTGATGAAGCTTTTGGTCAAATTGAAATCAAATCAAAAAAACTAAAGTGTGGTCGAAAAAAAATAAATTATAGGCTAAGAGATTGGGGGGTATCTAGACAAAGGTATTGGGGTGCCCCAATTCCAATAGTTAAAAATCTAAAAGGAAAAACTGAACAAGCAAGAGAGATTCCTGTTCTATTGCCTACTGAAGTAAATTTTTCTGGCGTTAAATCGCCCTTACCAAAAATGAAAGAATTTACTCATATTTCTTATAACAAAGAAAAATTTACCAGAGAAACGGATACCTTTGATACCTTCTTTGAATCTTCTTGGTATTACACGAGATTTGCTTCATTTAATTGTAAAAATGCAATGTTAGACGAAAGAGCAAAGTATTGGCTCCCTGTAGATCAATATGTGGGAGGAGTAGAACACGCAGTACTTCATTTACTTTACTCTAGATTCTTTTATAGGTGCTTAAGAGATATGGGAATGGTTGAAGGATCAGAACCTTTCACAAATTTATTATGTCAAGGCATGGTCCTTAAGGATGGATTTAAAATGTCTAAATCTAAAGGCAATACTATTGATCCAAATGATTTGGTAAAGAAATATGGAGCAGACTCTTTAAGACTGTTTGTTATGTTTGCTGCACCTCCTGATCAATCATTTGAATGGTCAGACAAAGGAATTCAAGGTTCTCATAGGTTTTTAAAAAGAATTTGGAACCTTGTCTACAACCATATTGATGCAGGTCTTAAATTTAAACAGTCTTTCAATACTAAGAATAAAAATGTACTAGCACTTAGAAATAAAACTCACATGACCTTATCGAAAGTAAAAGATGATTATGAAAGAAGGCATTCATTCAATACTGCTATTGCATCAATTATGGAACTATCAAACTCTATACCAAAAGAATTTCTTTCAAAAGAATCTAATATTTATGAAAGATCATCTGCAGACGAAGCCATAAAGTATATTTTAATCATGCTCTCACCAATAACTCCACATATAACTCATTTTCTGTGGAAGGAGATGGGAAATAAGAAAGCGATTATTGATGTTAATTGGCCAAATACAATTGATGAATTACTAGTAAAAGAGACTCTTGAATTAGCAATACAAATAAATGGAAAACTAAGAACAACTTTAAAGGTAAGATCTGAGGAGAATGAAGATGAAATTTTAAAAATTATAGCTAAAGATAAAAAAATTGCGAACTACATTGAGGGGAAGAAGATCACAAGACATATATACATAGAAGGGAAGTTGGTTAATTTAGTGGTTAAATAGAATGAATTTAAATAAAAAAAAATTTATTTCTATTTTATGTGCCTCATTCTTTTTATTCCTTATTAGTGGTTGCGGATATAAGTTCCAAGACAAAAACCTTAACCTGTTAAATTTTGATTTGTCAGTTCAATATGAACAGAATTCTCTCAACAATAAATTCATCAATTTATTTAAAAAAAGAAACTACAAAAACAAAATTTATTTAAATTCAAGCCTAAAAGACACTGATCTGAATATAAGAATAATAGACCATAAGGTAACAAGATATATATCCGCTATTGGAAGTGGAGCTAGAGCAAAAGAAGCTCGTCTAGATTATTTATTAGTAATTGGCCTAAAGACACCTAAAATGGGAGATGAATCAATTAGTGAGATAAAACGTTCAAAGAACTATTCTTTTGATGAATCAAGGATATTGGCTATTGAACAAGAAGAAGAGCAAATAATTGAGAGTTTTATTTCGTTTGCACTTAATAGATTTAATTGGTTAACCTTGGAACTTCTAAAGAAAGATGAAATTAACTCCAAGTAAACTTAAAAGTAGATTAAAAGATAACCTTTCCTGTATATATATAATATTTGGCAATGATTTTCTCCAAAACCAACAGCTGGTAGATAAGGTATTTGAGAGGGCTAAAAAAGAAGACTATTTGGAAAAGGAAACACATCTAATAACAGACAAATATGATTGGTCCTTCTTAAAACATGGAGAAGAAAGTAAAGATTTGTTCGGTTCTAAAAAGGTTATAGTAGTAAAGCTCTTGGAGAATGGTCCAGGCAGAGAAGGAGCAAAGATTTTGAAGGAGTATTCTTCAAATATACATAAAGAAAATATCCTAATAGTTTCAGCGGAAGGGTTGGATTATAAAAGCCGTTCATCTGCTTGGGCTAAAGCGCTTGATTCTGTTGGAATAACTATAACCATTGATCCTATAACTTCTGAAAACTTACCTAATTGGATTCAAAAAATAGGGATGAAATTTAAGGTAAAAATATCAAAGGAACTTGCATATTTCTTGGCAGAGAAAACTGAAGGGAATTTGTTGTCCTCTTTCCAAGAAATTAAAAAATTAGCTTTAATCTATAGAGAAAAAGACATTACTTTAGAAGATATAGCTCATGAAGTTTCTAATTCTTCAAGATTTACAATATTTGATTTCTCTGATTCTTTCATTTCCTTAGACAAAAAAAGAATGTTTCAAATCTTAGAATCCTTAAAAGATGAAGGGACTCCTGAAGCTCTTATTTTATGGGCATTATCTAAAGAGATAAAAAATCTTTCTCAAGCCATTCAGCAGGGATCTACTAAGGGGATTTGGGGATCTAAAAAATATATTAATATGCTTGAAAAAGCTTCTGAAAGAATATCTACAAAAAGGCTACTTAGGTCTTTAAAAAAACTTGCTATTATTGATGCCTCCATTAAAGGTCGTGAAAATCAGGAACCTTGGACAGCTATAAGGGACTTTTGTTTAAACTTCTGATTCAGATTTTATTTTTTTTTCGAATGCATCTAATACTGCTTTCCAATAAGTCTTTTTAGGATCTTTATTTGGCAACTCTATTTCATCTATCTTTGATATTGGTTGAATTTCTTTCGTCGAACTAGTCAGCCAAATTTCATGGGCTTCATATAAATCTTTAACAGTTAGATCTTGTTCTTCAAAATCTAAGTTGAGGTCTTTGATTAAAGTTATAACGTAATTTCTAGTCACTCCAGGCAATATCTTATTGCTAAGAGGGGGGGTTACTATTTTCTTATTTAAAACCGCAAAAATATTAGAGGAAGCACCTTCTGTTACCCTCTTGCCCTCATGGAAGATAACTTCATCTGCTCCCAAATCTTTAGCTTCAAATAATTCAGTTATATTAGCTAAAAGAGTAACTGCTTTTATATCGCATCTCTGCCAACGCAAGTCTTCTTTAGTAATAACAATCAATCCAGACTTCCTGAAATCTTTTCTAAATGGATTTACAGCAAATTCTGCAGAAAAAATAAAGAGAGTTGGTTCAAGGGTTGTCGAGGGTGTATGACTTCTTGTCTCTTCTTCTCCTCTAGAAATCTGTAAATATAAATATTGGCTATTAAAACTATTTCTTTTAATCATTTCTTTTAGTATTTCTACTAATTGATTCCATTTTTTTGGTTTCTGAATATTGATCTTTGTTAAAGAAGTTTCTAATCTCCTTAGATGTTCATCTAAGAGAAAAGGTCCATTCTTGTATACAGGTATAACTTCATAAACTGCATCTCCAAAAAGAAATCCTCTATCAAAAGGAGAAATTTTTACATCTTCTTTTGGTATGAACTGGTCATTTAGATATGTGAAAATCATCAATCAGACTGCTAGTTATCTTCCATCAAAAAACTATAAACTAATAATTTAAGATTAGACCAAGCTCTTCCTAAAAATCCTTGGGATAAAACCTCCTCTGAAGTGACTAAATTTTCTCTGGCTAGCTCGTTTCCATCTATTTGAAGGCTTACCTTTCCTACAGCTTCCCCTTTAATTAGAGGGGCTTGAAGATGCTCATCAATATAAATATAAGTTTCTATTTTATTAAAATCCCTTGGGGAAAGAGTTAAATATATGTCTTTTGATGATATTAAGTTAACCTGCTCTGCTAAACCTCCCCAAACTTTCTCTTCTTTTAAAAGTTCATTCTTTTCTATAACCCTTTTTGTTACAAAATAACGGAATCCATAATCCAGTAAACGTCTATTATCTGTGAGCCTTGTCCTTTCAGAATTGCTATTTAGGGTTACAGCTATGAGTCTTGTACCGTTCTTCATTCCTGAGGAGACTAAGCAGTATCCTGCTTTCTCTGTATGACCCGTCTTTAAACCGTCTATCGAATCATCTTGCCACAGAAGACTATTCCTGTTTCTTTGTCTTATTTCATTGTAAGTAAACCACTTTTCCTTATAAAGAGAATAATGTTGAGGGAAATCAGAAATTAACTTTCTTGATAAATTAGCTAGATCAGCTGCTGAAGAATAATGGTTATCATTAGGCCATCCATGCGGATTTACAAGGTTAGTATTACTTAAACCCATTTTGGAAACATATTTCATCATAAGTTGTACAAATTTTTCTTCTGTTCCAGCAATATGCTCAGCTATTGCACAGCTTGCATCATTCCCAGATGAAACTACCATCCCCTTAATTAAATCCGAAAGAAGAACTCTCGTACCTTCTTTAATATACATTCTTGAACCACCTTTCTTCCAACAGTTAATACTTATGTAAACTTCATCATCTAAGTTAACAAAGCCTTGTGATATTTGGTCAGCAACTACATAACCTGTCATAATTTTTGTTAGACTGGCTGGCTCTATTTTTTGGTTTGAATCTTTCTCAGCTAATACTTTTTTTGTAACAGCATCTATTAATATATAATTCTTTGCATTTAAAGAAGGAGGATCGGGAATAAAACCTTCTGACAATAACAAAGGAGACAGGATTGAAAGAAGAAGCAATCTAAGTGATAAAAATATTTTTCTAGAAGTCTTCATTAGTTCCTTGGTTTTTATATAACAATTTAAATAAAATTCTTGCTACAAATTACTTTAACGATTTACTAAATTGGTAAACTGCCATGACATATAGTTTACTCCTATTATATCTGGATAAAGCATGGTAATTATTTAAACCCAACCAATATTCGAATTCCTTATCGTCCTCCAGCTCAATAGGAGCTACTAAAGTATTTTTTCTAGTTCTTATCAAAGGTTTAATACCAATTTTTTCTAGCTCATAAATAGATAAATATGGTTTAAAGGCAGATTTAATTTCAGGTCTTTTACCTTTCAAAGTTGCCTCTAGTACAATTTCTGTATTTGCAACCCACTTACCTTTCTTACTAAGAAAGTTAGCAACGCTTCCTATTGCATCAACTGGGTTGCTTAAAATATCTCTTTTCCCGTCAAAGTCAAAATCTACTGCATATAATCTATAACTGTCTGGCATGAATTGACCATAACCCATGGCCCCAGCAATAGAGCCTTTAATTTTAGAAGCATCTAATTTTTCTTCTCTAGCAAGAAGTAAAAAATTCTCTAATTGACTTATAAAAAACTTTTCTCTTCTAGGGTAATCAAAAGAAAGTGTCATTAGGGAGTCAATAACTCTTACGCTTCCAAGAGTTTTTCCATATCTTGTTTCTATACCTATTATAGAAGCTATTATTTCTGAGGGAATTCCGAAAATATCTTCAGCTCTCTCTAGGTCCTCCGAGTAAGTTTGTATGAATTGTTTTCCCAGAGCTATACGATCTCTTGTAATAATAAGTCTCTTGTACTGCCCCCAAGTCATAGTGCCTTCTGGCTGATGATCCATTATTCTAACTACCCGCTCCTGAAATTGTGACTTTGATAGTAATTCAAAGAGTTTTTGTTTATTAAAACCATGTTTTTCATACATGGTATCTACAAATTCACTTACTTCAGGTCTATCAGAATAAGACTTCTCATCAGCTATGATAATATTTCCTGATATAAACAAAGAGATAGACAAAACAAGAAAAATTATTTTTAACATAACTACCAAACTTGCATCTTCTTAACTGAAAGAACTATTCCAAGGCTAATAAGATTTACTACTATTGCAGTTCCTCCCTGGCTTATTAACGGAAGAGGAACCCCTACTACAGGAAACACCCCTACTACCATAGAAATATTGATTATTATAAATGTAAGAAGCATAAATCCTATTGAAATAGAAACCAATCTTTCAAAAAAAGTTTCGGCGTTGAAAGATATTTTAAATATTCTTACTAAAATAAAGATATAAAGTATTAAAAGAAATAAAATTCCAAATAGTCCTAATTCTTCGGCAATAACTGAAAAAATAAAGTCAGTATGACTTGCGGGAATAAAATCTAATTGACTTTGAGTCCCTGAAAGATACCCTTTTCCAAAAAAACCTCCTGACCCGATTGCTACTTTCGATTGAGCAATATTCCAGCCAGCCCCCAATGGATCTGATTCAGAATCTAAAAGAGTTAAAAGCCTTGATTGCATATAAGGCTCTAGACTATTCCAAAGAAGAGGAGATAGTGAAACTGCCAAAAAAAGGAATAATAAAATAATGGAAAAAGGAAAGCCAGAAAGGAAGACTGGTATACAACCAGAAATAAAAACGATAATTGCTGTTCCTAAGTCGGGTTCTTTAAAAATAAGAAAACTACAAATAAAAATTGCTAGCATAACTATAAACCAGTCTCTTATTAATGGTTTTATCTGTTTTCTTGTTAAGAATGAAGCAACTGCTAACGGTAAAATTAATCTCACAAGTTCTGAGGGTTGAAAGCTAATTATTCCTAGATCAATCCAACGGCTGGTATTGCTTTGTTCAGAGGGATTTAAAAGAACATAAATAAGAAGTGCTAAACCAAGCCAATAAAAGTGAATCAGGACTAATCTATAAGAAATAAGATTAAATTGTGCTATTACAATCATTAAAAACAAACCCATACACGAAAAAAACACCTGTCTTAATAGCATGGTCTCTGATTGTCCGCTAGCACTGTATAACATAAAAAAACCAAAAATTAGAAGTGCTATTACTGAAAAGAACAGGGGAACATCCTTTACAATACCTGAAAAAGTCAGTCTTTTAACTCTGACTGGACTATTTAGTAAATAATCTAGCGGTCTTCTGGACATCAAAAGTTCCTTTTATTGGTATAAAGATTTATTAGTTCTTTGGCTATGGGGGCTGCAACTTTGCTAGCAGATTCTCCATTCTCAATAATAACTACAACAGCCAATGTAGCATTCGGGACTGGTCCATAACCAACAAATAGAGCATGATCCCTTTCTTTTTCCTCAGTTCTTATATCAGAATATTCCTCTTTCACGGACATAGCTTCCCCTGATAAACTTCTAAGTTGAGCGGTACCTGTTTTTCCTGCTATCCTTATACTATTTTTATCGTATAAGTTATGAGCAGTCCCATTCCATGATTCAATTACAGAAAGCAGTGCATGTTCAATTTTTTCCCAGTTATTATTATCTAACAACTTTATTTCACTTAGGATCTCAGCCTTTGTAGGCTTGTTGTCAATTTTTTCAACAATCCTCGGTTTGTATAATTTACCCCTATTTGCTAAGGCTGAAAAGGCAATAACTAATTGTAAAGGAGTGCTAGATATATACCCTTGACCTATACCCAAATTAACAGTGTCGCCTATAAACCATTCTTCACCAACTTTCCCTAATTTCCATTGGCGATTAGGTAGTGTCGCTTGTTCTTCTCCAGAAATATCTATTCCTAATAATTTTCCAAAACCAAATAAATTTAGAAATGAATGGATCATTTCGACGGACATTTTTGTAGCTAATTGATAGAAAAAGACATCTGATGATTCGATAATTGCTTTTTTTAAGTTAACTGAACCGTGACCCTCTTCCTTCCAACCCCTATATCTTCTTCCCCCCTCTTTTATTTGAAAAAAACCTTTATCTTCAATCACAGTATCCCAATCAATAAGTTTCTCTTGTAAGCCCAGTAAAGCTAGGAAGGGCTTTAAAGTAGAAGCAGGGGGATAATTCCCAGAAATTGCTCTGTTAAAGAAGGGACTTTCTTTGTTATTAATCAGATCTCTAAATTCACCTTGTTCTGATTGATTTAATATATTTGGATTAAAATCAGGAGAACTAACTAAGGCCTTTATAAGTCCATTATTTGGATCCATAGCAACTATGGCTCCCTTTCTTCCAGATAGTTTTTTTCTGGCCAATTCCTGAAGGGGTTTATTCAAACTTAAGTAGATATCAGGTGCTTTGCCAGGCTTTAGTCTTTCTAATTCTCTTATTTCCTTACCATAAACATCTACTTCTACTATTTTATGACCTAACGATCCCCTAAGGCTTTGCTCATAGACCTTTTCTACACCTGATTTACCTGTCCATGAGTCAATTTTGTACTTGAATTTTGAACCATCTAGTTCATTAGAACTAACTCTGCCTAGATAACCTATTGTATGAGAAAAAAGAGGTCCATCTAAAACATATCTTTGGAGCCTAGGCTTTAAACTAACAGAAGGCCACTTTTCACTGTTAAGTAGGTACTTAGCTACCTGTTCTGACGAAAGGTTTTTCATTAAAAGAATGGAACTAGAGTTGATTTTCTTACTTTCTGTTTCAAGTTTCTTCTTTAAAGCTAAAAGAGTTTCATTTTTTAAGTTTAAAGAAATAATTAAATCCTCTAATAGTTTATTAACATTATTTACCTGGTTTACAGCCAAAAATAAATCATTTGAAACTACATTTTCAGTAATTAATTGACCATCCGACAACTTGATTAATCCTCTGGCAGGGAAAATAGGTGAAAAAATTATTCTATTTTTATCCGACTCTGTTACATAAATATTATTATCTAAAACTGTCAATTTTATTATTTGGAATAGGGATATAAAAGCAAATAAAAGTAGAAGGGATAAAAGAAAAAAAAATCTTTTCTTAAAAGATTTCTTTCTATATTCTTCTTCTTTAGTGGACAAATCAAACATAATATTTATTACTTATGGTATGGATGTTTTCTTCCGATAGTCCATGCTCTGTAGAGCTGTTCAATCAAAATAAGTGGTACAAAGGAATGCGGAAGAGTAAGTTTAGATAAAGAAAAAATAAATTTAGACTTTTTTAAACAATTTTCACTAAGCCCAAAGGTACCTCCAATAAGAAAATTGAGAGTTTTTGAATAAGCGTAACACTCATCTAATTCTGACTTCAATTTCAAGGTGTCCCAACTTTCTCCTTTTCTGTCTAAAGAAATAATAGGGTCAGAAGAATTTAATAATTTAATAATCCTTTTACCCTCTTTTTCAACTAGAGTATGAGTATTAATTTTTTTTGATTTTTTTAAAGGCTTCAATGCTAGGAAGTTAACAGTCATAGAGCTATCAAACCTACTCAGATAATCATTAAAAGCCTCTTCTAACCAACTGGGTCTCTTGTTAGTTATAGATATTATATTTATTTCCATTTATAAATCAGCATCCCAAAGGCTCTCTAGATCATAAAAAGACCTTTTCTTGTTAGACATTAAATGTAAGACTATGTCTCCAATATCAATCAAAACCCATTCCTCCTCACCATGGCCTTCAACTCCCACAAGATTGATTTTATTTTCTTTTAATTTATCAATTACCTTTTCACTTAGAGCTGTTATATGTCTTGATGAAGTTCCTGTTGTAATTACCATATAGTCTGTGAAATAGCTCATTTTTCTAACATTTATGGTGACAGTGTTAACGGCTTTAAGTTCCCTTAAACTTTCTAAAACCAGGTTTTTAATTTTGGAGTTTCTCATTCTCACTGACGTAAAGTTTTTTAGATTCAATAAAATCATTTACCTTGTAGAAAATCATGTCACTTACCTCTTTTCCTTGAAATAAATTTTCTCTAACTGTAGTAGAGGAAATATCAATAGGAATAACCTTGCATAATAGGATCCTCCCTTTGTCTTTCTGAGAAATATCTTCTTTACTATTTACTGACCTTTCTTGAAGTAATTTGCTAGCAATACTTCCTTTGGGAATTTCAATGTTAGGTCTAAACATTACAATAATATTTACAATACCTAGAAATTCTTCCCATCTATGCCAAGAATCAATAGAACTAAATGCGTCTAAACCCATAATCCAGATTAATGAACTATCTTTACTTATTTCTGTACTTATCTCTTTTGCAGTGTCGATTGCATAGGAGGGACCTTTTCTATTGATCTCTCTATCGTCTATGACTACTTTATCAAAAGATTTAAAAGCTATAGAAGTCATTTTTAATCTTTCAAATGAAGATCCAAATACAGAAGGTCTGTGAGGAGGTTTTCCATTTGGTATAACTTTTATCTGATGGAAACTTATAATTTCTAGAAGACTCCTAATGGTCTCTGTATGGCCATTATGAACAGGGTCGAATGTTCCCCCAAAAATGCCAATTAGTTTTGTCATATATTACTTCTTTTAAATTCCTCTTAGTTCTGCATTCCCTAGCACTAAGTACTTTTCAGAAGTGAGACCCTCCAAACCTATAGGGCCTCTAGCATGAAGCTTATCTGTTGAAATTCCAATCTCAGCTCCCAAACCATATTCAAAGCCATCTGCCCAACAAGTTGGTAAATTATGCATTACTGAAGAGGAATCCACTGATTTA
Source organism: uncultured Gammaproteobacteria bacterium (assembly GCA_964635015.1). Classification (GTDB taxonomy): domain Bacteria; phylum Pseudomonadota; class Gammaproteobacteria; order Magnimaribacterales; family Magnimaribacteraceae; genus CAJWPI01. The sequence continues at coordinate 35,192 of CAZWMS010000003.1, read as the reverse complement.
AGAAAAATTTGTGCCCTTTCATTATTTTCTGTAACTATTGAATCAGTATGTGCTGAACCATATTTATTTATGTGTTTTATTGCTGCATCTAAACTTTCAACTATTCTTATACATAATATTGGTGCTAGATATTCAGATACCCAATCTTGCTCTGTTGCTTCAGATGCATCTATTAACTTAATAGTTTGCTTGCAACCTCGCAGTTCAACCTCTTTTTCAAAGAAAAGTTTACCTAATTTTGGTAAAACTTCTTTTGCTATATTTTTATGAATTAATAATGTCTCCATGGCCCCACAAATACTATAACGATAAGTTTTAGCATTTATAGATATGTCTAAAGCCTTTTGCACTTCTGCATCCTTATCGATAAAAACATGACAAATGCCATCAAGATGTCTTAAAACAGGAATTTTAGTATTTTCAAGAACAGATTTAATTAATTTTTTTCCCCCTCTTGGGATTATTAAATCTAAGGATTCTTCCTGTGAGAGAAGCATCTTTACAGCCTCTCTATCTGAAGTTTTAATCAGATTTACAGAAGATTTTGGTAATTTATTTTCCTCTAAGGCATCTATTAAACATTGGCTAATTTCAATGTTGGATCTCAGAGACTCTGAACCTCCTCTTAAAATACAAGAATTTCCTGACTTAAAACAAAGAGCTGCTGCATCAGCAGTAACATTGGGCCGAGATTCATAAATGATGCCTATTACCCCTATTGGCACTCTCATCTTTCTCACTCTGATGCCAGAGGGGGTAGATTTAAGCTTTGTTATATTTCCTATAGGGTCTGGTAATTTAGCAATATTCTTCAAACTCAAAACCATTGAATCTATCCTACTTTCATTGAGTTCTAATCTTTCCAAAAGGTGGGAGCTAATATTGTGATCCTTGGCTTCTTTAATGTCTTGATAATTAGCTTGTAGAATTTGTTCTTTCCTTTCAGAAATTATTTCCGCCATAGTATTAAGAGCACTATCTTTCTTCTTTGTCTCTATAGAAGAAATTAGACTAGCAGCAGATTTAGCTTTCACAGCTAAATCTTCTATATACTTATTAATGTCTTTACTATCCACTGTAATTCAATATTCTGTTGGCTATAATTAATAGATAAGGATGCATTATAGAATGTTTGATCCTGGTGTAGCATTACTTTGGCTCGAGAATTATCCTGAATGGATAATAGGGGTTATTTTTTTTGCTGCTTTCCTAGAATCCTTCGCTGTGATTGGTTTGTTGATTCCAGGGGTTGCACTTCTAGCTCTTATTTCAGCAATGGCAGGAACTTTGAATCTTCCCCTCCCCTTTGTCTTGCTTTTTGCTTACTTAGGGGCGTGTATGGCAGATATCTTTAGTTTCTTAATAGGAAGATATTTTCAAAACAAACTAGATAATAAGTGGCCTTTCGTAAAAAGACCTCATTGGTTGTTAGAAGGGAGAGCTTTCATTAAATCTTACGGAGTAATTGGTATTTTCTTAGGAAGGTTCATAGGACCTGTAAGGGCCTTACTGCCTTTAGTAGCAGGTTCTTTGGGTATGGAACCAAGAAAATTTATACTTATAGATTTATTTTCAGGTATTTTCTGGGCATCAATATATATGCTCCCTGGATATTTTGCTGGAAAAAGCATTGCTGATAGTGCTTCAGTTCTTCCTCTCACCATAAGTGTTATAGCAGCAGCAATAGCTGTATACTTAGCTTCAAGATTTAAAAATTTAAGGAAAACATAAAGAAACTGATTTCTAAAGGTTGTTCCAAATACTTACTGAAGGGGGCTCAGCCATGACAAGACCTTATCCAAATAATGATTTCTTAAAAGGGAACTTTGCTCCCTTAAGAATGGAATGTGATTTAAATGATCTTATAGTAGAAGGAGAAATACCAAAAGAAATTTATGGTAGTTATTATAGAAATGGTCCAGATCCACAATTTGCTCCATTAGGGGATGAGTATCATTGGTTTGCAGGTGATGGGATGATTCATGCTTTTCATTTTGAGAATGGGCGTGTTTCTTACAAAAATAGATGGGCAAGAACTTCGAAATGGAGTCAAGAAAGAAAAGCTGGGAGGTCTTTAATCAACCCCTTAAATCCAATGGAAGTAGATCCTGAATGGGATCCAAGCAATGATAATGGCACCGCTAACACCAGTATAGTTTTCCACGCTGGAAAATTATTGGCGTTAGAAGAGGGTCACCTTCCTTTTGAATTAGATCCAATTTCTCTTGAATCAAGAGGCTCTCATAATTATAACAATAAGCTTCTATCTCCAATGACTGCTCACCCCAAAATAGATCCCTTAACAGGACATATGCATAGTTTTAGTTATACAGTAGGAGAACTCTTGAGCCCTAGAATGAGTTATTTTGAAGTTGATAGAAATGGTTCTTTAGTGAAATACGAAGAATTTGATGCACCTTATTCAAGCATGGTTCATGATTTTATGGTAACTAGTGAACATGTAATTTTTCCTATATTTCCCCTTTCTATGGATATGCAAAGGGCTATGGAAGGGAAACCTCCAATCGCATGGGAACCTGATAAAGGAACTCATATTGGAGTAATGCCCAAAGAAGGTAGTGTTGAAGACATAAAATGGTACACAGATGACCCATGTTTTGTATTCCACCCCATGAATGCTTATACAGAAGGAAATAAAATCATTGCAGATGTAATGCAATTTGAAGAACCACCTCTTTTCCCGCATGTAGATGGAAGTATGGGTGACCCAAAGAAAGCTGAAGCAAAACTAAATCGTTGGGAAATAGATCTATCATCTAATTCTAGTAATATCAAAAAGAGTTATTTAGATGAAGATTTAGGTGAATTTCCAAGGGTTGATGAACGGTATGCAATGTTGAAATACCGACACGGATATTATGCTACAGGCATAGGAGAACACCTTGGTGGTGCAGGTTTAAATTCTATTGCCCACTTTGATCATATTTCAGGAAAAAAACATTTTTTCACGCCTTCAAAGAATGATGCAGTAGGTGAACCAGTATTTATTCCAAAAAACCAAGATGCTGAGGAAGGAGATGGATATCTAATAGCAACTGCTTACAGAGGAGAAGAAAATAGGTCTGATTTGTTAATTCTAGACGCCCAAAATGTTGGGGCAGGACCTATAGCAACTGCAAAACTACCTCATAGAATTCCTTTTGGTTTTCATGGGAATTGGAGACCAGGAAATTAAAAAATAGGAGAAAAAAATGTCTGGAAAAAATTTTAAAAATAGACAATGGGTATTGTCTAAAAGGCCTGAAGGTATGGTTGGAGAGCATAATTTTAAATGGCAAGAAGTAGAAGTAGAGTCACCTAGTGAGGGTGAAATGCTTGTTAAGAATCTTTATTTAAGTTTTGATCCTGCACAAAGGGGTTGGATGGAGGATAGAAAAAGTTATGTTCCACCAGTCCAAATTGGAGAAGTTATGAGAGCAGGTTCTGTAGCCCAAGTTATAGAATCGAGACATCCAGAATTTAAAGAAGGAGAGATAGTGCAAGGAACTTTTGGATGGCAAGACTATGCTGTTACCGATGGATCGGGAATGATGTCTGCGACAAAAGTCCCTTCAGATATACCTATAACTAGTCCTTTAAGCGTTTTTGGAATTACAGGGTTGACTGCTTATTTTGGTCTTTTAGATGTAGGTAAACCCAAAGAGGGAGATACAGTAGTAGTATCAGGGGCAGCTGGGGCAACTGGCTCAGTGGCAGGTCAAATAGCCAAGATAAAAGGTTGCAAAGTTATTGGAACAGCTGGTGGAGAAGATAAATGTAATTGGCTAATAAATGAAGCAAATTTTGACTTCGCAATAGATTATAAGAAGGACAATATATCAAAAGCTTTAAGAGAATCTTGTCCGAAAGGGATTAACCTAGTCTTTGATAATGTTGGGGGGGAATTTTTGGACAAATCACTTGCTCAGATAGCTCAAAATGCAAGGATAGTTTTATGTGGTGCAATTTCACGTTACAACGAAAAGATTTTACCTCCAGGCCCCTCTAATTATATGGCTCTAATTTTTATGAGAGCTAGGATGGAAGGTTTTATTCTCCTGGATTATGCTTCAAAATTCTCTGAAGCCATTAGTGAACTTAGGGGCTGGGTAGATGAAGGAAAAATTACTTATAAAGAAGATATACAAGAAGGCTTGGAAAATGCCCCCACTACCCTTCTAAGACTCTATACAGGCCAAAATGTTGGAAAACAACTATTAAAATTATCTGATCCTGAATAGATTTGTCTACCCTCCATATTTTGTTACTAATTGATTCAAATGATCTAGTCTTGTTGTGTTTGACTTAGTTTCTAATAAAATCTGTCTGTCTGGAGGTGTTAACGGCAATAAACTAGCCAAGTTATAAACTACGCTTGATGAGCACTTAAAATCTATATCAAGATCTAGGCTTTTTATTTTTGGATGGCTAGAAATTTCCCGTAACAGGTTCCAAATATTTTCATATTTTGGTTCTAGAGAAACAGACTCTTCTTCTTCTTCAAAATTAATAACGCTTCCCATAATTAAATCATCTTTCTTCTTGCTCCATCTTTCTATTACCTTTATTCGGTTCTTACCTTTAACAGTAATCCCCAGTAGACCGTTCTCAAGCTGATTAAAATCAACAACTTCTACATAGGTTCCAACCATGAAGTGATTAGGTATAGAATCTTTTTGTAAACCTCCAACTTGCGCTTGTAAAAGAACTATAGAAAAACCTTTTTCTTTACCCAGACAATTACTTATCATGTCTAAATATCTTGGTTCAAAAATTTGAAGAGGCAAGAATCCTCCAGGTAAAACATTAACTGTTAGAGGAAACAAAGGACATTCTCTAGAGGGCTTAGTGTTCCTTTGCATAATTTTCTACTTCGATCCAAACCCTTAATAGATTCTTTCCGAGAATCTTTTGTATATCTAATTTACTATAACCCCTGTCAACTAAACCCTGAACTAAATTAGGGTACATGGACACATCCTTCAGACCAACAGGTAAAGTATCACCTACTCCATCAAAATCTGAACCAATTCCGACATGGTCAATTCCCACTAGATCGACCACTCTATCAATGTGGTCTAGAACAACTGAAATATCTGCAAAAGGATATGGGTTGTTAATTTTAAATTTTTTATCTAAATTCAAAATCTCTTCTGAAGATAAACTTCTTTCTGTTTGAAAACTTAAGATAAATTCTTTTTTATTATTTCTAAATTCCTGTGAAGCTAATGTGAGAAAATCACTGCCAAAGTTTATTTGGATAACACCTCCTTTTTGAGCAAGTTTAAGTAGCATGTCATCACTTATATTCCTTTCAAATCCTGGTGTAAAGTGTCTTAGAGAAGAATGGCTAGCTATAACAGGCGTCTCGCTAATTTCAATTGCTTGATAGAATGCCTGATCGTTTACATGAGAAACATCTATCATCATTCCTCGGTTATTCATTTCAACTAATAGACTTTTACCAAAATCACTTAAGCCGCCCCATTGAATATTATCATCATAAGATGAATCGCTGATATGATTACTCTTAGAATGAGTTAAGGTTATATATCTGATGCCTCTATCATGGAATAATTTAACTCGCTTCAAATCACCTTGAATGGGTGCTCCATTTTCCATGCCCAGAGCTATACCTACAATACTTTCTTTTGGGAGGCTATTAGCATCCTGAGAAGATCTAATTAGATAAAATTTATTAGGATTAAGGCTAACAATATCTTCAACCATATCAATCAACTGGTTAGCCATCTCAAAAGAAGTTTTTAGTTCCTCAGTTACCGATGGTAAATAAATAGAAAAGAATGCAATATTAAGCCCTCCTGCCATGGCCCTCATGTAATCGAAGTTACCTGAAGAAAGTTTAGAGATATCTTCTATATTCTGACCCTTCTCATGTTGCCTCCAAAGCCTATAAGGTACATCAATATGAGTGTCTATTATTAAGCTATCTTGTGCTAACGACTCAACTTGCAAACTCTTTTCTTCTTCAGAGCAAGAAAGTAATAAGAAAATTAGAAATGATAAGCTTTTTTTCAAGAGTGTTCTAAGGCAACTTTTAGTTTTTTACCTAAGTCTCCAAAATTACCGTTAGACATCATAATAACAACATCTCCCTTGTTTAAATCTTTTACAGTATCTTTAACAGCCTTTTCTATGGAATAAATGTGATTACTTTTTACTGGAGAGTGTTCAATTAAAGAATTTATTTGTTTTTTGTCATTTCCTCCCCAATAAACTATATCAGCATTTTCTACTGACTTAATTAAATTTTGATCATGGAGACCTGATTTCATTGTATTTGACCTCAATTCTATGAAAGCTATAACTCTTCTTTCTTTGTATCTATTTCTTATCCCTTCTAAAGTTTCTTTTATGGCAGTAGGATGATGCGCAAAATCATCTATCAAAACAAAGTTATCTTTTTCAATCAAAACTTCTTGTCTTCTAGAAACACCTAAGAAATTTTCTAAAGCTGCTATAGAGTTTGATAAAGAAATATTCAGTTCCTTTACAGCCAAGATAGATGCGAGGGCATTGAAGGCATTATGCTTACCAAACATTTTCCAGCTCATTTCTTTTTCTTTCCCTTCAATAGAAAATCTAATCTTGGAATAGTCTGAAACTACAGGTTCAAAAAAGTTAGATAAAGACGGTGCTTGCCCAAAAGTTATTAAATTGCTCCATAAGCCCATTTTTATTACCTCTCTTACTCTGAGATCGTTATCAGGAATAATGATAGAACTTTTCTTGGACATGGTTCTTAATAGATTGTGAAACTCTTTTTGAATTTGAGAAATATCAGAATAAATATCAGCATGATCAAACTCTAGGTTATTTATTACCAGTACTTCTGGGAGGTAATGTATAAATTTAGCTCTTTTATCAAAAAAAGCAGAATCATATTCATCGGCCTCTATAACAAATATATCATTCGAACCTAAACGAGCACTTCTTTTAAAATTTTCTGGTTTTCCTGCAATTATATACCCAATGTCTAGACCATTTGATTCCAATATCCAGGATATCATGCTAGTAGTTGTAGTTTTGCCATGTGTACCTGAAACTGCTAAAACCCTTTTTCCCTTAAGAATATTCTGAGCCAACCAAGCGGATCCTGAACTAAAAGGGAGTCCTGATTTTAAGATATGTTCAACTGCTATATTGCCCCGTGATAATACATTCCCGATTAAGTAAATATCAGCCTTAGGTATATTATTTATCTCATAACCATCAATTACATCTATATTTTGTGAGGAAAGATGTTCTGACATAGGAGGGTAAATATTTTCATCACTTCCTGTTACTTCAAACCCTACTTCTTTGGCAAGTAAGGCTATTCCACCCATAAATGTTCCACAAATTCCTAATATATGTATTCTTTCTCTGCCCATAATTTAATTATACCTATCAAGTTTAATTCCAACTTGGTCTACTTTTAAGTAACATTTATTCTATGAAAACACTTAATGCAATATATGCACAATCTGGAGGTGTAACTTCTGTTATTAATTCTACAGCAGCAGCAGTTATAGAAACATGCGCAAAATCGAAAAAGATAGGTAAAGTTTATGCTGGAAAGAACGGTATCCTGGGCGTGCTTAGAGAAGATTTAATTGATGTTAGTAGAGAAGAAAAAAGTGAAATAAAGAAACTAATTTACACGCCCGGAGGAGCTTTTGGGTCCTGTAGGTATAGGCTCAAAGATTTTAAAGAGCAAAAAAGGGAATACCAAAGGCTTATGGAGGTATTTAAAAAATATAACATAGGTTATTTTTTCTATAATGGCGGAGGGGATTCTCAGGATACTACTAACAAAATCTCTGAAATTACTTCTAAGTTAAATATTCCAATCAGCTGTATAGGCATACCAAAGACTGTTGATAATGACCTTCCATATACTGACAATTCCCCTGGTTTTGGATCAGTAGCTAAGTATATTGCTGTATCTACACGAGAAGCAGGATTAGATGTTGCCAGTATGTGTGAAACATCTACCAAAGTTTTTATTCTGGAAGTAATGGGAAGGCACTCTGGATGGATAGCCGCTGCATCTGGACTTTCTAAAGAAAGAGCAGATGACCCTCCTCATTTAATATTATTTCCTGAAATTCCCTTTAGTGAAAAAGATATGCTAATAAAAGTTAAACAATCAGTTAAAAAATTTGGTTATTGTGTCCTGGTAGTTTCTGAAGGAATAAGAAAAAAAAATGGGAATTTCATTTCAGATAGTGATAGAAAAGATGCCTTTGGTCACCAACAACTTGGAGGAGTTGCTCCAAGAATAGCGTCAATAATAAAAAACTCTTTAGGATTTAAATACCACTGGGCTGTCTCTGATTATCTCCAAAGATCTGCTCGACATATTGCTTCAAAAACAGACTTAAAACAGGCATATGCTTTAGGGAAAGCAGCAGTAGATTTAGCTTTATCTGGAGAAAATGCTGTTATGCCTATCATAATTAGGAAGAAAACTAAGAAATATGGCTGGGATATTGGGAAGATAGCTCTATCTAAAGTAGCAAATATCGAGAAACAATTACCTAAAAGATTTATATCTAAAGATGGATTTAGTATTACTTCATCCTGTAAAAAATATCTTTTACCATTAATTCAGGGGGAAGCTTATCCCCCTTATAAGAATGGAATTCCAGATATAGCGAGATTGAAAAAAACTCTAGTAAGAAAAAAACTAAAAAAATTTAATATTTAGGTTAGTTTAACCTTTAAGTAAATAAAAAATTATGAGAATATAAAATCTAACTTAGGAAAGAATATGAGAAAAATAAATAATTTTTACTTAGGATCAATGTTAATAGTTTTTTCTATAAATATTTTTGCTACGAATCATGAAAATGAGATAACTGAACCAAAAATTAAGGACTATATAGATAATAAAGAGCAGTCTTTAAATAAAAAAGAAAATACCCAAAGCTCTGAAATTAATGGCAATAAATATGAGAGCATAGCTAAAACTTGGGTTGAAGCTTTCTATTCTGATAGAGATGCTTTTTCTTCCGTAGTGGAAGAACATTTGGCATCAAATGGGAGGAATGTTGGTAGCAGATACGTTGGATTTGGCTTTACATTTAATCAGAATGAAGATCCAGGAAAGATGGTTGTTTCTTCAGTCATTCCAAACAGTCCAGCCTCCGAGGTATTGAAACAGGGAGATGAATTCATTTCTGTAAATGGTTTAAGAGTTAATGAATCTAATATGGGTAAGCTTGCTTTTAGAGGAAAACCAGGGGAAGAAGTGAGAGCTATAATAAAAAGAGATGGTAAAACAAAGAAAGTTTCTGTTGCAAGGGGCACTATTGCTGGAAGTTTCTCAAAAGAACAGGTTTTAAATAATATCTCCCTTCAGAACTCTGAAGACTGGAGCCCAATAGATTCAAATATAGTGGAAATTCTAAGCAGAGAAAATATTGTCTATGTTTTACACTGGGCTAAAAGTATAGACAATATATCTAAATTGCCTTTTGAGGCTTATACAGTTACAAGATTTGTCTTTAACGAAAATGGAGAGATAGATCGCTATGGTTTCTTGAGTGAAGACAGATTTGTACTAGAACAACAGGGTTATAAGATTTCTAGATAATTATAATCCTACATTCTCAAACACAATACCTGCTGACCTAAGTCTCTTAATCAGAGGTTCTCCTAGAGCTGTAGCGGGAGTGAGAACCCCTCCGAAATTCTTTCCCCCTGGAAGGGATTCTTCATTCTGAGATAGAGTTAGTGCGCTCTCACAAACCAGTTTAGAAGTTACTCTATATCCGGGGTCACCTTTACCATGTACTCGGAACAAACCCTTATCTCCATCTTCAGTTTCAACTAAGAAAAGACATTCAAAAAAACCTTCCTTCATAGTTGTTTCATCTGGCCCTTCGCCAGGCCTAGGAAATAAAGGTCTAAATAGTTTCCTTAAAGGTGTATAGAGAATTAATCCTGCAAAAACAGTAACTATAGTGACAAGAGACGCAGAAAGAAGGCTTTTAAAAAAACCGTTCTCTTCATAAACAAAATTTAATCCATATGATTCTTGTTTTTGTGAGAATAAGGCAGCACTCCTTCTAACAACCCTTGTATTAGCAAAAGCCATAATAAAAGGTCCACTCCAAGCTTTGATAATCTTGTTTCTTCTAATCCTCACCCTGTCTGTGCTTACCTCTCTTTGCTTGTCTGTAACTGAGTTAGAAGGATTCAATAAGAAAGGATCTTCCATTTCTTTACTCAGGTTTAAATCTCCCATTGAGAACATCGTCTCGCTAGTTCCACCTGAAATTCCCCCTTTACCTGTATGAAATGATTGCACTATTTTTATAGGTTTATTCATCTCTTTCACTGAGAAAAATGTTCCTAAATCTGATGGTAAAGAATCATATCCACACGAAGGAATAATCTTTACTCCTCTTTCAGAAGCTTTATGATGATGTTCATCAATCAATTGCTTAACCCAAAAATTCTCACCTGTGATGTCTACATAATGACTGTAGTTCTCGACACATGAAGCAACTAATTTAGAGCTATATTTATGAAATGGTCCAGCTGTAGAAATAATAACTCTACTTCGTCTAGTAACTTTATCAAGAGCTTTTCTATCATCTCCATCTGCAACTAATATTTCTGCGTCTTTCCCTAGTTCTTCTAAAATCTCTTTTAATTTCTTCTCATCTCTACCAGCTATAGCAAGTTTAATGCTATCAGAATTATTCATTAAATAATGAAAACAGAGTCTTCCTGTAAACCCAGTTGCTCCATAAATAACAATATCTAAATCTTTTTTCATACCTTTCATAATTTTTTTATTACTCCTCCAAAATTCAAAACTATTCTATCAGCTACTTTTATCTGCCCCCTGGCAAACCCCAAGGATTTTCCTTCTTTTATCAAGCTAGCCCTAACTTCAAGCAGTTCCCCTAAATTAGCTGCCTGTATAAATTCAGAGTGAAAGCTCACAGTGACTACTAGGCTCTTTGGATTTTTCATTGTAGTGGTAGCAAGGGCATAATCAGCTATAGCCATGAGCATACCTCCATGCGCATTTCCAATTGCATTACAATTTTGTTTATCTACATAAAAAGCCAATACTAATTTATCATCTTCTTTTTTGTAGTAACCTGGTCCCAACTCAGCTATATGGGGCTGTGTTATGTTTAATTTTTTGTAACCTTTAGGTATATCTGTCTTAGTCATAGGTGTGACATTATAATCACCAATAATAAAATTTGATTATGAAAGAATTGTCGAAACTTTTAATTTTAATCAATTTAGTGCTTACTACTATCTCATGGATAAACAAAAAGGAATACTAGAAGGTTACAGGGTCCTGGATTTCGGGAGATATATAGCAGGCCCTTTCTGTGGAATGTTGTTGGGTGATTATGGAGCAGAAGTTATAAGAATAGAAAGAATTGATGGAAGTGAAGACCGCTTCTTACAACCTGTTACCAATAAAGGTGAGGGGTCGATGTTCCTTCAATTAAACAGAAATAAACTTGGCTTTACCCTAAACCCCATGAAGCCTGAAGGAAAAAAAATAGTTGAGAGATTAGTAAAGTCAGCAGATATAGTTATAGCAAATCTCCCAGATTCAACTCTTAAATCTATGAATATAGATTATGATTCACTGAGGATAATAAACCCCAAAGTAGTGCTTACTTCGAATACTGCCTTTGGCACTACAGGTCCGTATTCTGATAGAGTAGGTTTTGATGGAGTAGCTCAAGCCATGTCGGGTGCCATGGATATGACTGGTGACCCAGAAACTCCTTCAAAATCTTTTGCTCCTTATGTTGACTTTTGTACTGCTTCTCTTGCCGCTTTTGGCACTCTTTTAGCTATTTTAGAAAGAGACAAAACTGGAAAGGGACAAAAGGTTCAAACTTCTCTGCTCACAACAGCCTTAACAATGACAAATAGTCTGGTTATGGAGCAAGAATTACTTAATAAAAACAGAATAGCTTCTAACAATAGAGCACAAACTTCTGCACCTGCGGATACTTTTAAAACTAAGGATGGTTGGATACTTGTTCATACAGTAGGTCAACCTTTATTTGAGAGATGGACAAAACTAATAGAGGAGCCTGAATGGCTTGATGACCCACGCTTCAAAGATGATATCAGTAGAGGAAATAATGGAGACTTGATTAGCAAAAGAATGGAAAAATGGTGCAAAAAGAGAACTAACAAAGAAATTCTTGATGAACTTGAAAAAGCAAGAATTCCTGGTGGAGAAGTTTTAAAAGCTAAAGATGTTTTAAAAGAACCTCATATTATTTCTAGAAAACTATTTCTTGATCTCAAATATGAGAATCTAAAAGAAACATTCCCAGTCATGATGCCACCTGTAGAATTATCTAGGAATCCTGGAAAAATAAAGAGCTCAGCCCCCTTATTGGGCAAACACACGGAACAAATAATGTCTGAAATAGGTTATTCTAAAAAAGAAATAAAAGATTTAAAAAATAATAGAATTATATAAAAAAGGAGAAATTATGGATTTTACACTAACATCAGAACAGCATGAGCTACAGAAAGTTGCTAGAGATTTTTCTCAAAAAGAAATGACTCCTGTTGCAATAGAAATGGAAAAAAATAAGACCCCTCTTCCAGGTAAGTGGATGAAAAAGTACGCTGAAATGGGTTTTCTTGGTATAAATATAGATTCTAACTATGGAGGCTTAGGTCTTTCCAATATTGATGCTTTATTAGTTCTAGAAGAATTTGCTAAAGTATCATCTGCCGTTGCCTGGCCTATCTTTGAAAGTAACGTAGGACCAATTAAAGCAGTGGAACATTTTGCAAACGAAAAATTAAAAGAAAAAATTATTCCTGAAGTTTGCAAGGGAAATCTCTTTGTTGCTGTATCTATGTCTGAACCGAATGCCGGATCTGCTTTAACAGATTTAACTACCAAAGCAGAAATTAGAAACGACAGAGTAGTGGTGAATGGAACAAAGAGATGGTGTTCAGGAGCAGGACATGCTGGAGGTTATATAGTTTATTGTAGAATGTCTGATCAGCCTGGAGCCAAAGGAATAGGCGCAGTATATGTAGAAAAAGAGACTCCTGGAGTTAGCTTTGGAGAACCAGAGCAACTGATGGGTTGGAACGGTATTCCGTCTGCAGATATCTTCTTTGACGATGTTGAAGTACCTAAAGAAAATATAGTTGTCGATGCAAATGGAGGGTTCAAGAAATTAATGGAAGCCTTTGATCTGGAGAGATGTGGAAACGCCACTATGTCTTTAGGTCAAGCTTCAGGTGCACTGGAAGAAGTTCTTCAATACGTTCAAGAAAGAGAACAGTTTGGGAAACCCATAGTGGAATTCCAAGCTGTCCAAATTAAACTAGCTGAAATGGCTATGAGAACTGAGGCAGCTAGATTATTAATTTACAGAGCTGCCCACAACGCAGCCGAAGGCTTACCGAGTATCTTTGAATCAAGTGTAGGAAAGTGCTTCTCAAATGAAATGGCTCGTGAGGTAACTGGTACAGCTGTCCAATTAATGGGTGGATATGGTTTTAATAAGGAATATCACATGGAAAGAAGATTAAGGGATGCTTGGGGATGGGGTATAGCTGGGGGCACTATTGATATACAAAAGATTAATATTGCTTCAGCGATGGTAGGTAGAAGGTTTAATCAAAGAAAATAATATTACCTGTATGTTGATATCTATAATAGATATATGTAGGGACTTAAAGAAATTCTAAAATATTGATCTTCTAAGTTATTTTCTATTTTGAACATAAAGAAATAGTACATACAATACCTCGCCTTCGAAAGAGAATTATCCAGATGAGTAGAATTAACGAACAAAATGAACCACTAAAAAGGGACTATGAAAGGGTAATCCTTCCGACTTATGCTCCAGCAGACTTTGTTATTAAAAAAGCCCAAGGATCTCAAGTGTGGGATCAAAATGATAAAAACTACATAGATTTAGGAGGGGGAATAGCTGTTAATTGCCTTGGACATTCTAATCCTGATTTACTTTCAGTTTTACATTCTCAAGGCAAAAGAATATGGCACACAAGCAATTTCTTTATAAGTGAACCAGCAATTAAACTTGCAAAAAATCTTACTGATTTAACTTTTGCTAACAAAGTCTTTTTCAGCAATTCAGGGTCAGAAGCGAATGAGACAGCTATAAAAATAGCTAGACGTTTTTTCTATAATAATAATATTAACAAAACTGAAATACTTAGCTTTAGTAATTCTTTTCATGGAAGATCCTTGCTAAACATAGCTTTGGGGGGCTCAGATACTTTTAAAGAAGGTTTTGGTCCACTACCAGAATTAATCTTACAGGCCAAATTCAACGATCTAAAGTCTGTTAAGAAAGTTATATCCGATAAAACAGCAGCAATTATAGTCGAACCTATACAGGGAGAATCAGGAATTCATCCTGCTAGCAAATCTTTTTTACAAGGTTTAAGAGAAATATGTAATAAAAAAGAAGTAATACTCATATTTGATGAGGTTCAAAGTGGTGTTGGTAGAACAGGGAATCTTTATGCTTATATGAAATATGGAATAAAACCAGATATCCTAACTAGTGCCAAGGGTCTTGCTGGAGGACTCCCCATAGGTGCCACATTAGTAAGTAATAAGTTTTCTGGAGTGTTAGAACCTGGGAGTCATGGAAGTACTTTTGGGGGAAACCCATTAGTCTGTGCAGTTGCTAATAAAGTAATAAAAATAGTTAAAGCTCCAAAACTATTAAGGGAAGTAATCAAGAAAGAAAAAAAATTAGTTAATGGACTAAAAAAAATGTCGCTAAAGTATGGATCATTCAAAGATATAAGATCTTCTGGTTTATGGATAGGGTGTGATTTAAGAAAGGCAGAACAAGTCAAGACTTTGATAGAACTTTGTTATGAAGAAGGGTTGATTGCAGTTTCGGCAGGTAACTCCACCCTAAGAATGGCTCCTGCACTAAATATTACAGATGAAGAAATAAAAGAGGCTTTAAAAAGGTTAGAAAAAGCTCTGGGAAAATTTAAAGATTAATTAATACCACAATATCTTTTATCTTAACCATTTAATGGGGGAGTTTGATTACTCTAAAGAGTCTATTCGATCTATAGATCTGGACATTCGTCTTTCTCTAGTCTCATGCTTGTCTATTGCCTTAATCATCGCTTCAGCTTTTTTCCTTAGCTCTTCAGTTGAATTGCTAAAATTTTCAAACTCTTTTTTTAATTTGCCGAACTCTATTATTATCTCTTTAGCTCTATCATTAAGAGCTATATTTCTAAACCCCATGTGTAAACTAATCAGATAAGCTGCTAAAGAATTAGGACCAAGCATAAGAACTCTAAAATCTCTAAATAGTTGTTCTCTAATTTCCAGTGAGTCTATTAATTGTTGAATGCTTTCACTGGGAATGAACATCACAGCTAAATCTGTCGTTTTTCCTGTTTGTATGTACTTTTCACTTATATCTTTAGCATTTTTAAGTGCACTTCTTTTCATTTCATTTTTAATTTTGTCGACCCTTACTTTATCTCCACTTTTTGAAGCTTCTAAATAATTATCATAAAGTCCTGAAGAAAACTTAGCATCTATGGGCATCAACAATTTCTCAGGGAGTTTTATCGCAAATTCTACTCTTTCTCCCGAACCTGAAACTATTTCTGCATTCTTAATAAACAAATTTTCTGGAAAAATATCTCCAATTATCGCTTCTAAAGACCACTCTCCGAATTGACCAGCCTTAGTTCCTCCTGAAAGGTAGCTCCTTAGCTTACTTAGAGGTTCTTGAAAAGAATGAATCTCAGTAGTAAGTCTGGTAAGGGAATCTTCTTGGCGCTTTAAAGACTCCCCTTGTTGTAATTGAGTTTTTTCATAATCCTCAAGTAAACCCTTGATTGAACCCTCTTCTTTTTTTCTTCTTTGACTTAATATAAGAAAAATTAGAGTAGAAAAAAGAATAATGAGAACTAGTAAAGAAGATAAAATTAAATACTCCATCATTCTTTTCTTACTCCTCGTCTAAAGAGGCTCCTCTGTTTTCTTTCAAGTCTAATACTTCAACAGAGTCAATTTTCCTGAAAACTTTTGGTAATAAACTTCCCCTCCTGCCTCTAGATCCTTCAAAATTACTTATATCTTTTTCCTTAACAGTAAAGTGTCTTTTCCCGTTTATTAATTTAAGGTCATTTCCTTCACTAATAACTGCTATAGAGTTTAATTTTTCATGTCCCGATATATATCTTTCCTTTGGTATACCAAGTATCTTGTTCCCCCTTCCTTTAGAAAGCTCAGGAAGCTCTGAAATGCTGAAAACTAGCATTCTACCTTCATTGCTTATAGCAACAATTCTGTCTTTGTTTGTCTTGATTCTTTGAGGAAATAAAACTTTGCCACCATCTGGCAATTTTAACACTCCTTTGCCAGATTTATTTTTTGTTTCTAAGTCTCCTAATTTAGCTATAAATCCATAGCCAGCGTCTGTAGCCAAAACAATTTTGTCCTCTTTACTTCCAGAAGCTACTCCTAAAAAAGTCTCCCCTGATTCAACATTTAACCTTCCTGTCAGAGGTTCTCCTTGACTTCTAGCTGAAGGAAGAGAATGACAAGGTAGGGTATAGGCTCTTCCTTTAGAATCAAAAAAGACTGCATTTTGATTATTTCTCCCTTTTGAACTAGTTAGGTATCCGTCCCCCTCGCGGTAATTCATATTTTCTACATCGACGTCATATCCCTTAGCTGCTCTGATCCAACCTAATTTTGAAAGAATAATAGTAACAGGGTCAGAGGAGATTAATGCAGATTCATCAAATGCTGTGGCTTCAGATCTTTCAATTATTCTACTCTTTCTTTCGTCTCCATGAATTTCTGAATCAGCCTTTAGCTCTCTTTTTATAAGGGTTTTTAAGCGAGTTTTTGACTTCAAAATTTTCTCTAAATCTTTCCTCTCTGTTTCTAGCTCTTCCTGCTCTAGTTTAATCTTTTCTTCTTCAAGCTTAGCTAGCTGTTTCAAGCGTATTTCAAGTATGGCATCTACTTGTATTAGACTGAGTTTAAATTTCTTTTGTAATGATTTTCTTGGATCTTCTTCACTTCTAATTATCTTTATAACAGCATCCAAATTAAGATAAACAACCATCAGGCCATCCAATATATGCAATCTATCCATTACCCAATCCAGCCTGTGTACAAGCCTTCTAGTAACTGTTTGAGATCTAAACTTCAACCAATCCTTTAGTAGAGTTCTAATGTCCATTACTTGTGGCTTTCCGTTTAGACCAATAACATTCATATTAACTCTGAGGTTCTTTTGTAAGTCTGTTGTTGCAAAAAGGTGGTTAATAAGAGCCTCTTTATCCACCCTGTTAGATTTAGGAACCAGTACAATTCGAGTGGGGTTTTCTTCATCACCTTCATCACGTATGTCTACCAACATAGGTAGCTTTTTTGCTTCCATTTGCGCTGCAATCTGCTCTAGGATTTTAGAGCTAGGTGTGTGGTATGGAAGTGAATTAATAACTATTTCACCTTTCTGTATATCATATGTAGATCGCATTCTTATTGACCCTTTTCCAGTTTTATAAATATTTAACATCTCTTCTCTTAGGGTGGTGATTTCCGCTCCTGTTGGATAATCTGGTCCCAAGATTATTGAGCAGATTTCTTCTACAGTAGATTTAGGTTGGTCTAATAATTTGATGCAAGCCTTAACTACCTCTTTTAGATTATGAGGAGGTATATCAGTTGCCATACCTATTGCAATACCCATAGATCCATTTAAAAGCAAGTTGGGGAGTTTAGCTGGCAACATCTGAGGTTCAAGTAAGGTACCATCAAAATTACTAACCCAGTCAACCGTTCCTTGACCAAGTTCTTGTAACAGAATTTGTGAATATTTTGATAACCTACATTCAGTGTACCTCATTGCAGCAAATGATTTAGGATCATCAATAGATCCCCAGTTCCCTTGAGGATCAATAAGAGGATAACGAGTACTAAAAGATTGAGATAAAAGTACCATAGCTTCATAAACAGCTGAGTCTCCATGTGGATGAAACTGGCCAATGACATTACCCACAGTTCTTACACTTTTCTTATACTTTGCAGCCGCACTCAATCCCAGTTCTGACATGGCATAGGTGATTCTTCTTTGAACGGGTTTTAAGCCATCTCCTATGCTGGGTAATGCTCTATCAAGGATTACATACATTGAGTAATCCAAGTAAGCTTGTTCAGTAAACTTTTTTAATGGCAATTGTTCAGTTTCTTTAGACATTAGCTAAATTTCCTTTATCTTCTAGCCATATTTTTCTTTCATGAGATTTTTTCTTGGAAAGCAACATATCAAGAACTACAGAAGATTTATCTCCAGACTTGACCGTTAGTTTTACCAACCTTCTTGAATTGGGTTGCATTGTAGACTCTCTTAATTGAGAGGCATTCATCTCTCCTAGCCCCTTAAATCTCTGTATATCTATTTTTGCTCTCTTGTTAGATTTTTTTAGTTTCTCGATAAGTTTGTCTCGCTCTTTATCATCTTGTACATAATAGACTTCTTTGCCTTGATCTATTCTATATAGAGGTGGCATTGCTACATAAACCCTGCCATCTTCAACTAAAAGTCTAAAATGCTTAAGAAAAAGAGCTGACAATAAAGTTGCTATATGTAAGCCATCAGGATCAGCATCGGCTAAGATACAAATCTTCCCATAGCGTAGACTTCCAAGTTCTTTACTTCCTGGTTCAACACCTATGGCAACTGAAATGTCATGCACTTCTTGAGACCCTAATACTTCACCTGTATCAACTTCCCAAGTATTTAGAATTTTCCCTCTCAAAGGCATTACAGCCTGAAAACTTTTATTTCTAGCTTGTTTTGCTGAACCACCAGCTGATTCACCTTCAACCAAGAACAATTCGCCCGACTCAACATCATCAATCGTGCAATCTGCTAGCTTTCCTGGGAGAGCAGGACCTGCTGTTATCTTTTTTCTTTTTACCTTCTTACTTGCTTTTTGTCTTTCCTGTGCATTTGCAATAGAAA
This sequence comes from uncultured Gammaproteobacteria bacterium, assembly GCA_964635015.1. GTDB lineage: Bacteria > Pseudomonadota > Gammaproteobacteria > Magnimaribacterales > Magnimaribacteraceae > CAJWPI01. The sequence continues at coordinate 16,164 of CAZWMS010000003.1, read as the reverse complement.
GCAAAGCTATTTCTTCTCCTTCACCTGTATGCTTATTAAGCCAGAGACTAAAGGCATCCTTAATAATAGCAGAAGCAAAACTTGAAAAATCTTTTGAAGATAACCTTTCCTTTGTTTGCCCAGTAAATTGAGGGTTTTTAGCCTTGGCAGAAAGTATCCAACTACAGTTTAACCAAACATCTTCAGAGATCAATTTCACTCCTCTTGGGATTAAATTCCTAAAATCGCAAAATTCTTTTAAAGCCTCAGTTAGACCTCCTTTAAGACCATTTACATGAGTACCTCCTTGAGGGGTGGGGATTAAATTAACATAACTTTCAGAAACTGGTTCATCAAGCTCCTGAGCCCACTGAAGAGCCCAAGTTAAACCTCCTTCATTTGACAAGTATTCTCCTTCAAAAGGTTCATTTGGGACAAGATCTCCCCCTTTATTACAATCAATCAAATAAGCTGCCAAACCTTCTTTAAAACACCAAGTCTCTGAATCTCCAGAGTTTTCATCTTTAAAAATGATGGTTAATCCTGGAGAAAGGACTGCCTTAGCTTTTAAAGTTGCCATAAGATGGGAAGTTGATATTTTTGGAGTATCGAAATAATTTGGATCGGGTAAAAAAGTAACCTTAGTACCAGTATTTTTCTTACCTACAGAATCAATAGACTCTAACTCTTTAATCTTTTCACTATCTTTGAAGGCAATATGATATTTTTTCCCCCCTCTCTTTACCTCTGCACTCAAGGTCTTTGATAAGGCGTTTACTACAGAAACTCCTACACCATGCAATCCTCCAGAAAATTTATAATCTTCATTAGAAAATTTAGCCCCAGCATGTAATCTACTAAAAATTAGCTCTATACCTGGAATGCCCTCTTCAGGATGAATATCTACAGGCATTCCTCTCCCATCATCAGAAACACTGACAGAACTATCTTTATGCAGTACAACTAGTATTTCTGTAGCATACCCGGAAATTGCTTCATCAACACTATTGTCTACTACTTCAAGTACAAGGTGATTTGGTCTGGAAGTATCTGTATACATGCCTGGACGCTTTCGAACAGGCTCTAATCCTGACAGGACTTCAATGGATTCTGCGTTGTATTCTTTAACCATGAAGGTTTTAGATCATTATACAACTTTTGGTCATTAGTAATTCTAAAAATATAAGGGGTTTTTTAATATATATTCATATATTTTATATATATATATAAATATCAATGATATAATAATTTTTAATCTTTTATCTACAAAAAGAAATAAATATATAAAAATGACAGAAACATCTCTACAAGAAAAGCGTAAATCTAGAATTGGACCACGAGATTTCAAAAGGAATTCTAGAGCCAAGAGAAATGGAGACAGGGCTATTGGTTTTATTTTTGTATCTATGATTTCTTTCCAAGTCCTTATGTTCAGCTGCTAATAAAAATACCTACCCCAGATCCTAAGTTTTTCTCTTAAAAAATAGTGAGATCTTTTTTTGCTTTAAAGTTAGTTACATTTATTAATAATATAATTTTAACCTTTTAAGAGTGGTAATAAATGACTTACCTTTCTGTAATTATGTATTCTTCTAAGCAGTTTCCAGCACTCAATTAAAGCTTCTTTTTCTGATTTTTCTTCAAAATATTCTTGTGTTTCAACAAGCGTTAATAGTAAAGCCTGGTTCTTAATCTCTAAGCTTTCAAGGTTCGTATTTATTTTATCTAATGTACAGTTGCTTTTGATCTTTCTCTTAAGACCATCTTCTTCAACTTTCTTCAGAAATTTTGTTAACCAATCTCTCATAAGTTGATTTTGTTCTTCTAAACAATTGGGGGACCTCTCTATATCAAAGGAAGCCAAGATAAGTAAACCCGCCCAAGAACTAAGTCTTGATCTCTCATAATCATCATTTAAAAATGGTACAACTCTTTGAACTAACTCCTGCGCAAGTATGCTTAGGCTGATATTGACTGAAGGTTTCATCCTAGTTTACTCTTGACTCCATAAGATTTAGGATAATCTCGGTATGAATATCACCAGGAACCCAAGCTGAAAACAAATTCACAGGGTCAGTGTTTTTTCCTTTAAGAAATTCATTTCCTGCTGAAATCCAAATAGCCATACCTTTAACACAAGCAAATAACTCCCACCAAGTCAACGAATCTTCATTAATATCTATTTTGCTATTCCTTTTCCATATATCCAAACCTTCATCTCTACTAATAAGGTAAGCAGGTCTTAAATTTTCTTCCCAACACCAGATTGGTGACAGAGCCCATGCAAGGTCCTCCAGAGGATCTCCTAAATGGGCCATTTCCCAATCTAAAATACCTGTAATTGTGTCTTTATCTATTAAGAAATTGCCATTTCTATAATCCCCATGAATTAAGCCTATTCTTTCAGGTTTAGAGGGTGGAGATCGATACAACTGTCTAATCGCTGCTTCCAAAATTGGTTCAACCCCCATAGAATCACTTCTTATAACACTAACCCAATAATCTAATTCTTTTTTCCACAATTTTTCTGGAGAAGGAACATCAAATTTTTTATCTAGCCCTTTCTTGCTTATGTTAGTAGAAGATATCTTTCCCAATATAGACCAAAATTGTTCTCCTATTTCTTTTTGATACGGTTTATAGGCATCTTTATCAAAAGGATTATAAGATTGACCTGATAATTCCTCCATCACCAAAAAGGGGGCTCCAAGAGGCTTAGAGGATTTTTCCAAAACTATTAATTTAGGAACGGGAACATGGGAATTTTGAAAAGCTTGGTAAGCAAGATACTCAGTTTCTTGATCTGTCTCTATTAATGAGCTTTCTTGTGATTTGCGATAAATAACATTTAAATATTTATCTACCTCTTTTTCATAAAGTTTTACTTTGTATGTTTCTCTAGATGCTCCACCAAAAATCCTTTGAATATCTTTGCAGATTAGGTTTTTTTTTAATCGTTTAGAAAGATAAGAAGCAAACTCTTTACCTGATTCTGGTTCAATTGCTGACATGATTATGACTTCTTTGGGCGATCCAAAAGATCTTCAAAACCACTTGGCTTATGTGGTCCTATAAATAACTGCTCCAAGACCCCAGTTCCAAAAAATGAAGCTTTTTTATCAGTATAAGTTATGTCACTAATTCCTTGTATGTGCAGAAAAGGGGGGTCATGAGGATCTTCCTTCAAATCATAAGTATCGTATGAGCTTTCATTTTCTCCTTTAAATTGACCGTGTCCCCATTCAGGATGCATATATCCCAAGCCACACATATAAATATTAAATTTGGGCTTTATTGTTACCTTGATACTTTCCCCATCTCCTTTGTGAGTAGTAAATTCAGCTCTCTCTACTCTCCTTGATTCAGAAACATAAGAAACTTCCTTTGTTAAATTTTCTAATAGCAAAGTCTCGGAGTACTGTGTACCTTGGATAACTGAATGAGAATTTATTGATTTACCTTTTGCATCATCTACAAAGTACATATGTGTACTAAAATTATCAAAATTTGCTGGACACCAAAGCCAATAAAATTGAGGAATTTCATAAGGAGCAACAGGTTGGCTATCTGGTTTACCTACTGGTCTTATTCCCCAAGAACGATCTCTGGTTCCATAAACTAATTGGTTTTCTAGTTTTATTTCTTCATCTAATAATCTTAAATTCCCAGACCAAAACCCCTGTTGGGTTAATCTAGTTGCATCCATAACCACCCTAGGTCCATTATTTAAAATCATTTTTGGTTCTTGAATGGCTTCAAATCTTCCTTCAAATGTAAGATCTGCAGATATATTTGCTCCCTTATCATCAACTAAGATTTGTAATTTATGTAGGGGCTCTAAAACTTTTACTTCTAAAGAGCCAACTTTGGTGTCCATCCTTTCTAGGCCCATAACTCTGGAATACCTGCAATTATGTTGAATACCATTTCTTACAACAACAAAGGATCCATCCATAATATTTAGGTTTGGATAAACGCACAAAGCTACAGCAAAAAAAATGTCCCCTTCTTTGTTATAGCCATTAAAAAAATAACGGTCATAGAAATTCCTGTCAGATCCTACCTCTGAAATGGGAAGCGATAATTGATGAATTGGATAATCATCTGCCTTTGTTAACATTGTAAGCCTCTTTAAATTCTTACTTGAAGATGTGAAATAGCATCTAAGAAATTTGAGGGGACTCTACTAGCTTCAGAAACTACTTCTATATCTGGATATGTAGAAAGTAATTCTTCAAAGAGAACTCTTATTTGCATATGACCTAATCTATTTCCCAAACAAAGATGTTCTCCTGCTCCAAATGCTAGATGTTTCTTTGCTTCAACTCTGTCTACTTTAAATTTATGAGCATCTTTAAAAACTTCTTCATCTCTATTAGCAGCTCCATACCACATAATCACCTTATCCCCTTTCTTGATTTCTTGTCCTCTAATTTTAGTGTCCTTTGTAGCTGTTCTCCTGAAATAAATAACTGGACTTACCCACCTTAGCATTTCGTCTGTAGCATTAGATATTAAAGAGGGGTTTTCTATTAACTTCTTTTTTTCATTTGGGAAATCACAAAGAGCTATTAAGCCTCCGGAAATAGTATTTCGAGTTGTTTCGTTCCCTGCAATAACCATTAGAAGAAAGAAGCCATCTAAAAGCTCAGGAGGTATTGCATCTCCTTCCACTTTTGTATTAGCAACCATACTCATCAGGTCATCTGTTGGATTCGCTCTTCTATCTTCTATCATGTCCCTTCCCATTTTAAAAAGTTCCATGTAATTGACCCAAACTTGAAAGGATTTTTCAGGATCTTGATTAACAGAAGCATCTGTCAGGCTATTGACTAGGTCGAGAACTTTTTTTCTTTCTTGTTCTTTTATTCCCATCATTTCACATAAAACCCAAAGGGGTAATTGTTCTGAGACTTCTGTTACAAAATTAAATTCTTTTTTAATAGAAATTTTACTTAATAACTCACGAACTTTTTTTCTAATGCCCCTCTCCATATTTCCTATTACTCTAGGGGTAAAGCTGGGTGAAATCATTCTCCTGTATACCTGGTGTTCTGGAGGATCCATTCCAATCATATTACCTATTATTGCTGCCGTTGCTGCAGGATCTGTCTTCTCAGGATCTCCCATGGTCATTAAGTGACCTCCAACTGCTGAAGAGAATGTTTTTGGATCTTTGGAGACCTTTACAACATCAGAGTGCTTAGTCAGGGCCCAAAACCCTGGTTCAAAGGAAAGAGATTCTTCATGCCAATAAATTGGAGCTTCTTCTCTTAGTTTCTTGTAAATATTGTGAGGTTGTCCTTTCTGAAAGGTCTCCCATTTATCGAGTTCACAGATCTGCCCTATATTAAAAATTGGCTTATCCATGAACTTTTTAATTTAAAGAGAATTTAAAATACTTTCGCTAGAGCTTACATCTAGTGAGGGACCTGGTTCAACATTCAAGGTAGTAACTACACCAGAATCAATAACCATTGCATACCTTTGTGATCTAGTTCCTAGACCAAAAGCCTTTCCATCCATTTCTAATCCAACTGCAGCTGTAAATTCACCGTTTCCATCAGCCAACATCAAAACATTATCTCCTGAATTCCTGTCTTTTCCCCAAGCTGCCATTACAAAGGCATCGTTTACAGATACACAAGCAATCACATCTGCCCCTTTTTCTTTTAACGCAGAAGAGTTAGTGATATAGCCGGGTAAGTGTTGTGCACTACAAGTTGGCGTGAATGCACCTGGTACTGCAAATAAAACCACTTTTTTCCCTTCGCATAATTCCCCTAAATCTACTGGTTTTGGTCCTTCTTCAGTCATTGTTGAAAGAGTAACTTGGGGTATCTTATCCCCTACTTTTATCGTCATATTGCCTCCTTAATTTAATTAAATCTTCCGATAAATTATTGCGCCTTTTGCCTTAAACTCTTTTGCTTTATCCTGAAGACCCTTTTCAATCTCTTCTTGTTGAGTAGTGTAAGTAATCTTATCATTTTTTTTTGCAAAATCTCTTACTTCCTGACTTATTTTCATAGAACAGAACTTGGGTCCACACATCGAACAAAAATGAGCAACTTTGGCTGAATCTTTTGGCAAGGTTTCATCGTGAAATGACTTTGCAGTTTCTGGATCAAGACCCAAATTAAATTGATCCTCCCATCTAAATTCAAATCTTGCCTTTGATAAAGTGTTATCTCTTATCTGTGCAGCTGGATGACCCTTAGCAAGATCACCAGCATGAGCAGCAATTTTATAAGCAATTAAACCTTGTTTTACATCCTCTTTATTGGGCAGACCTAAATGTTCTTTTGGGGTAACATAACAAAGCATTGCACACCCATACCAACCTATCATAGCGGCACCTATGGCAGAGGTTATGTGATCATATGCTGGTGCTATATCAGTAGTCAGGGGTCCAAGAGTATAAAAAGGTGCCTCATCACATTTTTCCAGCTGTTTATCCATGTTCTCTTTTATCATCTGCATAGAAACATGCCCTGGTCCCTCAACCATTACTTGTACATCATGTTCCCATGCTTTTTGGGTTAGCTCCCCAAGAGTTTCCAATTCAGAAAATTGAGCCTTGTCATTTGCATCTGCTATTGACCCCGGTCTAAGTCCATCTCCTAAGGAAAAAGATACATCATATGTCTTCATAATTTCACATATTTCTTCGAAGTATTCATAAAGAAAATTTTCCTTATGGTGTGCTAAACACCACTTTGCCATAATTGAGCCACCTCTAGAGACTATTCCTGTTAGTCTGGTAGCAGTAGTAGGTATATATCTTAAAAGCACTCCTGCATGAATTGTAAAATAATCTACCCCTTGTTCAGCTTGCTCTATAAGAGTGTCCTTATAAATTTCCCAAGTAAGATCTTCTGCTACTCCTCCAACTTTTTCTAGGGCTTGATATATGGGTACAGTTCCTATTGGCACAGGTGAGTTTCTAATTATCCATTCTCTTGTTTGATGAATGTGCTTTCCTGTGGACAAATCCATAACGGTATCTGCACCCCACCTTGTTGACCAAGTCATCTTATGAACTTCTTCTTCTATTGATGAAGTTATAGCAGAATTGCCGATGTTAGAATTAACTTTAATCTTAAAATTCCTTCCTATAATCATGGGTTCAGACTCTGGGTGATTAATATTAGAAGGTATAATTGCCCTTCCCCTTGCAACTTCTTCTCTAACAAACTCAGGAGTAAATTCACTGGGTAACATGGCTCCGAAAGATTCTCCTTTATGAAAATTATCTAGCAAACCTCTTTGTCTTGCTTGTTCTAAGCCCTGATTCTCTCTTAAAGCTATGTATTCCATTTCGGGGGTAATAATCCCTTTCCTAGCATAGTGCATTTGACTAACATTATTTCCTTGTTTAGCCTTCCTTGGTTGGGGTAAATTAGGGTAAGTAAGGGATTTTAATTCTCTAGAAATATCTAGTTGTTTAGCAAAAGTTGAAGTCCTCTCAGTTAGAATCTCCGTATCTTTTCTTTTTTCTATCCAATTAGTTCTTAAGGGAACTAACCCTTTCGATAAATCTATTTCTGAATTTGGATCAGTATAAGGACCTGAAGTATCGTAAATAAGAATAGGGGGATTTATTTCTTCACCTTCTTTTGTTTGTGTTGGGGTTTGTACCACTTCTCTCATTGGAACTTTAATATCTGGCTTGGAACCTTTAACATAGACTTTCCTTGAAGCCGGGAAGGGCTCTAAAGTCTTTTTATCACTCTTCTTAGGAATCTTGTGAATTACTTTAACCACTTTTCTTTCCATACATTTCCTTCTTCTTTTAGATATTATAGCTTTGAATAAAACTTAAGCGAGCTAGAAATAACTTAAAAAATTAGAGAACTTTTCATTTAGGTGTTATACTTGACTAATACACCTAAATTATTACATTAGGAGATACAAAATGTTTAAATCTATTATAAGAAATATTAAGTACTTATTATTTTTTCTAGCGTTATGCACAAATCACTTCTTAGCAGAAGATCTAAAAGATATTTACCAATTAGCCTTAATTAATGACCCTTTGGTGAAATCAGCTGAAGCTTCTTATAGAGCTGGAAAAGAGTCTAAAAAGCAGGGAATTGCTGGTTTATTACCTTCAATAAATGTTTCAGGATCAACTAGCTGGAATGAATCAAGAGTTGAAGAATCTTTAATGGATGAATATAACTCTAGCAATTACTCTGGTACTCTTTCTCAACCACTTTTTAGGTTAGATAGATGGTTTAAATTTAGACAAGGAAAAGCACTATCGGAAAGTGCTCAAGCAGAATTTGCATATAATCAACAAGAAACTATGATTAGAGTAGCTTCTAGCTATTTTGCTATTCTTAATGCTATAGATGGTCTAAGTGCTGCTAAAGCTGAAGAAGAGGCTATAGGAAGACAAAAGGATTTGGCAAAGAAAAGGTTTGATGTAGGGTTGGCGCCTATAACTGAGGTCCATGAAACACAAGCAGCTTATGACTTAACGGTTGTTTCCAGAATAGCAAGAGAAGGACAGCTAGATTCAGCAAGAGAAGGTTTGTCTTCAATTATAGGTATAGATATTCCCCTTTTATCTCCTTTGTCTTCAAACTACCCAATTGATCTACCAAATCCAATGCAAAGAGAGCAATGGGTTAAATTAGCTTTGGAAAATAATTACCAATTAAAAGCAGCCAGATTAACCCAAAAAGCTGCTAAAAACAGTGCAAGGGCAAGCGGTTCAGCACACCTACCCAATATAGATATTGTAGGCAGGGTAACTAAAAGTACGAGCAAATCAGGTAAATTTGGAGGTTTTATTCAAAATCCTCTTTCAGGATTAGAAACAGATAACAGACAATACGCGATTCAAATTAGTATGCCTTTGTTTGCGGGCGGAGCTATAAGTTCTAATAGAAGGCAGGCTTATGCTCTCTATGACAGAAGCAAAGAGCAAGCTTTGTTTACAGAGAGGTCAACTATAAAAAATGTGAGATCAAATCATTTTAATGTTCAAACACAAGTAGCAAATGTGAAAGCAAGAAAGCAAGCGCTAACTTCTGCTAATTCAGCATTGAAAGCAACTGAGGTGGGCTATGAAGCAGGAACTAGGAATGTGGTAGACCTATTGCAAGCTCAAAGGGGTCTGTACGCAGCTCAAAGAGATTTCGCAAGTGCTAGGTATGATTACATTATTTCAGTACTAAGATTAAAATCTTCAGCTGGAATACTGAGTCCAGAAGACCTAATAAACATTAGTAACTGGATGGAATAAATATGCCCGAACTTCCCGAAGTAGAAACTACTCTACGAGGGTTAGAACCCCATATCCTTAATAGAAAAATAAAGAGAATTGTTGTTAGACAGCCTTCTCTTAGGTGGCCAGTTCCTAGTAAAGAACTACAAAAAAAATTAAAAGAGAAGTCTTTTTCAAAAATTCATAGAAGAGCAAAATATTTAATATTAAAGAGTTACTTGGGGAACTTAATAATCCATTTAGGGATGTCTGGATCATTAAAATTTTTTTCTGAAAAAAAAACACCAGGTAAACACGATCATATTGACATCAACTTTGAAGGCAAGAGTTTTCTTCGCTTTACTGATCCTAGAAGATTTGGTTCATTCCATTGGGTAGATAAAGACAGGATTCATCCGCTTCTTAGTAACTTAGGTCCTGAACCTTTGGGTAATTCTTTCTCGGGTACATATCTCTTTAAAAATTCAAGAGGAAAAAAAATAGCTATAAAAAATTTTCTCATGAATTCTAAGATTGTGGCGGGCATAGGAAATATTTATTCTTCTGAATCTCTTTTTAGAGCTGGAATTAGACCTCAAAAATCTGCCGGTTCCATTTCTTTAAAGAAGTATGAGGATCTAGCTTTTTCTATTAAAGAAGTGCTTATGCAAGCAATTGAATCTGGAGGAACAACACTAAAAGACTTTGTAGGAGGAGATAACAAGCCGGGTTTTTTCAAGCAAAATTTATTTGTTTATGGCAGGAGCGGAAAGAGGTGTAAAAAGTGTTTAACTCTATTAAAGGATTTAAAAATTACTCAAAGGAGCAGCTTTTACTGTCCAAAATGTCAAAGATAATTTAATAGATTTATATCTTAAACTTAGATTTAAGCGCTTTTTCTATTACTGGGTCTACAAAAGAAGATAATTCTCCTCCCATTGAAGCAATTTCTCTTACTAAAGTAGAAGAAAGGAAAGAGAACTTAGCTTTTGGTGTTAAAAAAACGCTTTCTAGATCTGGAGACATTGCTCTATTCATGTTTGCTAATTGGAATTCATATTCAAAATCAGAAACTGCTCTTAAGCCTCTAAGTAATATATTTGTTCCCTCTTCTTTTGCTAAATCCACCACAAGACCAGTGAAACCTATTGCCCTTATTTTTTTATTCCCTTCAAAAATCTCATGTATGTGATCTATTCTTTCTTCTAGAGTAAAAATAGGTGTCTTAGATTCACTGGTTGCAATAGCAATAGTTACCTCGTTGAATAAATGAAGTGCCCTTTCAACTATGTCTATATGACCTAGGGTAATTGGGTCAAAAGTACCTGGGTATAAAGCTTTAGTCATAAATAGCTCCAAAATTTACCTCTATTCTCCCACATTTTGGAAGAAAAAAGGTATCAAGATTGATAATCAATCTCAATCTCATACTCAATTTCAATAAGAATAATAGAAGAAATTTACTATAGAATATTGACCATGATTGAAGCAGCAGTATACATTACATCAATTTTTTCTATGGTTTGCTACATAGTATTGTCAGCAAAATATCTGTAGAATTAGCCGCTGGATATCTATTTTTAATTTCTTGTAGAAGGAGAAAAAATGGCTGAATTAAAAGGATCAGAAACTGAACAGAATCTAAAAGATGCATTTGCAGGCGAATCTCAAGCGAATAGAAGGTATCTTTATTTTGCTGCTAAAGCTGATGTAGAAGGACATAATGACGTAGCTACGGTTTTCAGATCTACAGCTGAAGGGGAAACTGGTCATGCACATGGTCACCTTGAATACTTAGAAGAAACTGGAGATCCTGCAACTGGAAAACCAATAGGTGATACAAAGCTGAATTTAGAAGCTGCTGTCGCGGGAGAGACCCATGAATATACTGACATGTATCCAGGCATGGCAAAAACTGCAAGAGACGAAGGCTTTGATGAAATTGCTGATTGGTTTGAAACTTTAGCTAAGGCTGAACGCTCTCATGCCAACAGATTCACTAAAGCACTTGGCGAACTAGGCTAAAAAGTAAAGGCACATAATATTTTAGGGGCACTTTCATAGTGTCCCTTTTTTTAAAGAATGACTGATTCACTTATACATAAAGAAGGCAGTTTAGAAACACCTAAACGCCACCCAGTTAAGTGGAAAGATAAAGAATTTTTGGATGAAAAAAGCTTCTTTAAAGAAGCTGAACGAGTTTTTGATGTCTGTCATGGTTGTCGAAGATGCTTGAACCTTTGTGAATCTTTTCCGACTTTGTTTGACTTAATTGATGAATCAAAAACATTTGAAATAGATGGAGTAAATAAAGACGATTTTCAAAAAGTGACTGATGAGTGTTATATGTGTGATCTTTGCTTCCAGACCAAATGTCCATACGTTCCACCCCACCCTTGGTCAATAGACTTTCCTCATCTCATGCTTAGAGGAAAGGTGATTGCTCATGAAACTAAAAAAAAGAATATTTTGAAAAGATTAAGAGACCGAATGTTAACCTCTACCGATGCTTTAGGAAAAATAGTAAAGCTTCCTCTTGTAGATATAACTTATAAGAAGTTCTCTAAAAATATATTTTTAAGAAAAGCTACTGCGAAATTAACTGGTCTACATCCCGAAGCAAATCTACCTAAATATGAAAATAAGGTTCTTAAATATACCCCTTCTCAACCTCATGAAGTAAAAGAAGCTGGTAAAACTACAGGTAAAGTTGCGGTCTTCGTAGGTTGTTATTGTAGAAACAACAAACCTAATATAGTAGAGGATTTACTTATGGTACTCGAGCACAATCATATACAAGTAAAATTGATGACTAATGAAAGGTGTTGTGGAATGCCAAAGCTAGACTTAGGAGACATGAAGTCTGTTGAGAGTTTAATGGAGCACAATTTACCTTTGCTTCAGGACCAGATTCAAAATGGCTTTGACATAATATCTTTAGTGCCCTCATGTGTCTTGATGTTTAAGCAAGAACTCCCTTTATTATTTTCAGAAAATGAAACTCTTAAAGAAATAAAAAATAGAATTTACGACCCCTTTGAATACCTTGTTATGAGAGAAAAAGGAGATTTGCTTAAAAAAGACTTCCAAAAATCTTTGGGAAAGATAGCTTATCAAATATCTTGTCATCAAAGAGTTCAGAATATAGGACCCGTGACTAAAAATATTCTTGAAATGATTCCTGATACAGAAGTAGAAACTATAGAGAGGTGCTCAGGACACGATGGAACTTATGCTTTAAAAAAAGAAACTTATAATAACTCTAAGAAAATTGTTAACCGCGTAGTTAAAAAGGTAGATTCAACACAAGCTGATTATCTAACAAGTGATTGTCCTTTAGCTGGAGAACATATTAAAAACTTCTCTACAATTAAGTTAGATAATGTCCACCCTATTTCACTATTAAGAAAGGCTTATAACTTATGAATAAATTAACAAAAAGTGATTTATTAAGTTTAGAAGAATATAGCTTGAATAGAGATAGACTTAGAAAAGAAGTTTTGGTGTTAAAGAAAGATAGAAAGATACAGATTGGAATAAATGTAACTTTACTTTTTGAAAACTTAAAAACTATTAAGTATCAAATTCAAGAAATGCTAAGAATAGAAAAAATCTTTGAACCCAATGGAATTCAAGAAGAGCTAGATGCTTATAACCCATTGATACCAGATGGCAGCAACCTTAAAGCTACTATGTTTATAGAATTTCAAAAAGAAAGTGTTAGGAAAGAAAAATTAGAGTCTCTCGTAGGCATAGAAGATAAGGTTTGGCTTCAAGTGGGAGAAAATGATCGAATCTTTGCCATCGCGGATGAAGATTTAGAAAGATCTACTCATGACAAAACTTCTGCAGTCCATTTTTTACGCTTTGAATTAAGTAACCTTATGGTTAAAGATTTACAATCTGGTTCAACCCTCTTTGCAGGCATAGACCACCCCGAATATAATGTTAGAACTCCAGAAATTGAAAGGAAAACCTCTGATTCTCTTTTGGAAGATTTCAATTTATTTTAATTTCATCAACCAAAAATTAATGTGGAAGATTGGCTTCTACTAGAAAGGCCAATCAAAAAGGTAAACTATTCTAGATTATTTAAAACTCTAGATAATATGAAACTTACTAATATTAAAACCTATGTAGTCAAAACAACCGAACTCAATCTGGACGGACTCTTTTGGTTTTTCTTAAGCTTGAAACAGGCCTTCTAAACTGGGGCTAGATCAGTTCTAACTTTTACTTGAGCCAGATGCAATATTTGGTTCCGTCATTTTTCCCCACTCAACAGTTATTCTATTTTAATCCCTTATAAATTTGTTATCTCATCCCCGATCAATATTAATCAAAGAAAAGATTTTGCAATTTATCCATTTCATGGAGACTAAGCTTACCCCTTTTTTCTGCATCAATGCATTCTTGTAATTCTTCTCTATTTTTTGCTCCTAGAATTACAGAACTGACTTTATAAACACTAAGAGCATATCTATGAGCTAAGGATGCGGGAGATTCGTCCCATTCTTTAGCAAGCTCTCTAAAGGGAAAAGCTCTATCAAAATCAATGAAATCAGCTTTATCCATTCCTGAAGGATGTGGCTCCCTATCCATGCTAGAAGTGAGTGCCCCTGCTTGAACGGCTCTAATAGCTAAAATCGGTATATCTCTCTTTTGACACTCTAAGAGAACCCTATTGGGATCTGATTTTTTACTAATGTATCCAATGGCTCCAATTGAATTTAAGATATTTACTGCACACTGCATGGCTTCTGGGGGATGTTCATGATTTATCGCCTTTATAAGGGCATCTTCTTGCCCCAAACCAATACCCCAATGATCAATTTTTCCTTCTTTTTTTAACATTTCAAAAGCTGGAATTACTGCATCATAATAACACGACAAAGTAGTAGCATTGGTTGCCCTTAGTTCGTTTAGAATGGGTAACTGATAATCATCTTCTATAAGCTGCGAGTGGAGAAGAAATAAATTAACCTTTTCTACTCCCATCGTCTCTAAACTTCTACAAAGAGAATTATTCAGCTTTGTGTAAACTGCTGAATCTGGAATTGTTCCAAGTCTACATTTAGTAGTTAGATTTATTGATGAAAGATCTTTTCCTTTCAGAGCTTCACCAACAACTCTTTCAGCCTCCCCTTTTCCATACATTGGAGCAACATCAAGGTGATTGATCCCAGAATCTATTGCTAATTCAACTGATAAAACACTTTCTTCTCTAGTAGTCTCTCCCCAAACATTTCCTATGCCTCCGCCTCCTAATGTTAGAGAGCTTACAGTCCCAAAGGGTTTAAAATTTCTTTGCTCCATTATTCCAAATCTATAACTTTTACATTGTAAATCATTGATTGTACAGGTCTTATTTTAAGTATGTCTGTAGAAGATTGATACGCATCCATTTAAGTAAACTTTTTTGAGCAATTTGAAAACAAAGCAAAACTTAACAAAACTAATTTATTAATCGTTTGAAAGTTTTGTCACAGCATTAAGGTTTGTTTAAAGAAATCTTACTTATGAGGATGTTTCACCAAATTTATGTTCTCTTATATATTTTGCGGGGTTTCCATAGTAAATTGAATTAGATTGTGTGTCTTTACTGATTAAACTACCCCCTCCAACTAAACAGTTGGACCCTATTGAAACGCCTTGAAAAATAGTAGCACCTATGCCTATGGCAGAGTATTCATTAATCTTAACATTGCCACCTGTAACAACATTTGGAGCAATGCTTGTGAAATTTAACATTGAACTATCATGGTCTAATGATGAGTTAGTATTCAAAATACAATGATTACCAATTGTAGAAGATGGATTTATTATTACACCGGCCATAATTACATTACCTACACCGAAACAAACATCTTTTGCTATTATCGACTGAGGGTGTATACAGTTAATAAAATTAAAATCAGAATAGACTCTATTGATTTTTTTCTCGACTTTTGCTCGAATTATATTATCTCCAATTGCTATCACACCACCAAAGATTGACTTTTTTTTTGCTAAATAGCTCAAATCCTCTTCTCTTCCTAAAACCTCATAATCTAAAATTTTTGTCCCCACTTCAAGACTGCTTTCAATGAAACCAATCATTTCATATTTTGATTCTTTCTCAATTATGTCTACTATAACTTTTGCATGCCCACCTGCACCAACAACAACAACTTTTTTCATGTTCTCACCTGTTAATTACTCCTCTTTAAACTCTGTTAAAGAAAAAACATTATAACCATTCTCTTTAAGTTTCTTACTTCCTCCAATATCTGGTAAATCTACAATAAATGCCGTTTCAGTAACCACACCACCCAGTTTTTCTACTAAAGCAATAGCTGACATCACTGTGCCACCAGTTGCTAGAAGGTCGTCAACAATCAGTGCCTTTGTTCCAGGAATAAACGCATCAGCATGTATTTCCATCTTATCTGAACCATACTCCAGCTGATATTCTTGAGATATTATTTTACCTGGGAGTTTTCCTGGCTTTCTTACCATTACAAATCCCTTTCTGAGTGAGTATGCTAATGCTGAGCCGACTATGAACCCTCTGGCTTCAATGCCTACAATAATATCAAATTCATTTTTTCTCTCGTATCTTTCTTGCAAACTTTTTACTACAAGCTGAAATCCTTCAGGATCACTTATTAATGTAGAAATATCTCTAAATTTAATTCCCTTAACAGGGTAATCTAACACCGTTCTTATTTTAGATTTTATTGTCATTATGGTTTTACAATCTCCTTTTCAAAGAGAACATCTATCTTTCCAGTTAGTCAATTTAGGTATTGCCTTTACAAAAATTGCTAATAAGTTAGTAATATTTTTTTTCATAGTCTTTTCAATTAATTCCCAAGAAACAGATTCTTCGTTTTCCTTCCAACAATCATAATCTGTAGACATAGCAAGCGCTGCATAGTGAATCTTTTGCTCCCTTGCTAACGCAACTTCAGGACAAGAACTCATAT
>CAZWMS010000002.1:0-75725 GCA_964635015.1 uncultured Gammaproteobacteria bacterium | reverse complement strand
CGAACCGGCGTACAAGGATTTGCAATCCTCTGCATAACCACTCTGCCACCCAGCCTGAATTAGTAAATCTAATGCTCATTTATCCTTAAGCTTACTTAAATAGATAAGATCATTCATCCCAGATTTAAGCTCAAAACCTGAAATATTCTCTGTAAGAATCTTAATTAATGCATCTTGATCTCTCAATTCTACACCCTTTCTTAGATCTCCCAATAGATCTTCTATCCTTAATAGGGGCAAATATTCTTCTTCGGCTCTCATGATGCCTTTGTGGTTAGTAGAAGAAATATTGTTTCCAATTAGTAATTCTTCAAATAATTTTTCGCCTTCTCTCAATCCCGTAAAAACTATCTCAATGTCTCCTTCTGGATTTTCTTTGTCTCTAACCTCAAGGCCACTTAATCTAATCATTCTCTTTGCTAAATCTACTATTTTTATAGGTTCACCCATATCTAAGACAAAAACATCTCCCCCCTTTCCCATTGCACCAGCTTGAACTACTAAGCCAGCCGCTTCGGGGATAGACATAAAATATCTAATAACCTTGGGGTCGGTTACCGTAATTGGTCCCCCATTTTCTATTTGTTCTCTAAAAAGAGGCACGGCTGAACCTGAAGAATCAAGAACATTACCAAAGCGCACTATAACAATCCTTGTCTTTTTTTTGCTTTCTTTCAGCCTTTGATCTTCAGCTAATGCTTGGAGGATCATCTCTGAGAACCTCTTTGTTGCCCCCATAACATTTGTTGGTCTAACTGCTTTATCTGTAGAAACTAATACAAAAGTTTCCACTCCCTCATTTATTGCAACTTCAGTACATGAAAGTGTTCCAAATATATTATTTTCTATACTTTGAACGGTATTCATCTCCACCATTGGCACGTGCTTGTATGCTGCTGCATGATAAATAGTATTAATATTGAATGTTCTGCATACTTCTTTTAATCTAGATTTATCCATAACATTTCCTAAAATAGGTTTGATATCTGTATCAGAAGAACTTTTTTCCAATTCTTTTTCTATTTTATAAAGAGCAAATTCTGAAATCTCATACAAGACTAAAGTCTTAGGCTTCTCCTTCAATACTTGACGAGAGAGTTCTGACCCTATCGACCCTCCTGCTCCTGTAACTAAAACATTTTTCTTATGAATATTCTTCATCAATAAATCAACATCTGGTTTTTCTATTTCTCTGCCTAATAAATCAGTTACTTCTAATACTTTAAGATCTGCTATTGATACCTTGCCTTGTGCAAGCTCTGCTACACCAGGAATAATTCTTACCTTCACTGGTAATTCTTCTACACTTGAAAAAATGTCCTGCAAGATTGCTTTTCTTGCTGAAGGAATTGCTATAAGGACTTCTTGAACACTTTTTCTTCTAACGACTTTACCCAATTGTGAAGGCTGATAAACCTCTAATCCGCTCAAATAGCTTCCTTGTAATGACTTATCTCCATCAATAAAACCAATGGGGTTCATCTCTCTGCTGACCCTTAAGGCTGTAGCTAGCTGTAGGCCCGCTGAACCAGCTCCATAAATAATGACGTTAGAAGCAGAGGGAATATCAGAGAAAATCCAAACAGCTATCATTCTACTTGATACAATTAATACAAGGACTAATAGCCAATGCATAAAAAATACAGTTAGGTTAGATTCTTCTGGATAAAAATAAGAGACAACAAGCCCCCAAAGAAAAGAGTAAATGGTAACTGCTTTAACTATAACCCAAATTTCTTTAAAACCGATAAACCTTATTATGGACTTATAAAGGTCAAATATAATAAAAACTGGTATTGCTATCAGAACTGAAGACAAGAAAATGCCGTAATTAGAAAAAGTAAAAGGATAAATTGAGCCAAAATCTAAGACATAGGCAGTCCAAACAGTACTTATAAGTATCAACAAGTCACATAAGATCTTAAAAGAACTCTTTTGGTATCTATTCGATAAGATTAAAGCAGAAATTATTTTTTTTCTCATTGACATGCTGTATTTAAAAAACCCCATACTTTTAAGAAGTATTACGAACTCCTGCACCAGAAAAATAGCTAATGAGGACTAAAGGCAGATAGGCAATAACTAAACCCAATATACCTTCTAGGTTTTCAAATGCCACTAAGGTAGCAATAGGTAGCAACCATACCATATTTAACAATAAAATTATTATAGAAACTTTGTTATGGGAACTAAAAGACCTAGCAAGTTTCTGGTATGCGTGCAGAGAATGTGCTTCATAGAATTTTTCACCATTTAATACCCTTCTTATAAGGGTATATGTTGCATCCACTAAAAAAACTCCTAACAATATAAGAAAAGACCAAAATGCTTGGGGTGAGTGTTTGGCTACTTCTAAGGAAATAATTGCTAATATAATCCCCAAGAAACCACTGCCTACATCTCCTAAAAAAATGCTTGGCTTTGGAAAATTTAAAAAGAGAAATCCTAATGAAGAAAAACCAAAGAAAGCTAATACAATGTAAAGATTAGAATCATAAAAAGTCATAAAAAAAAGTACGGACATAGAAAGAAAGACAAATATTGCTTCTAAGGAAGCTAAACCATCTATACCATCCATAAAATTATACAAATTAACCATCCAAACAATATAAATTACAGCAAGTACATTTCCTATAATCCCCAGGTCAATTAAATTACCGAAAAATAAAATTGGTGGCAAACCTTCTAACATGTAAAGACCTAAAATAGCAGCTAAGAAATGCGTTATTAATCTTACTGGTGTGCTAAGTTTAGTGAGATCATCTGCAAGCCCAGTAATAGCAACAAGAATCCCAGGCACAGCTAAAGTTAGTAGAAAGGATATATTTAAATCATTAACAAAAAATAAAGATATTGAAATTAGAACTATTGCTAGTCCTCCTGATTGAGGAGTTGGTTTCTTGTGTGAACTTCTGTCATTTGGGAAAACTAGTAAATCTTTAGACACAAGAAATGTTTTTAAAAGGTAAGCAAGAGCAAAAGTTGCGAGAGAAGTAAATAACAATAATATTAAGAGATTCATATGTGCTACAAACATATAAGTATAAGTCAGTAAGTTAAAAGATTTATCTTCATTTATTGTCTAAATTTTCTGATGTTATTTTAAGAGATTCTTCAATCAAAGTAGCTGGTTTCCAACCTAGAAGGTTTTTATTCTTTGAAATATCTACAACCATGGAATCAAGCAATCTCCATGACATCTCTTTTCTTCCAATTAGTCTAAATATTATTCTTAAAAGATTAGAATTTACAGGTATATTTAGTGAACTGCTTCCAGTGGAAAGTTTTATCTTCTCAACTAATTCACTAGTAGAAATAGGAGCACCATCGCTGACCAAAAATATCTGATTAGCTGCTGAATTATGCTTCAAACACAGATGAATAAAATCAACAAGATTTCCTACAGCTAAGAAACTTCTAAGATTTCTAACTGCACCAAAGGGAAGTGGGAGGCTCTTCTCTATCCACTTAACCAGAGATAAAAAGTTTGCCTTTACACCAGATCCATAAACCAAAGTAGGTCTGAGGATAACATAGTCCATCATCTCTCTTTGAGTTAACCTAATCAGCTCTTTTTCTGCTTTATATTTAGATTCAGCATAAGGATCCATCGGATTTTCTTTATCTTCAGGGGTAAAGGGACGATCTTTAGAAGTAGTCTCACCATTTACCTTAATTGAACTCATAAAGATAAATCTCTTAACACCAGCCAAAATAGCTTGTTTAACCAAATTTATTGTTCCATCAACATTAACCTTTTTATATTCAGATGAAGGGTCATTACCACCTTTTCTTAGAACATGTGCTCTTCCTGCTAAATGGACGATTGCATCTATATTTTCTAAAATTTCACTCCAGTCAGTTTCTGATGAGATTGAATTTAAAAAAAAAGTTTCATGAAAATTAAGAAAGTTTTCAGAAGTATTTCTTACAACTTGTCTATAAGATATTCCGTTAATATTCGTAGATAAAATAGACCTTCCTATAAAACCATTTGCTCCAGTAATTAAAACCTTCATTTTTCTAATCCTGTAAAGGCTTTATACAGATCTAGGTGTTTGTTCACAACTTTCTCGACAGAAAATTCTTTTTCAGCTAACTTTCTGGCTGCTTTACCCATTTTTTCAAGCAAATTCCTATTATCTATTAGAAACTCAATTTTATTAGCTAATGCTTTTGGGTCCTTTACTGGAACTAATATCCCAGTTATGTTCTCTTTTATAGCATCACGACAACCTGGAACATTAGAAGTGATTACAGGCCTACCTGAAGCTGCAGCTTCCAGAAGTACTTTTGGAAGACCTTCTCTGTATGAAGGTAAAATTACTAAATGAGAATTTTCTAGGAGAAAATTTATATCTTTACGATAACCTAATAGATCAATTATTCCTTCTTCCTTCCATAGGTTTATTTCTTTCTCTGAGATTGAGGATGGATAATTAGTATCATGATCACCTGCTAGCTGAAATTGAGCTTTATTTCCCTTTTCCTTTAAGATCTTTGCAGCTTCCACAAATTCAAGAACACCTTTATCTCTCTGGATTCTGCTTATCATAGTTACCACAGGCTTCCCTTGTGGAAATGGCTTCATCGAAAAACGATCAAGATCAACTCCAGAGCCTTTGATAAGTATTGTTTTGTTGGCATCTATTTTAGTTAATTTAATTAATTTTCTTCTATCATCTTCATTTTGAAAAATAACACTTAATGATTCTCTAGAAAACGAAAGTCTGTAAAGAAAAGATATTATTGTTCTTAATATCTTCGTGGTTATATCTTGGTTAATAAATGTATAACCTAATCCAGGTATAGCAGATATTACGCCACTCATTTTAATAAACTTGGAAATAATTCCTCCATAAACTACTGGTTTTATAGTAATCAAATGTGAAATATCTGGTTTAACCTCTCTCATTACCTTAACAATCTTAAGAATTAACCTTAATTCACTATAAATATTCATGCTAGTCCTTGAAATAGGGATGGAATGATGAATAAAGCCATAATCTTCAAGATTAGAAGCTTCTGAATCACTTGGAGATGCAACATGTATCTCAAAACCACTTTTCCTTGCCGCAATAGCTATTTCTCTTCTGTGTGATAAAAAATAAGAAGAGCTATTAACTAAATAAAGAAGTCTTAAATTCATTACAAACGCATGTCTGCTTCCTCGGGAGAAAAGATGTGCTTCAGATCATATAAAATATGCTTACTTTTCCCGAATGAACGAATTTTATTTACCCCTAATTTTTTAAATTGTTTATGAGAAACTGCTAGTATTATTGCATCATAAGTGTTGATAGGAGGCATCTTAATTAAAGATATTTTATAATTTTCAAACGCTTCTTCTTCAGAAACCCAAGGATCATGTACTTCTACTTCACAACCTTTTATTTGAAGCTGTTTCATAATATCTATGCTTCTATTATTCCTTGAGTCAGGACAATTCTCTTTGAAAGCTAGTCCCATAATGAGAACTTTTGGTTTCTTTAAAGACTTAGAAAGGTTTTTTGCCATTTTATTGAAAAGTTGATCTGCTACATATGAGCCCATAGAGTTATTTAATTTTCTTCCAGACAAGATAATCTCAGGTTTGTATCCTAGGGATTGAGCTTTATGAGTAAGGTAGTAAGGATCAACTCCTATACAATGACCTCCGACTAAGCCGGGTTTAAAAGGAAGAAAATTCCATTTTGTTGCTGCTGCATTCAAAACTTCTTCTGTTTCAATTTCTAGCTTGTTAAAGATTATCGATAGCTCATTTACAAGAGCAATATTTAGATCTCTTTGAGTATTTTCTATAACTTTTGCTGCCTCTGCTATTCTTATGCTGGAGACAGGATATGTACCAGCAAATATTATTTCTTGATAAAGTTTGTCTACTAGTTCTGCAGTGAACATATTTGAACCTGAAGTAATTTTAACTATTTGTGTAATGCTATGTTCTTTATCTCCTGGGTTGATCCTTTCAGGGCTATACCCAACGAAAAAGTCTTTATTCATCTTTAAGCCAGATTCTTTCTCTAGTACAGGGACACAATCTTCTTCTGTTGCACCTGGATAGACAGTTGATTCATAGACTACAATATCGTCTTTTTTTAATATATTCCCTATTTTTTTACTAGCCTTAAGAAGTGGAGAAAGGTCGGGATTGTTTTCTCTGTCTATCGGGGTGGGTACAGTTACAATAAAGAAATTACACTGAGATATATCCTTGAGACTATCAGTAAAATTTAAATATTGTGCTTGCTTTAATTCTTGAGTTGAAACTTCTAAAGTAGAATCTATTCCTGCTTTTAACTCGTTTATCCTGGAACTTTTGATATCAAATCCTATAGTAATTCTTTTTTTTCCAAATTCAGTTGCTAAAGGTAGACCCACATAACCTAAACCAATTATTGCTAACTTTATATCGGATAGATCTTTCATATCTTAAGGTTTTCTAAGTACCACTTTACCGTTTCTTTAATGCCCGCTTTAAAATCGTGAGTTGGTATATACCCTAAAGCCGACTTAGCCTTTTCAATGTTAGCAAGTGAGTGACGAACATCTCCAGGTCTGAAATCTCTATGTTGTGCATTAGCAGGCTTAAATTCAGGTTTTAATTCTATTAATTCTTGCTGAATAGCATCGAACAAACTATTTAGAGAGGTCTGTTCCCCCACTGCCACGTTATAAACATTATTCAAAGCTTGGTTATCAGTTACAGTAGCAGCCAAGATGTTAGCTTGAATAGCATTATCTACAAAACAAAAATCTCGACTTGTTTCTCCGTCTCCATTTATAAAAATATCTTTACCCTCAATCATAGAGCCTATCCATTTTGGTATCACTGCTGCATAAGAACCTAATGGGTCTTGCTGAGGTCCAAATACATTAAAATACCTTAATCCTATGGAATTTAAACCATAAGCCCTAAAGAATACATCCGCATAAATTTCATTAACATATTTAGTTACTGCATAAGGAGAAAGAGGTTTTCCAATCTTGTCTTCAACTTTAGGTAAATCAGGGTGGTCTCCATAAGTGGAACTGCTAGCAGCATAAACAAAACGCTTTATGTCCCTCTCTTTAGCAGCCTGCAGCATATTTATAAAACCAGTTATATTTACTTCATTTGTATTTAAAGGATTTTCTAAAGACCTAGGTACAGAACCTAAAGCAGCTTGGTGTAAGACTATGTCAGCTTCTTTTGTAACTCCCATACAAAAACTAGGACTCCTAATATCTCCTTCAATAAAAGTAAAATTTTTCCAAGAACCTTCATCTATTCTTGCTTTAATATAATTTAAGTTTTCTTTGTGTCCTGTTTCAAAATTATCTACCCCTATAACAATTTGATTAAGTTTTAATAAGGCATTTAATAAATTCGAACCAATAAAGCCAGCTACTCCTGTTAATAACCATTTCTTAGGGTTTTTTATTAATACTTTCTGAGATGTTTGATATTGAGTCATTCTTATTTAAATAAAATATGCTTTTCTGATATTTAAAAAAGGAAAAATGTATTCAAAAACAGCTTAGTGGGGTAATCTTAACACTTGTTACGTAATACTATCCCTTCAATTAGATGTTTACTATAAAATTAATAACTTATACGACATCGATTTTCTAAGTATTGTCCCAAAATGAACTCTTAAACCCTTGCCCCCAGTTTAAAAAAGTTTTTGTTCCATATAGTTTTGTTGTAACAAAAAACAAATTTAAGAAGAGTAAGAATATTTCACTAATGAGTGTAGCAACAGCTGCACCATAAATTGAATACTTTGGAATTAAAAGAAAATTAAGAATTAAATTTAAAAACGCTGCAGCTCCCCATATTGAAGTGTTAATTGGCATTAGATTTTTAGTAAATAAAGGAGATTCAATGCTTGTAGATAAAAATCTAAGAGGAATGCAAAAAACCAAAATTTGTAAGACTCGAACTGTTTCTAAATATTCATTACCAAAAAATATTGGGACAACAATAGGTACGAGGGTAACTAAGATTAGAAAGAATATAAACCCCAGAAACAACATGATTCCATTTCCTACTTGAAAAACCTTCAATAATTTCAGCTCATCTTCATTAGCCCATCTGTGCAATTTTGGTAACAAAAACTTTTGATAAATCACTCCCGGTATTTGATAAGAAGAGATGAGGATAGCGAAAGCAGCGCCATAAATACCTGCCTCCTTATTGCCTATTAAATACTTTATTAAAATTAAATCACTTTGCATGTAACTTAAATAAAATACAGCTGCTAACCCATAAGGCCAAGCATGTTTAGCTATATCCAAAGTAGTTAGGTTTCTTTCTAATTTATCTTCTATCTGTAATTGATTAGTATTTTTAATAGACAAACTTCCTCTAAACATACCTGTGAGAAAAAACAAACCAAATAAAGATATAACTAGACTAATAACTGAATAACATAAAACAATATGCTGAATATTAGGTAATCCAAAAATGCTTAGCATGTAGAGAGATACAAATATTAATCTCAAAAAGTGTGGTAATGCTTGCCAACCAGCTAAGGAAAGATATTTCTCCTCTAGTTGAAATTTTGCATTCACTAGCTCTAAAAATATATGGCTAAGAACCAAGGGTAAAAGTGCTATTAAGAAAATTCTAAATTCTGTTGAATGAGGTCCTATAAATGACCAACTAAAGAGAAGAGTTAGGGTTATAAAGAAAGAAGCAGCCAAGAAATTTCTGCTTGGTACTAACCATCTTTTGGCACCTACTCCTTCAGCACCATATAGCTTAAGCCATGAATGTTGAATACCAAAAACTGCCAAGGGGGCTAGTAAGGTAACTGATGCAAGCGCAGCAGAAAACATACCATATCCTGATGGCGATAATGTTCTAGCTAAAATAATTTGAGTTAAAAGAATAGAAATTGCAGATAAAGTTCCTCCTAGAAATAAAATAGAAATGTTGGAAAAAGCTACTTTAAAGAGATTGCTTAATCTTTTCATCAATTAGCCTTTTTTATATCCCAAAGCACACCAATAAGGAGCACTGGGTCTAAAGGAGATATTTGTTAACCCAGATAAAATCATCATCTCTTTGATTTGATCCGCTGAAAATCTTTTCTCTATCCTAGTACCAAAGCGATCTAAGGCATCAGTTCTCATTGTATAAAAGCTTTTAGAACTATATGCTGAAAGCGGAAAACCGCTTACATCTATTGATAATTTCTCCAGAAATAAAGAGAATCTAGATAAGGGCCAGTAAATAACTAAAGCTAGAAATTGACTCACAAAATATCTTAAGCTAAAAGGGAGTCTAGAAATAAGATTTCTAAGAAAATCGCTTAACCTCCAAGCACTTCTGTACCATAAAGGCCTATTTTCTAAAGCATAATAGAGGTAAATTAGAAAAGGAGCTCCAGGTTTTAATTTCTTAACACAATCATTTATACCCTGCTGGGTATCCGGTACATGATGTAACACCCCTAGTGAATAACCAAAATCCATAGTTTTATCCTCAATATCCATGGAATCTACTGGGCTCCTATGGAAATAACAATTATCTAGCTTAGAAAGGTTTTTTTTGGCTACTTCTATAGCAGAACTTGGATCAATACAGTGCAATTTTCCAACTCGTGGAGCAACTAATAAAGCCCATCTACCAGTTCCGCAACCTACATCAAACCCAATTGAGTCTTTTGGAAGTTCCTGCCAAGGAAAAATAGAAAAGTAACTATTGAATAAATTTTCTCTCTCCAATTCAGGTAAATTTGATTGGTCAAATTTTGTCCACTCCTCACCAAAACCCTTTATGGTCTCTTTAGAAGCGTTGCCAGAAAAATCTTCTCTCTTGGTCATAAGATTATTATTCTAAAATCTTCCTACTAATTAGCTAGATTTTCTTTAACAAAGATAAATATTTTTTCTTAACATGATTAGTTGAGTATTTTGATTCAAATATTTCTCTGCCTTTAATACCTAATTCTTGTCTTTTATTCTTATCTTTAATTAAAATTCCCAATGCATTTATCCATTCTTCGTCGCTATTAACTAAATAGCCATTTACATTATCTTTAACCACCAAAGAGGTAGTGCCAAAATCAGTAGCAACCACCGGGATCCCAATTGACATATAATGCATCGCTTTCAAAGCACCTTTGCCTAAGCCCCAATCATCCTTAATTAATGGATAAATTCCGATATCTATCTTCTGCAGATCTTCAACTTCAGATTCTTTAGACCACTGTACTACTTCAATATTTATTGAAGGGAAGTCGTAAGTGAAATTGCCAATTATCAAGAGTTTATAATCGCAAAGTTCTTTTAATTTAAGAAATACATTCTTGAGCGAATCTAAGTAAAATTTAGAACTAAAAGTTCCTGTCCAACCCAATACAACATCTTTTTCCTTTGATTTAATTTTAGAAGGGGTAAATCTATTTCCATCCAAAGAACAGGGTATATATTCACAGGCTTTCAATAAATTTAATCCTTTACAATAATCTATGTGAAAAGGTGAACTCACTATTACTTGATCAGAATGTTTAATCAAGAAATTTACTTTATTTTTCCCCCTTAATAAACTGGTAATCTTTTGGGACAGAGTAAGTTTAGAAGAACTCGACCCGATGTGAACAGCGTCATCAAAATCATAAATTAACTTATTTGATAGTTTCCTGGTAATCCTTTCAAAAATAGTTGGACCAAAAGGGGTTACCCACATAAATACATAGACAATGTCAAAATTATGTAGTCTTGAAAGATCTCTAAATCTTCTTAAATAACCTTTTATGGTTCCTAAAATCTTGGCTAGATTAATACCTGAAGAATACAAATTATCCCACAAATACTTATCGGAAAATGAAGATACAGTTATCTGAAAACCATTTTCTTCCCAATGATCAAAATATTGTTCATATTTTAATCTTTGTCCTGCAGCCACCCCTTTAGGATAGGGGCACAAAACTAAAATTCTTTTTTGCTTCAAAGCTATAAACTCTCGTAAACTTTATTATATTTTTTTATCCCTTCTTCCAAAGAGAAATATTTTTCTGCTGTTAACCTACATCTATTTAAGATATTTTTCTCATCTTTTAAAACAAGAAGTTGTTCAGCACCTCTAAACAAAGAATCTCTTTTAAGATCATCTAATAATATTCCAGATTTTTTATATTCAATAATTTTGCTAGTATCACCTATGCCTTTATTTGTAATGCATGGTATGCCCATTGCTAAAAACTCACCTAGCTTAGTTGGAGCCGAGGCTATCTTAGAATAATAAGGCTTTATAAAGAAAATCCCTGCATCCATTTTTCTCATAGAATCTGCTACCTGACTATGACCTGCAGTTTCTAAAATTATATCTTCATTAGTAAAAGAATATTTTCTCAAAGTCTGCCTTATAAAAGGATGTTCTCCTTTGTTAACAATATGCATAATAGAAAGAGGTCTAATTTCTTTCACAGCTTTAAAAAAATCTAACACCTCTTCAAACATATACCACAAACTCACTGAACCAACATAGCCTAGTTTAAAAAATTTATCTTTCACGGGAGTGTTAATTTCCTCTTTCTTAGCTGAAGGGTTAAAAAGTGATAAATTTGTACAGGTCCTTATAACTTCGAAGTCAATCTCTCTATTTTTCAAATAATTAAAAGTCTTTATTTCTTTTACTCCAGATTCAGTCAAAGAAATAACCTTATCTGCTTTAATTAAGAAAAACTTCTCTAGTTTCTTCGAAACCTTAAATAAAGCAGATTTTCTTAGCCAAACTCCAGAATCTACCTTCTCATCTGCCCATAAACCTCTCATATCAAATAAGAACTTAGTCCCAAAAAGAATTTTTAAGATTAGTCCTATTAACGAAGATAAATAGCTTCTGGTGTGTACTATTTCTTTTTTATGTCTTATTTCTACAAAAATAGAATATATAACCCCAGTTAAAATATTGTAGAAAGTACCTAATATACTTTTACGATAGGTTATATAAAACCATTTAATCTCTGAATTAGAACATTTTTTTTTGATATTACTTAATTTAACTGCATTTTTTATATCTTCTTTCTTTTCAAAACTTAGAAGATGTATTTGATGGCTTCCTGAAAGACCTTCCAGGTAATTTAAAACTTGAGATTCACCCAGGGGCTCTAAGATACCATCGTAAGTTATATAAAGAACTCTCTTCATTCTTTTAAAAGGTTAATGAGAATCTAACCATGATTGAAACATTAAGATATTCCAAAGACCATGCTCCCAATTTCTTCTTTTTTTCAAATGCTCTTCCCACCTAGACCTAACAAAGGAAGAATTAAAAAACCCCTGCTGATCTAACTTAGACTTTGAAAGTAATTCTTCCGACCAATCTCTGAGAGGACCTCTTAACCATTCTCCTAAAGGAATACCAAATCCTTGTTTTGGTCTTTCAATTAATTCTTCAGGAACATATTTATAAAGGATTTTCCTCAGAATTTGTTTACCCTTGCCCTGATTTATCTTGTAATTTATAGGTATTTTTGCAGCAAGCTCTACTACCCTATGATCTAAGAAAGGTGCTCTGGTTTCAAGGCTAACCCCCATAGAAGCTCTATCCACTTTCACTAAGATATCGTCAGGGAGGTAAGTTAGGGCATCAAGCAGCATCATTCTTTCTTGAAAATTATCTAAGTTTAAAGGTAAAGATGGATCTTTGAATAAAGTTCTAGGTTCTTTGGAATTTAAAACTACTTTCTCGGGATTATCCCATTCAGATACTAAACTATAGTACAAGTCGTCTTGGGATTTTATTTTATTCAATCTATCAGAAAAGCGATGAAGTTTGTGTCCTAAGAATGAAGTTTTGTAAGTTTTTGGAAGAACATTACCTATAGTATTTAGAAAAGAGGAAGGAAGAATATTTATAACTCCAGATAATCCAGGAACTAAAAATCGTGGGATAAGTGAAATAATATTCCACAAAGCTGGTGCTCTCAAATGTCTATTGTATCCTCCAAACAACTCATCCCCTGCATCACCAGACAGAGCTACAGTTACATGTTCTCTAGCCATTTTTGAAACAAGATAAGTTGGAATTTGTGAGGAGTCAGCAAAAGGTTCATCATAAAGCTGTGGCAAGAGAGGAACTACTTCAAGTGCATCTTTCGCTGAAACATATAATTCAGTATGGTTTGTTCCAATATGATTAGCTACTTTCTTAGCAAATGTTGCTTCATTATATCCTGATTCATTAAAACCTATGGTATAAGAATGTACTGGTTTTTGTGATTCGGACTGCATTAAAGAAACTATTAGAGATGAATCAATACCGCCTGATAAGAAACAACCCAAAGGTACATCTGCTATAGATTGAAGTTTAATTGACTCTTTCAAACTATGTTCCAGTTGTTCTATAGCTTCACTTTCATTACTAATGAGATCACTCTTGCCAGTTTGATAAGTATCCCTTAGTGACCAATACTGAGTCATATTAATTTCTGGAGAATTAAAAGTATCTCCCGGTGGAGAAGTTGTAGCTTTTAAATTTAGATCTAATATAAAACCTGGTTGAAGTTTATAGACATTTTGATAAATACTGAGTGGGGAAGGGATATAAGTGTGCCTTAGAAAGAGACAGACAGAACCTCTGTCTATATTATTATTAAAAGTAGCTAAACTTTTTATAGCCTTTAGTTCTGAAGCGAAGAGAAAATTACCACCACTCCAACCAAAATATAGAGGTTTTTCTCCAATCCTGTCTCTACTTAAAAAAAGCCTCTCTTCTTTTTTGTCCCAAATAGCAACGGCAAACATGCCAACCATCTTTTCTATTGTCTTTCTAATACCCCAATAAGAAAATCCTTCTAGTATTGTCTCTGTATCAGAAGTACCAATCCATCTAATACTCCTTCCTAAGCTCTGTAATTCCTTTCTTAAATCTAAGTGGTTATAGACTTCTCCATTAAAGGTAACTACATATCTCCCGCAAGATGAAACCATAGGCTGATGACCCGCCTTTGTAAGATCTAAAATAGATAACCTTCTATGTCCAAAAACAACCTGGCTTTCGTTATCTTTCCAAACACCACTATCATCTGGACCTCTATGAGAAAGTGAGAGAATCATAGTTTCTACTGATTTTTCAAAAGAACTTTTATTCTTCTGTCCAAATAAGCCTGCTATACCACACATAAAAAAGATCCTTACACAATATGTACTTTAAATTTTGGTAATGGAAAAATTAGTTTTGTTCCCTTTGGAAATAGCTTTTCTGATTTTTTTAAAATATGGTCCTTGTAATTCCAAGCTGTCACTAAAAGTGTATCCACTGGATTGGAAATAAAATGGTCTTCTGATACTACAGGTATCTCAAAGAAAGGAAAATATTTATTAATTTTTGTAGGAGTTGTATCAACACAATATTTAATTTTATCTTTATTTAAGCCTAAATAAGTAAACATGGTAAAAGCTTTGGCGGTAGCTCCATAAGCACCTACTGACTTACCGTTTTCCATATCTCTATTTATTTCAACATTAACCTTATCTTTCAATTTGTTTATTTTTTTCTTAAAATTTTTGAATATTTCTCCTCGATCTAAAAGACTCTCTTCATAGCTAAGATACTCTTTCACTCTATTAGAAATCTTCTTCCTGTTCTTCTTAGCAGCTATAAAGACAAGTGAACCTCCATGTAAATTGGAATCAAATAAGTCTATTAATTCAAAAGAAAATTTTTCCAACAAAAATCTCATGCTTTGCACTGAATAGTAAAACATATGCTCGTGATAGATTTGATCAAACTCTCCTTTGTCAAAAGTTGGGATAGCATATGCATTTTCTATAAGAAAAATTCCTTCACTGCTTAATATATCTTTAACTCCTTTCAAAATAATTTTAGGATCTGAATTATGAGCAAACATGTGTCTTGCTACAACCAAATCTACCTTCCCTTTATCTACTTTAATTTCTTTGGCAACAGATTGATTGAAAAAGCTGCATATTGTTTCTATTCCTAGATCATTTGCTATTTCTACTACATTTATTGCCGGATCTACTCCAAGAATACTTGAAACTTGAGGTTTAATAGTTTTTAAGAATAAGCCATTGTTGCTTCCTATCTCTAGGCATTTAGCTTGATTATTTATATAGAAAGAAGACGTAAGATGGGCAATGATTTTTTTATAATGTTGTGTCAAAGGCTCTACATCTGGAGTTATATAAGTATAATGTTTGTAGAGAAATTCCTTATCTAAACAGTCCCTAAGCTGTATGCATTTGCAGTTACTACAAAAATCCACTATCAAAGGAAAAGTTGAACAAGTCTGCCCTTGAAGATCATGAAAGTTATTGGCTGGAGGGGATAGCCCTATATCCACTATTTTAGTTGTATCTGAATAACACAACCTACATTTTTTCTTTTCTAATTTTCTACTCATACTCTGTTAGGTTCTCAGTACTCTAAAAGCTCTATAAATTGATATTGCTAGAAGGATATCTAGAGGTCTTTTAGTAATAATCCCTCTTTGTCTCTTTCTGAAAGAATTGGGTTTTTTACAGGCCAGTCAATTCCTACTTCAGGGTCATTCCATAAAAGACACTCTTGATCTTCTTGGTGATAATAATCGGTAAATTTATAGATTAGGTCTGCATATTCAGTTGTTACTAAGAAGCCATGAGCTAGTCCTGGAGGCATCCAAACCTGCTTTCTATTTTCAGCAGATAATGTTACATCTATCCATTTCCCAAATGAACTTGACTCTTTTCTAATGTCTACAACAACATCGTATACAGAACCATGAACTGAATAAATTAATTTTCCTTGTGGGAAGTTTTTTTGGAAATGCATGCCTCTTAGATTATTTTTGAAAGTTCTAGATAAATTATCTTGAACAAATTTCACATCTACTCCAAATTTTTCTTCATATTTATCAAGTACGAAAGTCTCTGAAAGGAAGCCTCTATTATCTTCATGAATTTCCGGCTCAACAATTAAAACTCCATTCAAATTTGTTGTTGAAATGTTCATAGACCTAACTTTTAGCTACTAACCTAAGATAATTTCCATAAGAAGTATTGGACATGATGTTGGCTTGGGAGATAAGCCTATCCTTGTCTATCCATTTATTTTTGTAGGCAATTTCTTCTAAACAAGCTATTTTTAGTCCTTGTCTATTTTCAAGTGTTTGTACAAATTGACTAGCTTCTAATAAAGTTTCATAAGTTCCTGTGTCCAACCAAGCAAAGCCCCTTCCTAAAATCTCTACATCTAACTTTTCCATCTTTAAGTATTCATTATTTATATCAGTTATTTCTAACTCTCCTCTAGAGGATGGTTTGAGGGATTTAGCTATGTCTATAACCTTATTATCATAAAAATACAAACCTGTTATAGCAAAATTTGACTTAGGCTTTTGAGGTTTTTCCTCTATACCTTTTGCTTTACCTTCATTATCAAATTCAATTACTCCAAATCTATGAGGTTCATTGGTGTAATAACCGAATACTGTAGCGCCATTTGATTTTTTTGAAGCTTTATTCAGCATTTCTGTAAAATACTGACCATAAAATATATTATCTCCAAGAATTAAACATACATTTTCACTACCTATAAAATCTTTGCCTAACAAGAAAGCTTGAGCCAGGCCATCAGGGCTAGGTTGCTCCTCATAATCTATTGACACTCCAAACTGACTTCCATTACCCAAAAGTCTTTTATAGGAATCAATGTCATTAGGTGTTGAAATAATTAAAATTTCTCTTATAGAAGCTAACATCAAGACTGACAAGGGGTAATAAATCATAGGTTTATCATAGATTGGAAGGAGTTGTTTAGAAACCCCGATAGTTATGGGGTGTAACCTAGTTCCCAATCCTCCCGAAAGAATAATACCTTTCATGTTTAAACCCTCTTTATGTTTCTATTTCTTATTTTTAAATTTGTTTTTAATAATTTGCGTCCAATCCTTATTAGATAAATACCATTCTACAGTTTTACGAAGCCCAGTATTGATAGTCTCCTTAGGTTCCCATTGTAATTCTCTTTTTATCTTAGATATATCAATGGCATACCTTAAGTCATGTCCAGGTCTATCTTCTACGAATTCAATGAGTTTATAGAGATTACCTTTTTTTTCATTTTTTAGTAAAAATTCTTCAATAAGATCTAGGATCATTTTAATTACTTCAATATTTGATATTTGGCAATTTCCGCCTATATTGTAGGTTTCTCCTACAATCCCTCTTTTTAAGACTTCCATCAAAGCTCTTATATGATCTTTAACATAAAGCCAATCTCTTATTTGCTTGCCATCTCCATAAACAGGTATTTTCCTGCCTTCCAATGCTTTGTCTATTGTTAAGGGGATCAATTTTTCTGGAAATTGAAAGGGTCCATAATTATTTGAACAGTTAGTAATTATTGTGGGAAGGTTATAAGTTCTGTGCCAGGCTCTAACCAAATGGTCTGAGCTAGCTTTACTGGCAGAGTAAGGGGAACTAGGGAAATAAGGACTTTCCTCTGTAAAAGGTTTTTCCTCTATTTCAAGATCTCCATAAACTTCATCTGTAGAAATATGTATGAACTTAAAATCCTTACACTTTATTGGGAAGGACTTTAAGTATTCCCTCGTAACCTCTAGTAAATTGTAAGTACCATAAATATTGGTCTTAACAAAATGTTCTGGATTCTGTATGGATCTATCGACATGAGACTCTGCTGCTAGATGAAGAAGAGAATCGGGTTGTTCTGTATGGAACACTTCTGATAATAATTCTTTGTTCGTTATATCTATCTGTTCAAAAGTATATCTCTTATTTTTTTTAACTGGATCCAAAGAATTGGGGTTACCTGCATAAGTTAAATTATCAATATTAATAACCTTGTAATTTGTTCTCTCTATTAAATATTTGATAAGGTTTGAACCAATAAAACCAGCCCCTCCAGTAATTAGTGTCTTCATGTGTTTTTATTGTATTCGTTCTTAAAAATAATCATCTTTTTACTTTTTGCTACAAAGCATATTTTCTGTTTGGTTGGTTCGTAAAGGCAATACCAATTATTAATAATACACCAAAAATTGGGACATGATGCCTAGATGCAGTACCCCAATTTGTAGTACCAAGAGACCATATCAACTCCATAAAGAAGTATAAAATTATTAAAATAAATAATACTCTCCTCATGGGGGTTGATTTACTAAAAAGTGCCTTTAAAGCAAAAAAAATTAAAATACCTCTTATTAGATTCTCAATTAAAAGAATAATATCTACTAAACTAGATATTTTCCAAGGCATAGGCTCAAACAAATACTGAAAAAGCGATACAGGTAAGAAAGTTATCAAACCCAACACTCCATCTATTTCTTGAACAGAAGACTGGTATTGTGCCCTAGAACCTGGGGATGTAAGAACAGATCCTGAACGAAAAGTAGAAACAGCACCACTTATGCCATCAATATCTAAATCATAAGCGTACTGAGAAAATAAACTGAAAGAAGTATTGAAAATGAAGAAAAGAAAAATTAAGAAGAAAGGAGAAAAAATAAAAACATTCCTTAAATTTACAATTCTTTTGTTTCTCAAGGCATAGGAAAAAGTAGCAAGAACTAATACAGCCATGCCGAAGGGCAAGTATGCAGGGTGAAAAATAGCTAATATGCAAATACATAAAGACATTAATAGCCAATACCTTACATCTTTATGAAGATAAATCTTCAATAATGAATAGATTGTTAGATTTGTAAATAATAGAAGGTAAGATTCTCTCATTGGAACACCTGTATTCAAAACAGAAGATGGCAAAAAGGTAAATAAGGCAATGACAATAAAAAAATTAGCTCTTGTAAGAAAGAAAAAATTCAAAGTCCTTATTAAAACAAATCCAGATAATAGCCAAGCTAATGAGGAAACAATTGCACCAATAAATATAGACTCCATTGAAATCTTATAAAGAAAACTTAAAAAGTAAGGGTAACCGTAACCCAAAATCGACCTTCCCAATAAAATATCTCCATTATCATTGAGAGTAACAGCCATATTATGAAAACGAGCAACATCTCCAGTAAAAACTAAATGCAAACCAAAATCAACTGACCAGAGTGAGGCAAGTAGCCTAAAATAGAAACCTAACCAAATTAAAGTGATTGGTGATATCTTGAGCAAGACATTCATAGGAAAATTTTAAGGTGTATAAGAAGAACTTAGTATCAATCTATTTTCGCTTTTATTTTTCTATACAGATTCTTAAATCTTAATTCATATCCAAGGAAATAAAGAAAATTTACAAAAATAATACTTAATAATAATGAGCCTATTGCGCCCCATATTAGTATTTTGATCTTATCAATACCATAAGGACTTAATGGCAAGACAGGCGGATCTATAGTTTTTATAATATATTCTTTTTTGACTTCTGATAACATGATAGTTGTTGTATGACTTTCTATCATAGAATAGAACAACTTTCTCAATTCGCCGACAGAAGTCTTGCTTGCTTGTAACTTGAGATATTCAATAGATTTCTTAGCTTCTTCAACGTCCTTCTCCATCATAGCCTTGTTAATATCTTCAATAAGCCAATCTAACAATTGTTTAGAGATAATAGGGGATGAATGGATAACTGATACTGTAAAGAAATCGTTGAGTCGGCTCACGCTCTTTACAATTGAATCATTTAACCCTATCGCAAGACTCAACAGAAACTGCTCTTGATCTTGAGGACTTAAGGATGAGATTTCTTCTTTTGTCATTTCTAAAGCTAGTTTAGAAGCAAGGTCTCTCTTAATTATAAAATCTTTTAGGAACTTCTTAGAACGAAGGGTACGTAAAGCCAATTTAATTTTATTATCATCACCTCCTATTGCGAAACCCCCAAGCCCTAGGCCTGATAAAGGATTTTGTATAGTTGTTCCTTTGTTTCCAGTATCAGAGCTATAACTTCCAGTTGCCATAAAGTTGGTTGGAAGACTTAAAGCATAGAAAAATACAGCAATGAAGGTAAAAAAAGAAATTAAAATCACAGGTAGTCTATTTTTCCAGGTTATATTGAATAGATATTTAAAGTTTATTTCTTCAGGTAAGTCTAATTCTTTATTTTTAAAATTTTGGTTTTCTGACATTAATAATCCTCAAAACTTAGAACGGGCAAACTTATGGTTATTTATAAGTCTTTTTGGGCGCAATGATACACTCAGCCTCCATATTAGCAATCTTAACCTGGGCTAGATCTAGTTTGAGTCTATAAGTCTTGACCAATTTTGTACATATTTAATCAATGAATAAAAAGAAACAAATGCTGATATCCATAACAAAATTATAGAGAAAGGAGAAAGAAATACAGGGCACTCTGGTGAAATAAGAATTACTGAAATAGTGAACATTTGCAAAACTGTCTTGACCTTTCCCAATAAAGAAACTTTCAATAGCTTTGAGTCGTAGTTCTCTGAAATAAATTGGCGTATGGAAGAAATTATTATTTCTCTAGAAACAATTAAAATTACAGCAAATATAAATGGAAAAGAGCTATTAAGAAAAGAAAGCCAAATTAATACCAAGCAAACTAAAAGTTTGTCGGCAAGTAAATCAAGTAGAGAACCCAAATAAGTTACTGAATTCATTTTTCTAGCCACATAACCATCTAAATAATCGGATAAACTAGCTATAATAAAGAGAACTAAGGCAAAAATATTAAACACAGTAATTTGTAAGGAACTAAAATAAATTATTGGTATGATTAGGAATATTCTAGTTAGTGATATATATGATGCGGTAGTCATGGTTTTGAGTAAATAAAGTTAATGAAAATTCTTATAAATAAGTTCTGCATAAGATTTGCCAATACCCTTAACAGAAACTAAATCTTCATAGCTAGCTTTAGAGATTTGAGAAACGCTTCCAAAATATCTTAATAGGGATCTTTTCTTTTTCTTCCCGATACCATAGATGTTATCTAAAGAAGATTTTGAAGATGACTTTACTTGTTTCTTTCTTTGATTAGAAATTACTAGCCTATGACTTTCATCCCTTAATCTTTGTAAAAAGAGATGGCTTGGTAAATGTCTATTTATAATTATAGTCTTACCATTTCTATTGTGAAAAAGATCCATTTCTGCTTTCCTTCTTACACCCTTAGAAATAGAAAGTATCTCAAAATCTTTATACCCCAAATTAAATAAAGTTTTTTCTACAGCTTTAAGATGTGTAAAACCCCCGTCTATTAATATTAAATCTGGTCTAGTATTATTCTTATTAGAATATCTCCTTAAAACTACTTCCATCATTGAAGCAATATCATTTCCAGCGTTTTTTTTATGAATATTATACAACCTATACTTACTTTTATTTTTTCCTTTCTGATCATAGACTACACAGCCTCCAACAGCATTTTTACCTCCTTGATGGCTAATATCAAAAGAATCTATTAATTTGATATCTCTGCTTAATTTAAAAGTTCTCTTTAGGTCAGCAAATTCAGAAAATGGATCTTTATCTTCTTTAAAACTTCTTTTTATTGCAAACTGTGTATTAGATTTAGAAATAGAAAGCAGACCTCTATCCTTCTTACCTAATTTAGTTAAAATTTTGACTCTCTTTTTTAAATTCTTAGATAAAGCACCCTCAATTAATACTTTACCTTGTATTTTTTTTCCTATTATAAGTTTGGGGGGAATTTCTTTTCTTAGAAAATAATATTGAAATAAAAATGATTCTAATACTTCCTGGGTAATTCCAGTTTCATTTAAGGTAAAATTCTTATGATTCAATATCCACCCACCTCTTACTTGGGTAACCCCAACAAAAGTTCCCTTTTCATTGGAATATAAAGTAATAGCATCTCTATCTTCATTAAATCCCGATATACTCTGGTTTCTTTGGATCTCTCTTAGAGCCGATAATTTATCTCTATAATCTGCTGCCCTTTCATAATTCTTTTTTACAGAGTTTTCATCCATCAAGTCATAAAGTTCCCTTTCTAGATTATTCCCTTGCCCTCTTAAAAGCTTTTCTGCTAGCCTTACCTCTTTTAAATAATCGCTTTTTTTAATAGCCCCCACACAAGGGGCAGAACATCTTCCTATTTCAAACTGGAGACAAGGTCTAGATCTATTTTTAAAGAAATTTTCTGAACAATTCCTTATTTTAAAAATTTTTTGTATTAAAACTAAGGTTTGTTTTATGGCATATGAGCTAGGAAATGGACCAAAATATGCATCAATTTTGTTTTTAGTTCCTAAATGAGACCTTACAGAAGGGAACTCATTTCTAGTATCCAGCTTGATCCAAGGGTATCCCTTGTCGTCCTTAAACTGAACGTTAAATTTGGGTTTTAACTGTTTTATTAAATGTTGTTCAAGCAATAATGCCTCTAATTCAGAATTAGTTAAAGTTAAGTCTAACGAATAAGACTCTTTTAAAAGCATGTTAAGCTTTTTTGTCTTTTTATTATTTGCTTGAAAATAACTCTTAATTCTAGCTCTTAGATTTTTTGCCTTTCCTATGTATAAGATTGTCTTATTTGTATCTAAAAACCTATAGACACCGGGTTTTATTGGCAAATCTTTTAGCTTTTCAAATAGATTATCTCCTAGTACAAACTTTTTGTTCATGAAGTCTAATTCTAGTTTGAAACATGCTTAGTAAAGTATAAAAAAATTATAAGTAAAATTTCAAATAGGAAATCGTTTAACTAATGAGACCTTACTCCATCAAAAATACATATAAATTCAAGGGGTTCTTGAGAAGTATTATGAACTCTATGAAAATCTCCATCCTGGATAAATACTATGTCTCCTTCATTAACTTTAAATCTTCTCTCATTTATTTCCATCTCTCCCTCACCTGATCTAAAAATATAAACTTCTTCTTGGTTTGAATGACTATGCCCAGTAGTGCTGTGTTTGGAGTTAAGAATAGTAATACTTGTAATAAGTTTCTTTAAAGAATCATTATCTGTAACAACATAACGCTCATCTTCTTTAACAACTTTCCATCCAGATTGAGTATCCATTTATTGCTCCTGTAAAAAAATATTTAATCCAATTCTCTCATATTAATGAATATATTCCATTTCTTTCAATATAGCATCCAAAGCATCCGTTGGATTTTTATTTTTTGTTATTTCCCTGCCAATTACTAAAAAATCAGCTCCTCTCTCTGAAGCCTCTTTTGAGGTAGCTGTTCTCTTCTGATCATCTAATTTAGCTCCTTTATTAGAACGAACTCCTGGTGTAACTAAAACAAAATCATCCCCTAGCTTTCTCCTTAAGAGGGTTAATTCATTCGGTGAACACACAACTCCGTCTAAACCATTGGTTTTAGAGAGTTGTGCTAAATTTAAGACTTGAGAAATTACATCAAACTTAATTCCAATTTCTTTTAATAAAAGATCATTTAAACTTGTAAGAACTGTAACTCCCAAAAGGATAGGTCTAGATTGAAATTCTGATATAGCTTCTACTGCAGAAGATAACATTTCAGCCCCGCCAGAAGCATGGACATTTATCATCCAAATTTTAAAGTCTTTAAGTTCCTTGATGGATCTATTTACAGTATGGGGAATATCATGAAATTTTAAATCAAGAAATATCTCAAATCCCAGTTTAGTAAATTCTTCTATAACTTTAGGGCCTTCAGAAGAAAAAAGCTGACTTCCAATCTTAAGTTTACAATTACTAGGGTCTAACTTATTAGCTGTGACAAAGGCGTCTGAAAAATTCATATCTAAAGCTACTATAATTTGACTTTTCATAAGTTTTTAGTGTTTTCTTCTCCCAGATAAATAAAGCAATTCAAGAACTAGAGCAATTACGCCGCCCAATAAAATGGAAAATAGCAAAGCAGCGCCTAATTTAATGTCTAAAATAAGGAAAAGAAGATCAAGACTTACAAGGGTTTTATTAAGGGAAGTAAGTAAGTAAGATGAGAAAATTATCAATAATAATATTAAGACTAAAATAAGATTAATAATGCGCATAACTATTAAATGAAGAGCATAAAACAAAATCTAGTTGCCGATAAAAACAAGAACTAAAAGAGGAATGAAACATCTTTAGCTGTTTAGATTTGCTTTTAAGCCTTTTGAAGATCTGAAATAGGGATGAAATTTTCTTCTCACATTTACTGCCTTACCAGTTTTAGGATTTCTGCCAACACGTGCTTTTCTTGATCTTACAGAAAAAGTACCAAAATTTCTTACTTCTACTCTTTTGCCTCTAGCCAATGATTCACTTAAGCATTCTAAAATTTTGTCAATACCCTCTTTAACATCTTGTTTTGTTAAATGAGAATTCTTAATGTTGATCTTTTTAATTAAATCAGATCTATTCATTACCTTTAGTGCTGTCCTTATCCTCTATCTCAGCCTTAATCATATCACCTAGGTTTGATTTTGATTCTTCTTCTATTTCCTTATTTCTTAAAACGTTCTCTTCTAAAGCACTTCTTTCTTCTTGTTTCTCCAAGGCACGAAGAGATAAAGTTATTTCCCTGTCTTTTGTATTTATATTTGCAATAATTACTTCTAATTCCAAACCCTTTTCCAGATTAGCATCTACTTTAGAGTTTGCAAAATCCTTTAGAGCTAAAGTACCATTAATATTCTCAGAAAGAGATAAAATAATCTTCTTCTCATCAAATTCTTCTACCTTACCATTAACCTTTGAACCTTTTTTGTTTTTTGTTACATAGTCATTAAATAGATCGCTCTTTAACTGTTTCATGCCTAAAGAAATACGCTCTCTTGCAATATCAATAGATAAAATTACAGCTTCTATCTCCTCATTTTTGTTCAAAGCTCTAAGCTGCTCTTCATTTTCTTCCCAAGAAATATCAGATGAATGAACAAGCCCATCTATTCCTCCTTCAAGTTCTATGAAAACTCCAAAGTCTGTAATAGATTTTATAACCCCTTTAATTTTATCTCCTGGGCTGTGATTAAGACCAAAAACTTGCCAAGGATTTTCTGATAACTGTTTAAGACCAAGAGAAATTCTTCTTTTCTGTTCATCCACTTCTAGAATCATCACTTCAAGAGAATCTCCAAATTCTACTACCTTAGCTGGATGAATATTCTTATTTGTCCAATCAATTTCAGAGACATGCACCAAGCCTTCTACGCCATTGTCAATCTCTACAAAAAAACCATAGTCTGTAAGATTTGTAACTTTACCCATAACTGAACTATTGATAGGAAATTTATTTTCTATCCCTTCCCAGGGGTCTTCGACTAGTTGCTTAATACCTAAAGAGACTCTCTTTTCCTCTTCATCATACTTGATGACTTGAACTTCTATCTCATCACCAATATTAATAGCCTCTGAGGGATGATTAATTCTGCTCCAAGAAATATCTGTTATATGAAGTAAGCCATCAAGTCCCCCTAAATCTACAAAAGCTCCATAGTCTGTAAGGTTCTTCACTACACCTTTGGTTTTCATTCCTTCATAAATTCCTGCAAGAAGTTTCTCTCTTTCTTCTGAATTTACTTCTTCTAAAACAGCCTTTCTCGAAAGAACAACATTGTTTTTGTCCTTGTCTAACTTTATAACCTTAAATTCTTCATATTTTCCTTCTAGATGATCTAGATCTTTTGTAGGGACACTTTCAGCTAAAGAACCAGGCAGAAAAGCCTTAATACCTTGTATGTCTACTGTCATTCCACCTTTTACCTTCCCAGTAATTAAGCCTTTCAAAGTTACTTCCGAAGCTAAGCATTCTTCTATTCTTTTCCAAACCTCTTTTTTAATGGCTTTCTCTCTTGATACTCTAGTATTGCCATGACCGTCCTCTACAGCCTCTAACACGAGTTGCACTTCATCGTAGACCGCCAACTCTAATTTACCTGATTCGTTAAAAAATTCATTAATAGGAACTGTTGCTTCTGATTTAAGACCTACATGTACTACAACATGATTCTCTAAAATTTCCATAACTATCCCGGTTATCAAGCTCCCTGGATTCATTTCAACAGTCTTGAGATTTTCTTCTAATAGCTCTTCGAAACTTAACGACATATTTATATTATTTTTAAAACATTAAGAAACTCTTTTTTAACTTCTTCTAACACCTGATGTTGATCTAAGTAACTTGTATCAATCAATATGCTATCATCTGCTGGAATTAATGGTGAGTGTTCTCTTTCTTTATCTTTCTTATCCCTTTCTTCTAATTCCTTCAAAAGGACGCGCATGTTAACCTCGAGATGATCCCTTTTCAACTGTAGTTGTCTTCTTTTTGCCCTTTCTTCAGCATTTGCTGTCAAAAAGAATTTTAAGTCTGCCTCAGGAAATATAACTGTTCCCATATCTCTTCCATCAGCTATAAGTCCTGGAAGGCGCTTAAATTCTCTTTGGATTGGTCTAATAAAATCTCTTATTTCTTTAGATGAAGCTAATTCTGAGGTTTCCCTTGCAATTTCTTCAGTTCTAATTCTTTCTGTTATATTCTCGTGATTTAAGAATATATTAACTGGCTCTCCTGCTGTAGTTGCTTCAAAAGAAACTTTAAATTCCTTAAGTATTTTTTCACGATTTTTTTTAAATTCTTTTAATTGAAAGGTTTTGAGTTTCATAAGATAGGTGAGAGTTCTGTAAAGAGCGCCACTATCTAGTATGTTCCAATTAAGTTCTAAAGAAAGCATTTGGGAAATGGTACCCTTACCTACCCCACTTGGACCATCGATTGTTATTATTGGTATCTTACTCATTACCTTTTATCTAACCAACACCTTCAGGCCAACTTTGCAACATGTATCTACAAAATTGGGAAAAGAGGTATTAACATTGTCGCAGTTCATAATTCTAGATATTCCCTTGGACTTGGTACATGCTATAGCTGAAGCCATAGCTATTCTATGATCTCCAAAAGAATTAATGTCTGAATTGTTAAAGAGTGCCTTTGAGCCTTTTCCATGAATGTTAATTCCATCCTGGAATAACTCATATTTCACTTCCAAAGCCTCCAAAGATTTTGACATAGCAAAAAGTCTATCGCTCTCTTTTAATCTTAATTCTTCGGCTCCTTTTATGGAAGTAATTCCTTCTGCTGAAGCCGCAGCAATAAAAAATATTGGTAATTCGTCTATCAAGTTCGGTATTAAGTCTGGATCTACTTCTATGGCATGAAGTTTAGAGCTCTTTACTTCTATATCTGCAGTTGGTTCCTCTGTATTGCTAAAGTTAGAAAGTTTAATGTCTGCACCCATTTCCTTTAGTACAGTCAAAAGACCTGTCCTAGTTTCATTTACTCCAACATTTCTAATTATTAAATGTGAATCATTATTAATTAGTGTGGCCACAATAAAAAAAGAGGCCGAAGAAAAATCACCACCTATTTCTATATCTCTAGCTTTCAACTCGTAATTGCTTCTTATTGTTATTTCTTTTAAGTATGGGGTTTTAGAAATAGATATAGGTACTTTAAAACTTTCAAACATCTTTTCTGTATGATCTCTTGTTTGTATCTTTTCTTTGATTACAACAGGTCCTTCTGAATAAAGAGATGCAAACATAAGGCAAGATTTAACCTGAGCGCTTGGGATAGGTAATTCGTAAGCAAATGAAGACAACTTATTATTTACAGGATGTACAACAATAGGAGGAGTTCCATCTTTTTTGCAACTCATATTTGCTCCCATTTCAAGAAGAGGTTGAACTATTCTTTCCATTGGTCTTAAAGAAAGTGAACTATCACCTACTAATCTTGAGGGGAATTTTTGTCCTACCATAATACCAGCAACCAATCTTATTGCAGTCCCTGAATTTCTGAAATCTAATTCCTTATTTGGACTAGACAATCCAAATAAACCCACCCCATCAATTTCTAATTCCTCTTCATTGCGTTTTATCTTAACACCCATTTTAGAAAAAATATCCAAGGTGGTTAAACAATCTTCTCCATTTAAAAAACCTTTTATATTTGAAGTGCCATTAGCCAATGAAGCACACATTAAAGCCCTGTGAGAAATTGATTTATCTCCAGGCAAAGATATTTCTCCTCTTAAAGGATTTCCAGGACTTATAGAAAAATCCATAATTAACTATTTTCTTTTAATAAAGAGTTTCTAGTTTCTTGTATAGAAGATAAAAGATCCATTAAAGATTTTGTGTCTTCTAACTCTATCAAATTATGAATTTCATCTATGCTTTCTTTAAAACCTTGAATTGC
Organism: uncultured Gammaproteobacteria bacterium; assembly: GCA_964635015.1. Classification (GTDB taxonomy): domain Bacteria; phylum Pseudomonadota; class Gammaproteobacteria; order Magnimaribacterales; family Magnimaribacteraceae; genus CAJWPI01. The sequence goes on along the minus strand of CAZWMS010000002.1, from coordinate 47,639 downwards.
TTTCAATATTTCTTTTTTATTAGAAATCATGATATCCCTCCACATAACAGGATCGCTCGAGGAAATCCTTGTATACTCTTCTAGACTTCCTCCAGAAAATAAAAAAGTATTTTCTTTTAGATTTTTAAATAAGAAATTCATTAAGGCATAAGCGAGGACATGGGGAAGATGACTTGTATTGGCAAATATTTTATCGTGTTCTTCGGGATCAATAAAAATAACCCTAGAGCCCAGTCCTTCCCAGAAATTTTTAATTCTCAATATCTCCCTGTCGTCAGGAAAAAAGTTAGAAGAAGAAAGTACAACCAATCTATCCTTAAATAAATTTGTAAGGGAATTTGAAAGACCGCTTTTTTCAGATCCCGCTATAGGATGGGACATAACAAATTTCTTTTTTAAATCTCTATTTTTTTCTAAAAGACTTATAGCTTCTGTCTTAGAGCTCAAAGTATCAGAATACATGACATTCTTATTAAGAATTTTAGGTTGTATCGTTGAAAAGGCCTCATTTAAAGCAAGAGGAGGGACTGCAAAGAGAATAAGAGGGTTGTCTTCTAATATTTCAATATCATTAGTGGGGTTCTTGATTAGTCCTTTATTAAATGCCTCTTCAGTAACTTTTTCATGAATGTCATACCCATAAACAGGACTTTGAATATTTATGCCCATAAGACTTTTAAGAATTGATCCTCCTATAAGACCAATTCCCACAACTAGAATACTACCGAACCTTTCCTCTTTCATTTCTGAAGAATTACAGAAGAAAAACAATCTTTGAAAAACATATTTTCCTCTTCAAGACCAATAGTTAAGCGAAGATAATTGGGCATCTTATATATTTTCATTGATCTAGTTATCACTCCCATTTTTAAAAGTTTCTCAAACATAACTGTGGCATCAGATTTATAATCAAAACAAATAAAATTAGTATAGGAATTGATAAATTCATAGCTGAGGTTATTGAAAAATTTATAGAGATCTTCTTTTCCTTTCTTGTTAATCTCAAGAGATCTTTTTAGGTGTTCTTCATCAAATAAGGCTGCTTCTGCAGCAACAAGTGCTAAAGAATTGATATTAAAAGGTTGCCTGATTCTATTAAAATAATCAGCTATCTTTCTTGAAGATACAGAGAACCCTATTCTTAATCCAGCTAAACCATAAGCTTTTGAAAAGGTTCTAGAAATTACCAGATTTGGGTATCTATCAACTAAATCTAATTCAATATCTTCAGATTCAAAGCAAGAATATTCAAAATAAGCTTGGTCTAGTAAGACTAATATATTTTCAGGGATTTTTTCTAAAAATCTTACAATTTCTTCTCTATGAACAAAAGTCCCGGTGGGATTGTTAGGATTAGCAATAAAAATAATCTTTGTATTTTTATTGATGCTGTCATACATTCTTTCAAGGTCATGTCCCCATTGCTTAGCAGGTACCTCTACTCCCTCAGCTCCTAAAGCTTGAACAACAATAGGATAAACTGCAAAAGCATATTTTGAAAAAATTGCATTATCTCCAGGGGATAAGAAACATCTGGCGATAAACTCTATGATGTCATTAGAACCATTTCCCAAAGTAATCTTATTGATGTCTAAATCATACTTAGTTTTTAAAGACTCTTTCAGCCTAAATCCATTTCCATCCGGATACCTGTGAACGTCAAAAAGGGAACTTTTAATTGCTTCTAAAGCTTTTGGACTTGGACCAAGAGGATTTTCATTACTTGCTAGCTTAATGGGATTGGTTATACCCAATTCTCTTTCAATTTCTTCTATCGGTTTTCCTGGCTCATAAGGAGTGAGTTCTTTTATTCCAGAATTTATTAAATCATCTATATGCAAAGACATTTTATTATTCAATTGCCCGAGGATAAGAACCTAAAACTTTTAGTTTTTCTCCTATTTTTTCTAACTTATCTAACAATGTCCTAACATTCTTATCATTCTTATGTCCTTCAAAATCTAAAAAAAAAGAATAGTTCCACTTATCAGTCTTTGATGGTCTATAAGTTAAGTGAGTTAAATTCAATCCTTCTTTATTTATGGGCTTTAGAACATTATATAAGGCTCCAGGAGTATTCTTAGTAGTTATCACTATTGATGTTTTATCTTTTCCACTTTGCTCAACCTCATCATGGCCTATAGTTATAAATCTTGTAGTATTTTCTTCATAGTCTTGAATATTACTTTTTAAGATATCTAAGTCGTATCGCTCTGCAGCTAAAACTCCAGCTATGGCATAAATTTTTTTAGACCTTTTAGCATTTGCAGCTGCTTGTGCATTGCTACTAACAGGAATTCTTTTTACATTGGGATAATGTGTATCTAGCCAAATTCTACATTGGGCTAAGGTTTGTTCATGGGCTTGTATCTCAAAACCTTCTTTGGGAATATCTTTATTGATTCCTAGTAAGTTATGATTAATTTTTAACTCCAGCTCACCACAAATCTTAAGAGAAGATAAAGAAAGGCAGTCAAGTGTTATATTTACTGTACCTTCACTTGAATTCTCTATGGGTACTATTCCATAGTTACTTATGTTATCGCCAACTCTTTGAAATACTCCTTCTATAGCCTCTGAAGGTTTTTTGTTGACATGACATCCAAATTTCTTATTAACAGCCTCATCTGAGTAAGTTCCTTCAGGACCTAAAAATGAAATATTTAAGTCTCTGTCCAAAGAAATTTCCTGATTATTTGTAGAATCTGAATCTAATTTCTTGGGCATGATTAAGAATTTTTTCTTTCAAAAGAATCCATAAAATCCATTAGAGAATCCACGCCCTCTTCTGGCATAGCATTGTAAATACTTGCTCTCATTCCTCCCACTGAGCGATGACCCTTCAAAGCTATTAGGTTACAGTCTTCAGACTCAACTAGGAATTTTTTATTGAGAGATTCGTCTCTCAATTGAAAGGGTATATTCATAATTGATCTAGAGTCTTCTTGTATATTGTTTAAGAAAAAATCTGAATTATCTATGAAATTATATATTTTTTTTGACTTTCTATTATTTATTTCAGAAATCTTGTTTAGACCTCCTAAATTCTTCAGCCACTTAAAAACTTTCCCAGCTACATACCAAGAAAAAATTGGAGGTGTATTGTACATAGAGAAGGTTTCAAAATAGGTATTGTAATTCAACATGGTTGGAGTAATTTCTTGCGCTTTGTTTAAAAGATCTTTCTTTATCACAGAAAATCCCATTCCGGCAGGACCAATATTTTTTTGTGCGCCTCCATAGATCATTCCAAATTTTTCAATATCTAAAGGTTCAGAAAGAATACTAGAAGAGTAATCAGCTATTAAAGGGATTTCAATTGTATCAACTTTTCTCAAGGATATTCCTCCTATAGTTTCGTTGGGAGTAATGTGGATATATCTAGAAGTGTTATTTATTTCCCAAGATTCTTGTTTAGGAAAATAACTATAATTTGACTCTTCAGAAGAAGCAGCAATTTCTACTTTTGTAAACTTCTGGGCTTCATTTAGGGCTCTCTTTGCCCAATATCCAGAATTTACATAACTTACTGTAGCTTCACTTGAACTAAAGTTTAGAGGGATCATTGCATTCTGAAGGGTGGCTCCTCCGTGTAAGAACAATACGCAGTATTCTTCAGAAATATTTAAAAGGTCTTTGAAGTCTAGTGCAGCCTCATTAGCTATCTGCTGAAATTCGTCGCTTCTATGACTAATCTCCAAAACAGAAAGCCCCAAATCTCTCCAGTTGAGAATTTCTGACTTAATTTCCTCCAAAACAGATAAAGGCAATGCTGCTGGTCCCGCTCCAAAATTATATTTCCGATTCATTAACTTAATGTAACCTTATTAGTCGGTTATAAATTCCTCACTAATAGACTCTAAACTAACAAGTTTCTCTCCATCTTTTAATTTAATGACCTTTACGCCTTGGGTATTTCTACCTATAACGTTTATTTCAGAAATCCTAGTTCTCACTAACATGCCTTTATCAGTTATAAGCATGACCTCATCTTCATCTTTTACTTGAGCTGCACCTATTAATTCTCCATTTCTGTCTGAAGTTTGCATAGCAATTACTCCTTTTGCTCCCCTTCGGGTCTTTCTAAAATCTTCAGATTTTGATCTCTTACCATAACCATTCTCACTTAATGTAAGAATAGTAGCCTGCTCTTGGGGAATAATTAAAGAGATTACATGTTGATCTTTTACTAATCTTATCCCCCTAACCCCTTTAGCCCCTCTGCCCATAAACCTAACTTCAGACTCAGAAAAATGTGAAGCTTTGCCTGCATTTGATACTAGCATTACATACTTATTCCCATCAGTGATTGTTGTGCCTACAAGCTCATCTCCCTCAATCAAAGTTATAGCTTTCTTGCCGCCTTTCCTTTGATTAGAAAATTCAGTAAGCGAAGTCTTTTTTACTGTTCCATACCTAGTAGCCATAAAAACAAAATGGTCTTTTGAGTATTCCTCTACTGCAACCATGCTAGTTATCCTTTCACCATCGTTTAATCTAATTAAATTAACTAAAGGTCTGCCTTTTGCTGATCTACCTGCAACAGGTATTTGAAAAACTTTTAACCAATATACCTGACCTAAATTTGAAAAGCAGAGAAGCGTAGTGTGAGTATTTGCAATTAGGAGTTGTTCAACAAAGTCTTCATCTTTTACCGAAGCAGCTGTTTTTCCTGTGCCCCCTCTTCTTTGTGCCCTATACTCTTCCAAAGGTTGAGTTTTTGCATAGCCTTGGTGTGAAATAGTAACTACTCTATCTTCAGGAGTAATAAGATCTTCAGTGCTTAGATCTCCAGTAGATTGTTGTATTGCAGTTCTTCTTTCATCTTTATATTTATCTTGAATTTCGATAAGTTCTTCTTTTACAACAGTCCTTAGCCTCTCAGGATCAGATAAAATCATAGTTAAATTTGTTATATATTCAATAATCTCTTCATACTCTTTAATTAATTTATCTTGTTCTAAGCCAGTCAGTCTCTGGAGGCGCATATCTAGAATAGCTTGTGCCTGTATATCTGAAAGTTGATAAGATTTTCCGACTAAACCAACTTCATCACCAATATCATCGGGTATACAAGCTTCTCTTCCAGCCTTCTTTAACATCTTTATTACATTGCCTAATTTCCATTTATTCTTTAGAAGTTTAGATTTTGCTTCAGAACCATCTTTAGATTTCTTAATTAAATTGATCATTTGATCAATATTTACAAGGGCGATTGTCAGACCTTCTAGAATGTGGCCTCTTTCTTTAGCTTTTTTTAAATCAAACAATGTTCTCCTAGAAACCACTTCTTTTCTATGGTTGAAAAAAACTCCCAACATTTGTTTAAGATTTAATAAGATGGGTTTTCCATCAACCAAAGCAACATTGTTAATTCCAAACACCGTTTGCATCTGGGTCTGTGAATACAAATTATTAATTATGACATCTGGTATTTGACCAGATTTAAGTTCAATAACTACCCTCACTCCATCCTTATCAGATTCATCCCTTATTTCTTTTATACCTTCTATTTTTTTATCTCTTGAAAGCTCAGCTATCTTTTCTATTAACCTAGCTTTGTTAACAAGATAAGGCATTTCAGTGATGACAATCTTTTCATCACTACTGCCTTCATCTTCTATCTCCGTTTTTGCTCTAATTTGTACTTTCCCTTTTCCAGTTCTATAAGCTTCTATAATTCCAGACCTTCCATTTATTATTCCTCCAGTTGGAAAATCGGGTCCAGGCATTAAACTTATTAATTCCTCTAACGAAGTTTCTGGATTTTCTATATAACAAAGACATGCAGATATAGTTTCATTTAAATTGTGGGGAGGCATATTTGTTGCCATGCCTACAGCTATACCAGAAGATCCATTTACTAAAAGATTTGGGATCCTTGTTGGCAAAACCTCGGGCATAGTTTCAGTTCCATCGTAATTTTCAACAAAATTTACTGTTTCCTTTTCTAAATCAATTAATAAATCTGTTGCAATTTTGGACATTCTAACTTCCGTATATCTTTGTGCAGCAGGAGGATCTCCATCCATTGAACCAAAATTGCCTTGTGGATCAACTAGGGGATATCTTAAAGACCAATGCTGAGCCATTCTTACCAAAGTGTCATAAACAGCTTGATCTCCATGTGGGTGATATTTTCCAATGACATTTCCTACTATCCTTGCAGATTTTTTATGAGGTCTATTCCACTCATTATTCTCATCATGCATTGCATAAAGGGTGCGTCTGTGAACAGGTTTTAAGCCATCTCTTGCATCCGGAAGAGCTCTGCCCACTATTACACTCATAGCATAGTCTAGGTAGGATTTTTTAAGTTCATCCTCTATATTTACTGGTATTATTTCTTTTGCTATGTCTTCGTCCATAATTAAAAGATAATTTTATTTTTAATAAAAACCAAGGCAGCTGAAAGCCTTATGTATATTGATTTTTTAGAATAATAGTGAAGTTCCAACTTGGGTATGTATATTAACATATTCCAACATGGAAAAGGGGTTAAAAAATTCTAAATTTTACTGCTTAATCCTTAAATTCTGATACAAGCGAAGAAACAGATTCTTTAGCATCCCCGAAAAGCATTCTCGTATTTGATCTAAAGAATAAAGGATTTTCAATACCTGAAAAACCTGACGCCATAGATCTTTTTAGTACAAATATTATCTTGGATCTGTCAACTTCGATAATAGGCATTCCGTAAATTGGACTTCCTTCATTTTCTTTTGCATCGGGATTAACTACATCGTTTGCACCAATTACCATGCAAACATCAACTGTCTCTATTATTGGATTAACATCTTCTGGTTCAACCAATACATCATAAGAAACATTAGCCTCAGCTAAAAGAACATTCATGTGCCCAGGCATACGGCCAGCTACAGGATGAATAGCATATTTAACTTCAGCTCCGTTTGCTTCTAAAAGTTCTCCCAATTCCCTAACAGCATGTTGTGCCTGAGCAACAGCCATTCCGTAACCTGGTACTATTAAAACAGATGTTGCAGCCTCTAGAATTAAATAAGCATCAGCGGAGCTAACTGGCCTTATTTCACCTTGGTCAATTTTCCCCTCTGAAATAGAATCAGAAACAGAGCCAAAGCCACTGAATAGAACGTTAGATAAAGACCTATTCATAGCCTTACACATAATATTTGTTAGGATTAATCCACTAGCTCCTACTAAGGCTCCTGCGACTATCAATACATTATTTAAAATTACGAATCCAGCTGCACAAGCTGCTAAACCTGAAAAACTATTTAAAAGGGCTATAACTACAGGCATATCAGCTCCCCCTATAGGTATAACAAGCAATATACCTAAAATAAAAGCAAGTAAACAAATTAGACCCAATATTTGAAATTGATTTTCTGTTAAGATTCCCTGTAAATAAATCATTTCTAAACCAGCAAAAATAAGAATTCCTAGAAGAAGAGAATTTATAATTTGTTGACCTTTGTAAAGATAAGGTTTGCCACCAATAGTCTCTGAAAGTTTTCCCCAAGCAATTAGACTTCCAGAGAAAGTTATACCTCCGATCAAGACTGTCAGGTAAATAGCTATTAAAAGAGCAGCGCTCTGATTTACTTCATTTAGGTATTCCGATGAGCCAACTAGAAGACTGGCTATACCTCCAAATCCATTAAAAAGAGCTACCATCTCTGGCATGGCAGTCATTTTTACTTTTGTAGCAGCAAAAAAACCTACCAGAGAACCTATACAAACTCCAGCTATAATCCAAGTAAAATCAATGATGCTTTGATCTAATAATGTAACTACCACCGCCAAGAACATACCAGAAGAAGAAACAAGATTACCCTTTCTGGCCGTTTCAGGGGAACCCAACATTTTTAAGCCAAATATAAATAACATAGAAGCTAGGATATAAGAAAAATTTACAAGTATTTGGCTATTAAACTGATCCAAGAAACTCATTTGGTTTCCTTCTTCTTAAACATAGACAACATTCGATTAGTAACCAGATAACCACCCACTACATTGATAGTAGCAAAAGTTACCGCGGCTGTTCCTAATAGAACAGATAAAGATTCTGAAGCGAAGCCAGAACCAGAGGCTAATAATGCTCCCACCAAAGTTATGCCAGAGATTGCATTAGCTCCCGACATTAAAGGCGTATGTAGAGTGGAGGGAACTTTTGAAATTAGTTCAAAACCAAGAAAAACACTTAAAACAAGCACAAAGAAAAGTAGGGTTAATTGAGTTTCCATATATTAAGTGCTTTTTTTGACAATAGAATTAATGACTTCTCCACCGTGAGTAACTATACAACCTGATAAAATTTCTTCAGAGATATCAAATTTAAATTCTTTTGTTTCTGAATCCCAATATTCTTCTAGAAGATTAAATAAGTTATTTCCATAAACTAGAGATGCATCTAAGGCAACTTCACCTGGCAAATTTGAAAGCCCTACTATAGTTACACCATTATGAGTAACATCTTCATCTGGAATAGAACCTTCAACATTTCCTCCAGTGCTTACAGCCATGTCAATCACGACACTCCCTGGATTCATGGCATCAAGCATATTTTGAGTTACGATTCTAGGGGCTGGTCTACCAAAAACTTGAGCTGTAGTAATCACTACATCCGATTGAGAACAAATTTTTTTCATTCCCTCTTGTTGCATTTTAATTTGGTCTTCTGACAACTCCTTTGCATAACCCTGAGATGTTTCTTCTGTTTCACCAATATCTATCTGGATAAATCTTGCACCTAAAGATTTCACTTGCTCTTTGACTACAGGGCGTGTATCAAAAGCTTCTACTCTGGCACCTAATCTCTTGGCTGTTGCAATAGCTTGCAAACCTGCAACCCCTACCCCAATAACAAAAACCTTACACGGAGAAATTGTCCCTGCAGCAGTCATCATCATGGGAAAGGACTTATTTAAACGTTTTGAAGCTTCAATAACTGCCGCATAACCTCCCAAATTGGCTTGAGAACTTAATGCATCCATCTTTTGAGCTCTAGTAATGCGTGGAATTAATTCCATACTAATAACACTTATACTGGACTTAGCAAACTCCTTTACTAGTTCAATTTCTTTAAAAGGGTCTAGAAAGCTAATATGGATTGAATTCTCTTTTAAATATTGAATTTCGTCCTTGTTGGGTTTATTGATTCTACAAGTTATATCTGAAGAGGATAAAGAAGATTGTCTATCTTTGCTAACTGAAGCTCCGGATGAAATATATAATTTATCTGATAAATAGAGATTTTTACCTAATGAAGATTCAACTTCTACATTCATTCCTAACTCTACTATCTTCTTCACCGTCTCGGGAAGAATAGTAACTCTGTTCTCAGAATCCTTTTCCTTAGGAAAAAATATTTGCACTTTTAAGAACTGTTAATTAATGTTGGGCTTTACATTAATTTAACACAATATGGAAAAAGGTTCCTTAGTCTTTTATAAACATGGAAAATCTAGATAAAGAAGAAATAAAAAAATTTGAAGCTTCTGCCAGTGAGTGGTGGGATGAAGAAGGAAAGTTTAAACCCCTTCATCAAATTAATCCGCTAAGGGTTAAATTCATATCAGAAATAGTAGCTTTACAAGGTAAAAAAGTACTAGATGTTGGTTGTGGTGGAGGAATCTTGTCTGAAGCAATTTCTAAACTAGGAGCAGAAGTTATAGGTATTGATCTATCTGAGAAAACTGTCCTTTCCGCAAAAATTCATGGCAAGAAAGTAGGAAGTAAGGTCACCTACTTAAAAAGTTCCACTGAACAGCTTTTAAAAGAAGGAAAGTATAAAGATTTTGATGTCATCACATGTCTAGAATTATTGGAACATATTCCAGATCCTTCTAAAATAATTCAAGATTGTTCTCAGTTATTAAAAAGAGGTGGAGACATATTTTTATCTACTATCAATAGGAATCTTAGATCTTATCTTTTTTCTGTCATAGGAGCGGAGTATGTCCTTCAATTATTGCCAAAAGGAACCCATGATTATTCCAAATTTATTAAACCATCAGAAATAATGGGATGGGTTGGATCCAATAAATTAAGTTTATTGAAAACAGTTGGATTAAGCTACAACCCTTTAACTGATCATTATTATTTAAGCCAAGATATAAGAGTTAATTATATGATGCATGTAAAAGATGGATAAAAATGACTGACCTTATAAGCTTTGATCTTGATGGTACTCTTTTAGACACTGCAAAGGATTTTCACTTTGCTATTAATAAACTGAAATCTCATTATGGTTTACCTCCTTCTGAGTATGAAGATATTAAGAGTAGAGTTTCAGAAGGGGCACTTAACCTAATTAGATTTGCATTTGAATCACAAGCTAAAGAAAAAAACTTAGAACTTCTTAATAAAGAATTATTAGAACTTTACGACTCTTGTTGCTTAATAAACACCACTCCTTTTGATGGTATCCAAGACCTTTTAGAGAAAATAAGCAGCGCCGGATTAAAGTGGGGAATCGTGACAAATAAACCTGAAGTCTATTCAAAAAAAATTGTTAATCATTTTTTTAGAGACCAAAAACCTAATTTTCTGATAACTCCTGAAATCAGTGGAGAAAGAAAGCCCAGCCCAAAAGGTCTAATAAAAGCTTGCCAAATTACTGGGTCAAGACCAAGTGCTTCATTCTATGTTGGAGACCATTTAATTGATATAGAAGCAGGAAAAAAAGCAAATATGATTACAATTGCAGCTGCCTACGGTTATATTCCCAAAGATCAATCTCCAAAAAAATGGAATGCGGAGTACATAGCTAAATCTCCTAAAGATATTAAAAATTTTATACCAGAGCTAAAAAACTAGACTTCTTCATTTACAAAATTTGTTTTGTTGAGTTAAGACAATAAGTGTTTAATTTCTTCTTCGTTTAGATCTTTAAATTTTCCCAGACTTAAATTTGTTGGAAGAAAAATATTTCCCATTCTAACTCTTTTAAGTCTTGAAATTTGGAATCCTTGGCTTTCCCACAACCTTCTTACTTCTCTTGTTCTGCCTTCCAATATAACCATGGCAAACCATTGGTTTGTCTTGCCCCCCCTTCCTCTCTGTATATCAGTAAATCTTGCTAGTCCATCTTCGAGTTCTATTCCTTCTGTTAATTTCCTTAAGTGCTCTTCCTTTACTTCCCCTTGGACTCTTGCAATATATTCTCTTTCTATTCTTGATGAAGGGTGCATAAGTTTATTTGCTATTTCTCCTTTATTAGTAAATAGCATTAAACCTGAAGTATTAATATCTAAACGACCAACAGAAATCCATCTAGAATCTCTTAATTCTGGAAGAGAATCAAAAATTGTGGACCTTCCTTGAGGATCTTTTCTTGTTGAAACCTCTCCAATTCTCTTGTTATAAATAATTATCCGTAGAGGAAATTGAAATTTTGGAAAAGAAATTATTCTATTATCTATTTTGACTTTATCTTTTATAGAAATTTTTTGTCCCAAATTAGCTTTATTACCATTTATAAAAACCCTCCCTTGCTTTATTAAAGATTCTATTTCTCTTCTCGAACCAACCCCAAAACCTGAGAGGATCTTATGAATCCTTTCTTTCATATTTCTAAAAAAATAAGTATCTAAATTTGAGGAGGTAATTCTTGTTCTGAAACTTCTTCTTCAATTACATCTTCTGCTTCCAAGGGAAGTTCCATGTTCAATGTATCTGTATTAGTCAAATTAGGTAAGTTTGGAAGCTCTCTAAGATGTTGTAATCCAAAATAATCTAAAAATTCTTTAGTTGTTGAATAAAGAGAAGGCTTACCTGGTACATCTCTTTGTCCTACTATTTTAATCCATCCTCTATCCATAAGACCCCTCATAAGTTGGGTACCAATTGTAACTCCCCTTATTTCTTCTATCTCACCCCTTGTAATTGGTTGACGATAAGCTATAAGAGAGAGAGTCTCTAACATTGCTTTTGAGAATCTTTGAGGTCTTTCTGCCCACAATTTAGCAATATAAGGTGAAAGGTCCTGCTTGACTTGGAGTCTATATCCTGAAGAAACCTGTCTAAGCTCAATACCCCTTTGTTGACATTGCATCTCAATCTCTTCAAGGCATTCTTTTATCTTGTCTTTGGAAGGTTGATCGGGCTGATCAAAAAGTTTCTGGAGGTCTAAAATAGAAAGTGGCCTAGAGGCTGACAATAAAGCTGCCTCAATAATTTGAATAAGTTTGTATTTCATTAGTGTACCTCTTTAATACCTTTGATATGAATAGACCCAAATTCTTCAGATTGGACTATTTCTATCAAGGAATCTTTCAACAACTCCAGAATAGCTAGAAAAGTGACTATAAGTCCCATTTTCCCTTCATCTTCACTAAAAAGAGAAGAAAACTCAATAAAGGACTCCCTCTTCATCCTCTCAAGAATCTGTGTCATTCTTTCTCTGGTAGAAAGTTGCTCATAATTTATAAGATGGGCTTTAGATTGTTCTAGTCTCTCCATCACTTCACTTAGAGCCATGTTTAGTTGTTCCAGGTTAACACTGGGTAAAGGTGGGTCAGTTTTAAATTCTGGCAATAAGGCTCCAGCTGAAAAGAAATCTCTATTTAATCTGGGAATGTTGTTTAGTTTTTCTGCTGCTTCTTTAAATCTTTCATATTCTTGAAGTCTTCTTAATAATTCTGCTCTTGGATCTTCCTCTTCAACCTCTTCTTCTTTTCTGGGTAGGAGCATTTTAGACTTAAGTTCAGCTAGATAAGCTGCCATAACAAGATAATCTCCAGCTAACTCTATTTGAAAAGCCTCCATTAATTCAATATAAGAAGTATATTGATTCGTTATCTCTGCAACATTAACATCCAATATATCTAAATTTTGTTTTCTAATTAAATAAAGTAAGAAATCCAAGGGACCAGCAAAAGAATCTAGAAAAATCTTTAATGCATTAGGGGGTACATAAAGATCCTCTGGCAAGGTAGTCACTCCCTTGCCTTGGACAGTAGCTAAAATCATCTCCTCTTGACGAGGAATTTTGGTCTCAAAATCAACCATTTTTCCAGTACACTCAATGTATTGGGATTTTATTATAGCTACCTATTTCCAAAAACTCACTTTTATATTTCTCATTGAGAGTATCTATTGGTTATCGGATATCTCCTGTCCTTTCCAAACCCTCTGTCAGTAATTCTCACCCCAGGAGGAGCTTGTCGTCGCTTATACTCATTCTTGTCAATTAGTTGAAGTACAAATGTTGCTGTCTTTTTATCTATTCCTTGTGAAATTATCTCTTTTAAACTAGCGTCCTTTTCAACATATAGTTCAATAATTTCATCAAGAATTGCATAATCAGGAAGTGTGTCGGTATCCTTTTGATTGGGAGCAAGTTCTGCTGATGGCTGTCTTTCTATTATTCTTTCAGGTATCACTTCAGAAATAGAATTCCTATGTTTAGCTAATTGATATACCCAAGTTTTGGGTACATCTTTTAAAACAGCAAATCCTCCGGCAGTATCTCCGTATAGAGTTGAATAACCTACTGCAGTCTCACTTTTATTTCCTGTTGTTAAAACTAAAGATCCTTTTTTATTAGAGATAGCCATCAATAATACACCTCTAATCCGTGATTGAAGATTCTCTTCTGTTTTATCTTTTTTTCTTCCATAAAATTCTTCATTCAAAGACAACTCAAATGAATCAAAAATATCTTCGATCTTAATTATCTTATGACTAATTTTTAGATTAATTGCTAAGATTTCTGAGTCTTCGATACTAATATCTGAAGTAAATTTATATGGCATCATGAAAGTATTTACTTTCTCCCAACCAATAGCATCTACTGCAATAGTGGTGGTTAATGCTGAATCTATACCACCCGAAGAACCAATTATTACTCCTTTAAATCCATTTTTTTTGATGTAGTCTCTAGTCCCGAGAACTAAAGCATTGTATAAATCTTCGATTTCAGAAGCCTTTTCTTGTTTAGATTTACTAGTAATAGTTAAGTTTGATTTGTCAGAAAATTTAAAATCTATTACTTCTGAATGTGTCTTAAAACTTGGAAATAAGCTACTACATTCTCCTTCTGGAGAAATTATCATTGAAGTTCCATCAAATACTAATTCATCCTGACCACCAACTTGGTTTACATAAACGATGGGGATGGAAAATTTCTTTGCATGACCAGAAATTAACTCCTTTCGATCTGAGAATTTATTTCTATGATAAGGCGAAGCATTTAGATTAAGGACTAATTCAGCACCCTTTCTTGAAGCCTGCCTAATAGCTTTTGTATGCCACAAATCCTCACAAATAGTAAGAGCAATTTTCCGATCTTTAACCTTAAATAGACTCGGGCCCCTACCTGGAAAGAAATATCTCTTTTCATCGAATACTTTATAGTTAGGGAGCTCTTGTTTAAAGTATTCGCAAAGTATTAAATTCCTATAAATAACTCCCGCACAATTATAGAGATTAGATTTATTTTTTTTTGGGTATCCCATCACTATATAAGTCTCTGGAGAAATCTTAGAAAGTGATGACAGGGATTTTTCCACATCAGTTAGCAGGTCTTCCCTGTAAAGAAGGTCTTCTGGTGGGTAACCAGTTAAAAACATTTCGGTGAAAACTATGACATCAGGATTTGATTCTTTTAATAAAGATTTAATTCTCTTTTCTGCCAGTAAGGTATTGCCAGATATGTCTCCTACAATTGGATTTTCTTGGACTACTCCTATCTTTATAGAATTTAGCGGCATTTTGGCTTTATCTATTTTCCTTGGAATCTTAGTGGTTAATAAGCAATAAATATTTTTAACTTTGGAGTCTCATTACCCATAAAAACCTTTAATATAGAGTTTAAAAATGTAAAATGCTCAACCTTTCTTAAATTATAACTAATGCTTTATCAAACTGACAACTTGAGAATATCCGGAACGGAGGAATTAACCCCTCCTAGTGATTTAATAGAAAAACTGCCTATTTCTCAAGCTTCATCAAAATTAGTATTTGAATCACGAAATGAAATTTCTGAAATACTCTCTCAAAAGAATGGGCGACTTATAGTTGTTGTTGGGCCTTGCTCCATTCACGACCCTGAAGCAGCTCTAGATTATGCTAATAAATTATTAGAAGAAATTAGGAAATATAAAAACGAATTATTAATAGTTATGAGAGTTTATTTTGAAAAGCCACGAACTGTTGTGGGATGGAAGGGATTAATAAATGACCCCAATCTTGATAATTCTTTTAACATTAATAAAGGGCTAGCAGTTTCTAGACAACTTTTAAGAGATATTAATGATCTTGGTGTTCCTGCTGCTACAGAATTTCTGGATGTAATTACTCCTCAATATCTGGCTGACCTTATTTCCTGGGGGGCAATAGGTGCTAGAACAACAGAAAGTCAAGTGCACAGAGAGCTAACCTCAGGGTTATCATGTCCAGTAGGTTTCAAAAATACGACAGAAGGAGAAATAAAAGTAGCTATAGATGCTATAAAATCATCCCAAAATTCACATATTTTCTTATCTGTTACTAAAGAGGGTAAGTCGGCAGTTTTTTCTTCTTCTGGAAATGAAGACTGCCATATAGTTTTAAGGGGGGGGAAAAAGCCTAATTATTATTCAAAAAATATAAAAGAAGCAGGGGATTTGCTTAAAAAAGCTGGTTTGAGAGAGTCAATAATGATAGATATGAGCCACGGTAATAGTAAGAAGCAATATAAAAAACAGCTGGAAGTCTGCGATGATATTTGTGAGCAAATATCATCAGGGGAAAAAAGAATTTCAGGGGTTATGATAGAAAGTAACTTGGTTGAAGGAAATCAAAGTCCCGGCTCTAAAAAAGACCTAATTTATGGCAAGAGCATTACAGATGCCTGTATTAGTTGGAAAGATACACAAATCTGCTTAAAAGACCTTTCTCTAGCTGTAAAAAAAAGAAAATAATTAACAGTTCCTCTTGAGAAGTAAGTGGGGATAATTTACCCTTTTAAAATTACTTCAATTTATGAAAGATAAACATATAACTATATCTAAAGAAGCTGCTATTACTCTAGGCCTAAACCAGTCAGTTTTATTAGAAGCTTTATATTCTCTTTTGGATAAGAACAAAGATTTATCAATTGATTTTGAATCTATACTTCAAGAAACGCCCTTTTGGAGTAAAGATGAATTAAATAAAACAATTGATAGCTTGGTTGTTAAAGGTGTAATAGTAAAAGAAAAGAATAAAAATTCTTTCTATCTTGTAAACAAATCTAAAATAAAAAAGAAGGAAATTTCTGAATATACTGACTTTACAACTCCTGACGAAATCTTTTTAGAAGAAGAATGGAAGCCTAATAAGCAAATACTTAATCAAGCCTTAGAATATGGTATACCTGAAAGCTTTGTTATGAATCAAATTCAAGATTTTAAACACTTCTATAATGAGAAACATGAGAAAAGTAGGTCATGGGAAATTAAATTTTTACGCTTTGTTATAAAGCAGTGGCGTTTAGAAGAAATAACTGAATATAAAGAAGCAAAAAGAAAACCCATAAAAAAGAATTGGACACCAGATCAAGAAGCCATAGAAATATTAATAAAAGCAGGTGTGAAGAAAGAATTTATCAACGAAGAAGTAGATGAATTTAAACTATATTGGAGTGAGAAAGGAGAGGCATCAGATACCTGGAATAGCAAATTTATAGCTCATGCAAGGAGACAATGGGCTAAATTTTCTAATTTAATAGAAAATTCTGATAAACCTCTTCCTATAACGGATGATTGGACTCCAAGTCAAGACTTCTTTCAAGTGCTAAGTCTTACAGGAATAACTAAGGACTTTTCAGAGTCTTGCATACCCGAGTTTATTCTTTACTGGAAAGAAACTGGTCAATCACACAACTCTTGGAATAGTAAATTCCTTCAACATGTAAAGTTTCAATGGCAAAAAAATATGAAATATTCTGAACAAAATATTAGTCTCCTTGAAGAGAGAATAGAAAAAAGTTGGGATACAAGTGGGGTCAATGATCCTTCCAGTAAAACTATTAATAAGAAGTCCCAAGAAGAAGTGAGCCTAAAGCTTAAGGAATTGAAAAAAAAGCATCAGATATAGTTTTATTCTTTAGTATTTTAGTGTTATAGTTAAGTATAACACCTAATTACTTATGCAAATCAAACAAACTTATAAAACAGCCTTTATAGCTTTTATCTTTGCCTTTTCATGGCTTTTATCTGGAATGCTTAAAGAAGATACATACATTAATAAATCTGAACTAGAACTAGAGACAATATCTTCTGTGACTGTTCTTAAAAGTGAAGGCCAATCTCACTCAAAGAAAATAAAATTAAGCGGTTTGACAGAAGCTGAGAAATTGGTGAATGTTAGGGCTGAAATTGGTGGTAGAGTAGTAAAAACTCCTTACAAACAAGGTGATTATGTCAAGAAGGGAGATCTAATTTGCCAACTTTACATAGCAGGCAGAGAAGCTTATCCTAAAATTTTTGCTCCTTTTGATGGTTATCTAGAAAGACTAAATGTAGAAAGTGGAGACTATCTTAATCTGGGTGGAATCTGTGCTACCTTGATTGATCCCAATCCTATGTTGGTTATAGGAGAAGTTTCAGAAAAAGATATATCTTTTATTAAAGTTGGATCAAGTGCTAAAGCAAAATTAATTTCAGGTCAAGAAATTGAGGGTTTAGTAACGTTTGTAGGTACGTCTGCAAATAAAACTGCTAGAACTTTCAGGGTAGAAATGAGTGTTGATAATTCAGATAGATCTATCAGAGATGGTTTATCCGCCTCCTTAACCATAGAGGGTGATGATGTTTTAGCCCACAGAATTTCTCCTGCCATCCTCATGCTAGATGATGAAGGGCAATTAGGAGTTAGAACAGTCGATTCAAAAAATGAAGTTCAATTTAACTCTATAGAAATTTTAGAGGATACATTGGAAGGTATTTGGATCACAGGTCTTCCTCAATCAGCCAGGATAATTACTGTTGGCCAAGAGTATGTTTTCTTGGGACAAATAGTTAAAGTTGAAGAAGTAGAATTTCCTGAAGCATGAGAAATTTTGTTCTTAAAGCAATAGAAAGATCCAGAACCTCATTAAGTATATTCGTTCTCCTATCCTTATGGGGTGTTTATGCAATGAATGCCCTTCCTAAAGCTACAGAACCCGATGTAACTTTTCCTGGAGTTGTTGTAGCAGTTTTCTATGAGGGGGTTTCTCCTGAAGATTCGGAAAGGCTTTTGGTAAAACCTCTTGAAACAGCTTTAAGAACTGTAGAAGGAGTAGAAGAAGTTAATTCAACTGCATCAGCTGGCTATGCGACGATAAGAGTTGAATTTGATCAAGATATTGATATGGATCAAGCTCTTTATGACACGAGAATAAAAGTTGATGAAGTTAGGCCTGAATTGCCTAATGACGCTAGAGAACCCAGAATATTAGAATACTCAACTTCAAGATTTCCAGTAGTAACTATAAGCCTCACTAGTGGCACCGTATCAGAAAAGGTGCTGATGAATTTAGCTGAAGACCTGCAAGATGAACTAGAAACTATACCTGAAGTTCTTTCAGCTGATCTTCAAGGTGTTCCTGAAGAATTACTTGAAGCAGTTGTAGAAAAATCTAAATTAGAATCATATGGAATCTCTATGGGAGAGCTTTATCAAGCTATTTCCAATAACAATAGAATCATACCTGCTGGTTCTTTAGACACGGGCAAAGGGAGGTTTGCAGTCAATGTACCAAGTGTATTCTCTGACTTGGAAGATATAAATAAATTACCAGTAAAAGTTTCTGGAAATTCAGTAATAACCTTATCTGACGTTGCCCAAGTAAGAAGAACCTTTAAGGACAGGAGTGGTTATACCAGGGTTAATGGAGAATCAGCAGTCTCCCTAGAAATTGTAAAAAGAAGTGGTTCAAATCTATTAGATGTGATTGAGAAGGTAAAACAAGAAGTAGCTAAAGAACAAGAAAAATTCCCTTTAGGAGTAGAAGTTGTTTATACAAGAGATGAAACAAAATTTGTACTTGAGATGCTTTCTGAACTTCAAGGGAATGTTTTAACTGCAGTGGTATTAGTCATGATTGTAGTTCTAGCAGCTCTTGGGTTTAGAACATCCTTTTTAGTAGGACTGGCAATACCTTTTACCTACTTATTTTGTTTAATGATCTTGCATATGTTTGATAAAGAATTTAATTTTATGGTGATGTTTGGAATGTTAATTTCTATGGGCATGACAATTGATGGGTCTATAGTGGTAACAGAGTATGCGGATAGAAAACTAGCTGAAGGAATGAATAGAATTGAGGCTTATTCGACTGCAGCTTCAAGGATGTTTTGGCCTGTATTGTCTTCAACAGTTACAACTTTGGTAGTTTTCATGCCTTTAATGTTGATGCCAGGAATGGGACGTTTTATAAGGATGATGCCAGTTACAGTGTTTTGTGTGCTAACTGGATCCTTAATCTATGCCATTATCTTTGTCCCCATATTAGGAGCACTTTTTGGGGGTTTAGCGAAAGAATCAGAATATCACACAAATAACATAAGAAAACTAGAAACTGAAAATCCTTTAGCACTACCTGGAATTACTGGAGCCTATGCGAGAAAAGTTTATGGACTCCTAAAAATACCTGGACAAACCATATTTATTATAGTCTTTGCAATAATTCTTATAATGAAGGTGTGGTTTGATCATGGCAAGGGGACTATATATTTTCCTGAAGTAGCCCCGCAATGGGTTCAGGTTAATGTATCTGCAAGGGGTAATTTCTCTATTGATGAAATAAGAGACCTTTCCGTTAAAGCAGAGGAAAAGATACTGCCAATGGAAGATATAGAAATGTTGTATTTAAGAACGGGATCAGGTAATAGGTGGGGACGTTCTAATCCTGATAGGATTTCATCTATGTTCATAGATTTTTATGATGAAACGAAAAGGGAATCAGAAAAAGATGGTTACGAGATTATGGATGATATGAAAGAAAATATTTCTGGATTTTCTGGATTTTTGGTTCAAGTAGAAGCTGAAAAAGCAGGCCCACCCATAGGAAAATCAGTTGATATAGACATTCTTGGCAACGATCCCATAGCACTATCTGAAGCTACAAAAAAAGTTAGAGCTTTTATTGAAAACGAAGTTCAAGGATTAACTGACATTGAAGATACCCTTCAGCAAAGAGGCGTAGAATGGGAAATGAAGATAGATAAAACTAGGGCGGCACAATTTGGAGCAAGCCTAAATGATGTTGGAGCTTCAGTACAAATGATAACTAACGGTATCAAGGTAGGAGAATATAGGCCACTTGATGCGGATGAAGAGATCGATATAAGAGTTAGATTTCCTAAAAACCAAAGAAATCTAGATGAATTAAGTAGATTAACTGTTAAAACTGTTAAAGGTCTTGTTCCTGTTAATAGTTTTGTAGAACTAAAACCAAAACCAGCCACAGGGGTTATTAACCGTAAAGATGGTAAAAGGGTTTATTCAGTTACCGCTGAAAAAGAGCAAGGGGTAATAATATCTGAAAAAATAAAACAAATAAAAGAATGGGTCTCTCTTAATGATTTAGGAAAAGGAATATCAGTTAAATTTGGAGGCTTTGATAGATATAATCAGGAGGCTACAGATTTCTTGGTTACTTCTTTAGTTCTATCCCTTTTTATTATGCTGGTACTCCTAGTAACTCAGTTTAATAGTTTTTATCAATCCATAATTATTCTTTCAGCAATTTTGCTCTCCTTCGGTGGAGTTTTCTTAGCTCTATTAATCTTGGGAAGATCCTTTAGCACTATGCAAACTGGAATTAGTTGTATAGCTCTTGCTGGAATTGTTGTTAATAACAATATTGTTTTAATTGATACTTTTAACGTTCTTAAGAAAAACAATCCAGATCAAGATTTAATTAGTCTAGCTTTAAGAAGTGCAGTCCTCAGATTAAGACCGGTATTTTTAACTTCATTTACTACAATTTGTGGACTATTGCCTATAGCTTTAGGCTACAGCATAGACCTAATAAATAGACAAATTAAATCAGGGATGTATATAACTAGTTATTGGGAACAAATGTCTGGAGCTATTGTTGTTGGTTTGACTGTAGCAACAGTTCTAACTTTGGTTGTCACTCCTTGTGCCCTTGTTCTCTCAGACTCTCTCAAAGAATTACCAGGAAAAGTTCTAAATAAATTCAGCTATTTTTTTAATAAAAAAACTTCTCATTCCATAAACTAATTTTTTCTTGTCTTTAGTTTAAGCAAACCTTAGAGTAAGGGGCTCTTATTTAAGAGTTTTATTTATGTTTAGTAAAAATATCCTTCCTCTAATAATTTTTATTATTCTGGCTGCTTGCTCAGAAGAATTTAATATAAATGGTGAGAGAATAATCCAAGCAGATCTGGAGCCTGAAAACTGGATGGCTCATGGAAGAACTTATGATGAAAAACGATTTAGTCCTCTTACAGATATTAATTCAGATAATGTAAAAAAGCTTGGATTAGCATGGTATTTCAATACTGATACAAACCGAGGTCATGAAGCCTCTCCCATTGTAGTTGACGGAGTTATGTTTATAACCTCAGCTTGGAGTGTTGTATACGCACTTGATGCAGAAAAGGGGGAATTAATCTGGAAATATGATCCAAAGGTTCCAAAAGAGTGGGGGTATAAAGCTTGCTGTGATGTGGTAAACAGAGGTGTTGCTGTATGGAAAGGAAAAGTATTTTTTGGGACTATTGATGGAAGATTAATAGCTCTAGAGGCAGATAATGGCAAACTTATCTGGGAAAAACTAACTATAGACAAAGAAAAGCCTTATACAATTACAGGGGCCCCTAGAATTATAAAAGATAAAGTAATAATAGGAAATGGAGGAGCAGAGCTTGGAGTAAGAGGGTATGTCAGTGCTTATAGCACAGAGTCGGGTGAGATGATATGGAGATTTTATACTGTGCCTGGCAATCCAAAAGATGCTTTCGAAAACCCCATTTTAAAAGAAACAATAACTACCTGGAAGGGAGGAAATTGGTGGGAAATAGGTGGAGGTGGAACTGTTTGGGATTCTATGGCATATGATCCGTCTTTGGATCTTTTATATATTGGTGTAGGTAATGGCTCCCCTTGGAATAGATATATAAGGAGTCCTGGAGGAGGAGATAACTTGTTTCTTTCATCAATAGTAGCGCTCAAACCGAATACAGGTGAATATGTTTGGCACTATCAAACTACTCCTGGTGATACTTGGGATTATACAGCTACACAACATATGATATTAGCTGATCTTGAAATTCAAGGTAAAAAGAAAAAAGTAATTATGCAGGCTCCAAAGAACGGTTTTTTTTACGTTATTGATAGAGTAAATGGGGATCTTATTTCTGCAGAAAATTATGTTCCTGTTAATTGGGCAACTCATATTGACCAATTAACTGGACGTCCGGTAGAAAACCCAGAAAAAAATTACAAAGACAGGGTCGTTGAAAAAATAAAACCAGGTCCCTTGGGTGGGCATAATTGGCAACCAATGTCTTTCAACCCTCACACAGGATTGGTTTATCTTCCTGCTCAAGAATTATTCTTTAACTATGGGGATGATAAAAACTTCGTTTATAACGAAAAAACTTGGAATACGGGAATAGATATTAACGCTACTGTTCCACCCAAAGATCAGGAGGAACTTGAAGAATTATTAGAGGCTATAAAAGGCCATCTAAGTGCGTGGGACCCTGTAAGTCAAAAAGAAATCTGGAGAGCGAATTATGACTGGCCTTGGAATGGAGGCACGCTAACTACTGCTGGTAACTTAGTTTTTCAAGGAACTACTGAAGGAAAGTTTATAGCTTATAAAGCCGATGATGGTAAAAAAATCTGGGAGGTTGATGTTCAAAGTGGTGTAGGGGCCCCACCGATTACTTACAGTATAGATGGTAATCAGTATGTAGCCGTTATGGTTGGTTATGGAGGAGCCTATGCCTTATCCGGAGGCGTACCTCCTGTTCATTCTGGAGGGAACATAAATGGCAGACTGCTTGTTTTTAAGCTAGGAGGAGACAATAGCCTTCCTGAACCTAAATTGTATAAAGATATGCCAAAACCCCCCCTTTTGGTATCTGATATGGCTACAGTTTCTGAAGGAGAATACGAATATCATGAACATTGCCAATTTTGTCATGGTGCTGGTGCTGTTGGAGGAGGAGTAATTCCTGATCTTCAACAAATGAGTCAAGAAACTCATACTGCCTTTTTAGGTATAGTTTTGGGTGGATCGCATAAAGATAAAGGCATGATATCTTTTAGTGAGATGCTTTCTGAAGACCAAACTGATGCAATTCATCAATATTTAATTTCTCAAGCTAATACAACCTACAAACTGCTTCAAAGCAGTAAGTAGATAATTACTTAATAAAGTATGATAAAACATCTTTTGTTTGTCCTTTTTCTGTTGATAAATCAATGTAACAACCTCCTGTCAGCAGAGTACAAAGAAGAGGTAGTGGTAAAAGCAAAAAAAATGCAAAGTTTAACTAGTTGGTCTGAAGATCATTCAGAATTTATTTTATCCTTTATAGAGATCAATAAAATAGACCCTCAACATCCCAAACAATTATTCCTTAGAGTTCCAGGGATGTGGGTAAGTAGAGGATCGGGTCAAGAACACCTGACCAGTATTCGTTCTCCTGTGTTAACTGGACCAGGAGCTTGTGGATCTTTTTTAATTTTAGAAGATGGCATTTCTATAAGACCTAGTGGGTTTTGTAATGTAAACGGGTTAATTGAAGCAAATATAGAACAATCTGATGAAGTGGAAATTATAAAGGGGCCAGCAAGTTCACATTATGGGGGTAATGCGATGCATGGGTTGATTAATCTTATCTCTCCAAGCCTTGATGGCTTAAAGACCGTTTCTTCAAATTTAGGACCTAACGATTATAAGAATTTAAAGCTCACATATGGTAAAACCAAAGACTGGTTAATAAATTCTCACTTATCTTCTTCAAATGGATTTAGAGAAAATTCTGGATTTGATCAGCAAAAGATAAAATTCAAAAAAGCAATACAAGTTAAAGATTGGAAGGGATCTGGAAATTTAAACTTAACAAACTTAAATCAAGAAACTGCTGGCTATATTTATGGTAAAGATGCCTTCAAGAATGACATATTAAGAAAATCTAACCCTAATCCAGAGGCCTTTCGCGATGCTACTTCTCTTAGAATTAATCTCAATCTGTTTAAATTTGAGCAAGATAGTTCCTACTCTTTAAGTCCTTATTTTAGAAAAACAAAAATGAATTTTTTGCAACACTATCTTCCTGGTACTCCATTAGAAGATAATGATCATTGGAGTTTGGGTTTAATAACAAAGAAAGAAGTAAAACTTGAAAACCGTGATAACATCCTTGGAGCTCAAATAGAAATAGCAGATGTAAATTTAAAGCAATATCAACCAGAAGTTTTAACAACTAGTTCCCCTTTTAACAATGCCGTAAGACCCCAAGGGCTTCACTATAATTATCAGGTTAATTCCAAGACACTAGCCCTCTTCTATGGATTTAAAGAAAATTTAGTGAATAAATCTATTAAGGTATTTGGAGATGCAAGAATAGAACACCTTGCTTATCAGTATAAAAATAAAATGATAAGTGGGAACACAAAAGAAGATGGTAGACCTTGTAATTTTGGAGGTTGCTTTTATAACAGACCTGAAGATAGAAATGACAAACACACAGAAATGAGTTTCAGATTAGGTGCGGAAAGTCTTCTTGTTGAAAGTCATAATTTTTTTCTTCAATTAAGTTCAGGATTTAGACCCCCTCAAATTAGTGAGGTATATAGATTACAAAAAGAACAAAATTCTAGTGACTTAACTTCAGAAGAGCTAATAATGTTGGAAGGAGGCATTAGTTTAAATACGAAAAGATTTTCGAGTCTTTTAGCTATTTACATTGGAGGAAAAAAGAATGCAATTTTTAGAGATGCCAATAATTTTATCGTTGATAATGGCAAAACTATTCATAAAGGTATTGAAATACTTACTAATCTAAAAATAAATGAATCAAATTTATTTTTGATTAGCCTATCTTTTGAAAATCACAAATATGATTTTTCTTCTCAAACTTCTCTCAAAGAAGATATTGAAAAAGGAGACTACATTGACACTGCACCTAGATTTAAGGGCAATTTAGTTTGGTTGAGCCATGTAAATGATTTCCTCTCATCAGAAATAGAAATAGAAAAAATGGGTTCATACTTTACTGATGCTGGAAATGAACATGAATATGAAGGACATGCTTTAGTTCATGCAAGATTAGATATATTATTTGATGAGAAAACTAGATTATATTTAAGAATGAACAATATTCTAGACAAAAAATATGCAGAAAGAGCAGATTATAATACTTTCGGGGGTGATAGATATTTTCCAGGTCTATCGAGGGAAATGTATATTGGTCTTGAATATTTGTTCTAAAATAAAAAGATGGCAGATAAAAAAACTAATGTAAATTTTGAAAAGTCTATAAAAGAACTTGAAAAGCTGGTTGAGTTATTAGAATCGGGAGATCTAAGTTTGGAGGATTCTCTTAAATCCTTTGAAAAGGGAATTAAATTAACTCGCCTTTGCAAAGAGCATCTCAACAAAGCAGAATTAAAAGTACAAAAATTAATCGAAGAAAGCGGAGACTTAACGACCGTATCAAAAAAGAATGTCTAAGTTTGAGGACTTGATTAAGTCTTACAAGAATAGAGTAGATATTGCTTTGGATAAATTATTACCTAGGTCAAATTATTCTAGACTCACTGATGCTATGAGGTATTCAGTTTTGAATGCAGGAAAAAGACTAAGACCTATGCTTGTATATCTATCATCAGAATTAGGGGAGGCTGGTAGCAAAGAAATAGATGAGACTGCTTGTGCAGTAGAACTCATACACTGCTATTCCTTAATTCATGATGACTTGCCTTCAATGGATGACGATGACCTTCGAAGGGGAAAAGCTACTTGTCACATTGCTTTTGATGAAGCAACTGCTATTCTTGCAGGAGATGCCCTTCAGCCTTTAGCTTATTCTGTTATCACCAATTCAAAAAGCATTGGACTAAGCCTCAAGATTAATATCCTGGAGAAGCTAACATACGCATGTGGATTAAATGGAATGGTTGAAGGTCAAATGAAAGATATAATGCTTAAAGAAAAAATTTCTATTTCTCAATTAGACCAAATACACAAACAAAAAACAGGCCAGTTAATAAAAGCTTCACTGGAAATAGGAGGAATTATAGCTGGGTTAGAAAAAGAAAAAATAAGAAGTCTTTCGAAATATGGGGAAAAAATTGGTCTAGCTTTCCAAATACGAGACGATATTATTGATATAGAATCTCCAACTAGTATAAGTGGGAAAAAGCAGGGATCAGATGTAAATAAAAACAAGAGTACTTATCCAGAAATAGTGGGATTAGATGAATCTAAAAGAAAAGCCAAAGAATTAATAGTTGAGGCAAAAAAAAATTTAGAGATTTTCTCTAATAAAGCTGAAAGATTAAGAGACCTAGCCACTTTCATAATTGAAAGAAATCATTAGGTAGATGAAAATTTTTAATAAAATCCCTAAAGAAAAACCATCTTGTGAACTTCTTGATACAGTTAGTGATCCAGAAGATCTTAAAATGCTAGACTTAAATCAGCTTCCTAAGCTGGCTGATGAACTTAGAGAATATTTACTTTATACAGTGGGACAGTCTGGTGGGCATTTTGGTGCTGGGTTGGGTGTGGTTGAGTTAACTATTGCTCTGCATTATGTATTTGATACTCCCGAGGATAGGTTAGTATGGGATGTCGGACATCAAACTTACCCTCATAAAATTCTTACCTCAAGAAAAAAGGACATGGAATCCATTAGAGAGGAAAATGGTCTTTCTCCTTTTCCATCAAGATCTGAAAGTCAATATGATGCTTTCGGTACTGGCCACTCTAGTACCTCAATAAGTTCTGCACTAGGAATGATAACAGCTGCTAGATCTAAAGGAGAACAGAGAAATGTTACAGCAATAATCGGAGATGGTGCAATGACTGCTGGCATGGCATATGAAGCCCTAGCACATGCGGGCTCAATGGATGAAAATCTTTTAGTTGTATTAAATGACAATCAAATGTCAATTTCTGAAAACGTAGGTGGGTTGAAAAATTATCTTGCAAAAATATGGGCAAGTAGATTCTATAACCAAATAAGAGAAGGAGGGAAAACTATGCTACGTTTTATTCCTGCAGCTAAAAGATTTGCTAGAAGAGCTGAAATACATTACAAGGGTATGATAGCCCCCGGAACCTTATTCGAAGAATTAGGACTTGAATATATAGGTCCTATAAATGGACATGACACAATAGAGCTAACAAAAATACTCAAAAACTTAACTAGAATAAATGGTCCTAAAATTCTTCATGTTATTACAAAAAAAGGGAAAGGTTTTGAACCATCTGAAATAGATCCTATAGGTTTCCATGCTATTAATAAGATTAAACCGATTCAAAAACGTGAAAAAAATCTTAAGGAAAAAAATAAGGGCATTACTTTTTCGGAAGTTTTTGGAAGATGGCTTTGTTATAAAGCTGAATACGATCAACGTTTAGTTGCTATAACACCAGCAATGAGAGAGGGTTCTGGGATGGTTGAATTCTCTAGAAAATTTCCAAAAAGATATTTCGATGTAGCTATAGCAGAACAACATAGTGTAACTTTCGCTGCAGGTATGGCATGTGAGGGCTTGAAACCAGTAGTTGCTATTTATAGCACTTTTCTTCAAAGAGCTTATGACCAGCTAATACATGATGTAGCCATTCAGGACCTGGATGTTTTATTTGCTATTGATAGAGCGGGCTTAGTAGGAGCAGATGGTTCAACTCACCAAGGTGCTTTTGACCTCTCTTTTCTTAGATGCATACCTAATATGGTAATTATGGCTCCCTCAAATGAAGAGCTTACTTGGAGAATGCTTAATACTGGATTTCAATATAATGGTCCTGCTGCAATAAGATATCCAAGAGGAGTGGGAACTGGAAAAACGTTTAAAGAGGATAATTCAATTATAGAAATTGGAAAGAGTACCTTAATTAGACCCTCCAACGATTCAGATATTTCTATCCTTTCTTTTGGTTCAGCTTTAAACATAGCTGAACAGGTTGCTGAGGAATTAGATGCTAGACTAGTAGACATGAACTTTGTAAAACCTCTGGATAAGGAAAGAATCTTAGATATTTGTCCCAAAAGTAAACTGTTAGTTACTATTGAAATTAACTCTATTCAGGGAGGGGCAGGCTCGTCAGTAAATGAATTCTTAGCTTATGCAAACAAACCGATGCCCATTCTTAATCTTGGACTCCCAGATGAGTTTATTAACCACGCAGAACAAGATAGACAGTTACACTATTCTGGTTTGAGTAAAGACGAGATCTTAAAATCTATCAAAAAAAGGATAGAGGATATTTAGGTATTATTTTTAAAAAGATGGCCCATTGAAGCTTCCTTAACTAACAGATATTCTTTGTTGTGTTCTGATGGAGTTATGGTCAAAGGAATTCTTTTTTCTACTTTAATTCCTGATGATTCTAGTCCTTCAACTTTTGATGGATTGTTAGTCATTAATCTTACTGAAGAAACTTTTAAGGTGGATAATATTTTCCCACATATAGAATAATCCCTTTGATCAGCTTCAAAACCCAATCTTTCATTTGCTTCAACTGTATTGATTCCCTCCTTATCCTGAAGCTCATAAGCTTTTATTTTATTCCCCAACCCTATGCCCCTTCCTTCTTGGGCCATGTAAATTAAAAAACCACCTCCCTCTTGGCTTATCATCTTTAAAGCTAATTCTAATTGCGGTCCACAATCACATCTCAAGCTAAAAAGAGCATCCCCAGTTAAACATTGAGAATGGATTCTTAACAATGGAGATTTATGGTCTTCGCCTAATGAGAGAACTAGATGTTCTTCTTCTGTTGACATGTCCTTAAAAGCTAAGACCTTGAAGTCAGCCCAATTAGTGGGCAATTTAGCTTTGGCTATAAATTTTATAGTCAATACATTTTCCTTAATACCAGTATTTTACAGTATATTTTCTTATCAATCTCAGGAGAGAATATAAATAGTTAGTGATACAAAGAAACAAGAGAATAATCCCGCAAATACATCATCCATCATTACACCTATGCCATTTTCCATTTTATTAAAATATTGAATAATCCATGGCTTCCATATATCAAATAATCTAAATAGAACAAAAGAGTAAATTAGAAATATGAAACTGTTTGAAGTAAAGCTAACTGGCAAACAGGCAATCCACATTCCTATAAACTCATCCCAAACAAAGTAAGGGGGATCTTTATCCGAATTTGTTGTTAAAGGGTAAATTAGGATTCCTAAAACTAGACTAAGTAAAATAAAACAAATAAAAAGCAAGAGGTAATAAAAGTTAGAAATAAAGGGGTCAAAGAAAAATAAATAAAAAATAGCAGCAAAAAAACTACTAACTGTTCCAGGGACTACAGGAAACAAACCTAATCCAAATCCTGTTGAAATGAAGGTAAGAGGGTTTCTAAAATCTAAATTCTTCTTCATTTAATTTAAAAATGCTTATACCCTGATTTTACTTGGATAGGATTAAGGCTTTCAGAAATCACTTTGACGCCCTTTCCTTCAATAATCTCCCCTATACATTTTATTGAAACACCCAAATCCCTAGATATTAGATCTATACTATCTTGAAAGGATTCTTGTGCAGTAAAACAGATTTCATAATCATCTCCAGAATTAATTAAATTAGCTAATTCGGAGTTGGAAACATTTGATGGAATCTTTTTTAGAAACACATTTGCACCCACTCCATTAACCAAGCAAATTTGATTCAAGTCCTGAATTAAACCATCTGAAATATCTATAGAGGAACTAGCTACTTTAAGGAGTTTTTCTCCAACTCCTATCCTTGCCTTTGGTCTTGAAAACTTCTTAACATACTCTGAAAATTTTGAAGAACCCTCATTAAAGGCCCTTAAACCTAACGATGCGTCTCCTACAGTACCAGTAACATAGATTAAATCACCTATCTTTGCCCCTGACCTGGTAATTGTTTTCCCAATATCAACATATCCGGCAACTTGCACTGTAATACATAAATTCCCCTTGGTTGTATCGCCTCCTATAAGAGGGAAGGCAAATTCCTTTGAAATATCTTGTAATCCTTTTTTAAAATTACTCAGCCATTTGTGATTAATTTCCTTCAAAGAAATTGCTAAAGTAAACCAGGCAGGTGAAGCTCCGCAAGCAGCCAAATCACTTAAAGCTACTGCAACAGACCTATAGGCAATATCTTCTGCCTTCATAGATTTTGGGAAGTGCACTCCCTCTATAGAAGTGTCTACAGATACAACTTGTTCTTTGGTTGGAGGTACTTTTATTACAGAAGCATCATCTCCTACAGAAAGCTTTATGCCTTGGTCTGTTAAGTAATCTAAACCTATACCTGAGAAATAGTCTCTAATTACTGTAAATTCATTCTCTTTGTCTTGGCTTTTAAGCAAGATTTATTCACTCTGGAATTGCTTCAAATAAACCTGCAGCACCCATTCCTCCACCAACACACATGGTAACTACTCCGTACTTACCGCCTCTGCGCCTTAATTCTCTAGATAAATGACCCACTTGCCTAGATCCAGTCATACCAAAAGGATGACCAATAGAAATAGACCCTCCATTAACGTTTAGTTTCTCTGAAGGAAGGTTTAGTTTATCCCTTATATATACAACTTGAGATGCAAAAGCTTCATTAAGTTCCCATAAATCTATATCCTCTATCTTTAACCCAGCAGACTTTAAAAGTTTAGGAATAGAAAATACTGGGCCTATACCCATTTCATCTGGTTGACACCCCACCACAGTGAATCCTTTAAAAAAAGATAAAGGCTTAAGTCCTAGTTCTTTTGCCTTATCTTCATTCATAACAAGAGTAACTGAGGCTCCATCAGATAGTTGAGAAGAATTTCCAGCAGTAACACTACCATTCTCTGGATCAAAGACAGGGTTAAGACTTGCTAAACCCTCTAAAGTTGTCTCAGGTCTATTGCAAGTATCCCTATCTACCACTTCATCGACTTCCTTTTCAGCCCCAGTTTCTTTGTTCTTAAGTAACATCCTGGTTTTCATTGGTATGATTTCATCATCAAACAAACCCTGTTCTTGTGCTTGTGAGGTTTTTTGTTGACTAGAAAGCGAGTATTCATCTTGAGACTCTCTAGTAACTTTGTAAGTTTTAGCTACTTTTTCAGCTGTTGTCCCCATAGCATGATAAATACCCGGAACTGTTTCAGCTATTTTTTCGTTTACAAACATGTGGGTGTTTGTATTTCCTTGAACAGTACTTATTGATTCAACTCCGCCTGCAATTAAACAATCAGCAAAACCACTTTGAACTTGAGTAGCTGCCATAGCAAC
The DNA here is from genome assembly GCA_964635015.1 of uncultured Gammaproteobacteria bacterium. Lineage (GTDB taxonomy): Bacteria > Pseudomonadota > Gammaproteobacteria > Magnimaribacterales > Magnimaribacteraceae > CAJWPI01. Next base: position 16,221 of record CAZWMS010000002.1, on the reverse strand, counting down.
TGTTTGTAAACCTGAAGAACAATATCTATTTACTGTAACACCTCCAGTCTCTATTGGCAGTTTAGACAGTACTGCTACGTTTCTAGCAATATTGTGTCCTTGGGGCCCTTCTGGGTTACCACAACCTAAATATATATCTTCAACTAAAGAGCTATCTACCTGTGGATTTCTTTCCATCATGGCATCAACAATGTGAGCAGTCATGTCATCTGCACGAGTTATGTTAAAACCCCCCCTAAAAGATTTGGCTAAACCAGTTCTTACACTATCAATTATTACTGCATTAGGCATATTTCTCTCCCTTAAGGTTATTTAATTTTTTGATTGGGCAAAAGATGTTAGGTTAGGAAAACAGAATAAGCAAGAAATATGAATAATTACTTCTTAAAAGAAGATTCTTTAAACCAATCTGGAACAATATCAACCTTTAATTTCTTAGCTAAGAAAGCTATTAATGGAATAGATATGGGTGAAAATGGCAATGAGGCTAGCAAGCCCATATTGAGTTCTTGTAATATCTTCTTCAAATGAAGATTTGCTGTTCTAAGTTCATCTTCAGTTACATTTTTATTCAAATAATGATAATAAGCTTTTAACATCTCTTTAGTGGAGTCCTTTTCCTCATTTAGATGCTCTTGCAAAATTATTAAAAACTTAAAAATTCTTTGTTTAAACATTCTTAAATATTAAAAAGAAAAACAAATAAAGCAACGAGTTTATAACTATAATCTTAACTAACATGAATAAACTTGAAAGAGCTGATTATATATTTAAAACTCTTAATAGGCTTTACCCAAAACCACCTATTCCATTAAAACACACTTCTATATTTACTCTATTAATAGCAGTTATTTTATCTGCACAATGTACAGATATAAGAGTAAATAGTGTCACACCAAAACTTTTTTCAAAAGCAAAAAATCCTAAAGAAATGGTTTCCCTTGGAGTAAAAGAAATTAAGAAGATAATAAAACCTTGTGGTCTGTCACCTAAGAAATCTCGATCGATATATAATCTGAGCAAAATTTTATTAAAAAATTTTTCTGGTAAAGTACCTAAGTCCTTTGAAGAACTAGAATCTTTACCTGGAGTTGGTCATAAAACAGCCTCAGTTGTTATGGGGCAGGGTTTTAATATACCCGCCTTCCCAGTAGATACTCATGTTCATAGACTAGCTCAGCGCTGGAGATTAACTGATGGAAAGAGTGTAAAAAAAACAGAAATAGACCTAAAAAGAATATTTCCCAAAGAAAAATGGAATAAGCTTCACATCCAGATCATCCTCTATGGCAGAGAATACTGTAAAGCAAGAGAATGTTATGGATTATATTGTCAAATTTGTAAGAACTGTAATCCAAAAAGAAAAAAACCTATAAAGACAAAAAAATCTTAATATCTAGATATTTAGTTTTTGGGGTCGAGTATAATTCCCTTAAATCTAATTTAATATTCCTAGTTTAATCATTAACAAAATAAATATATGAACATAAATAATTCGTCAATTGAGGATTTTGATCCTGACCTTTGGCAATCTATTGCTGGTGAGTTGAAAAGACAAGAAGAACACATTGAATTAATAGCTTCAGAAAATTATGCTTCTAGAAGGGTTCTTGAGGCTCAGGGCTCTGTTTTAACAAACAAATATGCTGAAGGATATCCAGGAAAAAGGTATTACGGAGGATGTGAATTCGTAGATATTGCTGAAAGCCTTGCCATTGAAAGAGCAAAAGAACTTTTTAAAGCAGACTTTGCTAATGTTCAGCCTCATTCAGGATCTAGTGCAAATCTTGCTGTTTATTTAGCTTTATGTGAGCCTGGAGATACAATTCTCGGAATGAGCCTTGACCATGGAGGTCATTTGAGTCATGGAACAAGTGTTAACTTTTCAGGAAAAACCTACAAAGCCTTTCAATATGGATTAGATGAAAATTCAGGAGATATAGACTATGAAGAAGTTAAATCTTTAGCAAAAGAACATAAACCAAAACTTATTATTGCAGGCTTTTCTGCCTTTTCTGGAATAGTTAATTGGGAAAAATTTAGAATAATTGCTGATGATGTAGGTGCCTATTTACTTGTAGATATGGCTCATGTAGCCGGGCTTGTTGCTGTCAACCTCTACCCAACACCCCTTCCCTTTGCAGATGTGGTTACAACAACTACTCATAAAACTTTAAGGGGTCCAAGAGGTGGTTTAATATTGGCCAAACAAAATGAAGAAATACAACAGAAACTAAATTCGTCAGTAATACCTGGATCTCAAGGAGGACCTTTAATGCATGCAATAGCTGCAAAAGCAGTTTGTTTTAAGGAGGCATTAGAGCCTGAATTTAAGTTGTATCAAAATCAAGTATTAAAAAATGCTAATACTATGAGTCAGGTCTTTCAGGAAAGAGGGGTTAATATTGTTTCTAAAGGAACAAAAAATCATATGTTTCTTGTAGATCTAATTAATAAGAATATTACTGGTAAAGTGGTAGAGGAAAAATTAGGGAAAGCTAATATAACTTTAAATAAAAATGCTGTTCCTAATGACCCTCAATCTCGTTTTGTTACAAGCGGACTAAGAATAGGAACACCTGCTGTTACTACTAGGGGATTTAAAGAAGAAGAAGTTTCTCTAGTTGCCTCATGGATTTGTAACATACTCGAAGATATAAATAATAGAGATATAATAGATAAAACTAAAAAACAGGTTCAAGATTTGTGTTCTAATTTCCCTGTTTATAGGCTTTAAAAAGAATATGCACTGCCCATACTGTACTTACTCAGACACAAAAGTTATAGATTCCAGATTAATTTCTGAAGGACTCCAAACAAGAAGAAGAAGGGAATGTACAGAATGTGGAGAGAGATTTACTACCTTTGAAACAGCAGAGTTGTTAATGCCAAAGGTTATAAAACAAAAGGACAACATGAGAGAACCTTTTAATGAACAAAAATTAAGAGAAGGTATTTACAGGGCTTTAGAAAAAAGACCTGTGGGTGAAGAAGAAATTGAAAAGTTAATAGAAAATATAAAAAAAGATATTAGGGTCTCAGGAGAAAGGGAAGTCCCTTCAAGACTCATTGGTGAAGCAGTTATGAAAAATCTAAGAAAAGTAGATGAAGTAGCCTTTATAAGATTTTCTTCAGTCTACAGAAGATTTGAAGATATAACTGATTTTAGTGAAGAAGTAAAAAAGCTCTCTGAAGACTAGAAATGACTAGTGAAAAAGAGCATATGATGCATGCTCTAAAACTTGCTGAAAAAGGAATTTACACAGCAAGTCCAAATCCAATGGTAGGTTGCGTAATTGTAAAAAATGACAGTATTCTTGGGGAAGGTTGGCATATTAAACCTGGTGATAAACACGCTGAAACAATGGCTATTAATAATGTCAAAGAAAGATATGGAACTTCAGCGAAAGAGAAATTAAACGGCAGCACTGCTTTCATAAATCTAGAACCATGTTCAAAAAAAGGGAGAACTCCTCCCTGTACTAAAGCCATCATTGAATCAGGAATTAAAAAAATCTTTATAGCCAATGAGGACCCAACCCAAAATGGAGTTGAAGAGCTTTTAAATTCAGGTATAGAAATAAAGTCAGGAATTTTGAATAAAGTTTCTGAAAATCTAAATAAAGGATTCTTTTCTAGGATAAATAAAAAAAGACCTTACATAACCTGTAAATTAGCCTGCTCATTAGATGGAGGAATTGCCTTAAGCAATGGAGAGAGTAAGTGGATAAGTTCAAAAGAATCTAGAGTTGATGTTCAAAGAATGAGAGCTAAATCCGATGTAATCTTAACTGGAATAGGGACTGTCCTTAATGATAATCCAAGATTAAATGTAAGAATTCAAATTGAAAATGAAAATCAAACTAATACTTACTTCCAACCAATTAGAGGTATCCTTGATAGTAAGCTTAGTCTAAAAGGTACAGAAAATGTTTTACAAGACAGGCTTCCTACACTTGTCTTCCATAAAGATACAAAGAGAACAGACTATTCTAGCCCTTCAGTTGAGCTAATAAAAATAAAAGAAAAAAATGGTCAAATCTCACTGAAAGAAGTAATGAAATGTTTAGTCAAAAAGGAAATAAACTATATTCTAGTAGAATCAGGACCAAAACTAGTAAGTTCTTTAGTTAAAGAAAAACTGATAGATGAACTTGTGATTTACTTCTCACCAAAACTTTTAGGTAAAGAAAAATTAAATTTTATTAAATTAAAAAACTCAATAGGTACAATTGACCTTAATATTTTAGATATCAAAGAAATAGGAAAAGATCTAAAATTGAAAGCAGAGATTTCTTACAGATAAAAAATGAAACTAAACTCTATACAAGAATTAATTTCTGATATCTCCAAAGGAAAAATGGTCATATTAACTGATGACGAGGATAGAGAGAATGAAGGAGATCTAGTTTTAGCAGCTGAAAAGGTGAGCTCTGAATCTATTAATTTTATGGCTACTCATGCAAGGGGACTAATCTGCCTGGTTTTGAATGAAGAAAGGTGCGAACAGCTTAAACTAGAACCAATGGTTAGAGACAATAGAACTAAACACAATACTGCTTTTACAGTTTCTATCGAGGCCGCAAAAGGCGTTACTACAGGTATATCAGCTTCAGACAGAACAACTACCATACTTGCAGCTGTTAAAAAAGATGCTTCACCAGAAGATATTGTGCAACCGGGTCATGTTTTCCCTTTAAGGGCCTCTAGTGGAGGAGTGTTGAGTAGGGCTGGTCATACAGAAGCTGGTCTTGATCTTGCTAATTTAGCTGGCCTTGAACCCGCAGCAGTTATTGTAGAAATAATGAATGAAGATGGAAGTATGGCAAGAAGAGATGACTTAGAAAAATTCGCTAAAAAACATAACTTAAAGATAGGTACAATTGCCAATTTAATTCATTACAGAAATATAAATGAAAAAAAGATTGAGAAATTAAACCAAACAGATGTAAACACAGAGTATGGAAAATTTACTTTAATTTCATATAAAGATTCTATTTTTTATAGAACTCACTTGGTCTTGCTCAAAGGAAAAATATCTAAAGAAAAAGAAACTATGGTGAGGGTTCAGCAAAATAACACTTTGCACGATGTTATGAGTATAAATGGATTTGGAAGAAGGTGGTCTTTTGCTAAGGCAATGTCAAAAATTGCCAAAGAAGGTAATGGTGTTTTGTTATTACTTTCTCAAGAAGAAACACCAGAGGAAATACTAAAGAACATTAATTTCCTTAAGGGAAGAAAGAAAGATTCTCAATTAGAATCTCCTGATAACAGAATAGTAGGAATAGGAGCTCAAATCTTAAGAGATCTAGGTATAAGAAGAATAAGACTGTTGGGTGCTAAAGTTAAGTACCCTTTATCAGGATTTGACCTAGAAATCACAGAATTTATAAATTAAACGATGGCCTCAAAAGTTGAAATTAAACTAAATACAACAGATGTTTCTAGGGAATCTAATTATGGAATAATCCATACACAATGGAATAAAGCCGTTGTGCAGATACTCCTGGAAAATACAAAAAAGGAATTAATATCTCAAGGTGTTGCAGCTGATAATATAAATTGTACCGAAGTTTCTGGAGCTTTTGAGTTGCCTTATGCTGCAAAAAAAATGATACAACAAGGTAACTTAGACGTAATAATTGCTCTAGGGGCTATAATAAAAGGAGAAACCTATCACTTTGAGCTGATAGCAAACAGCTGCTCTTATGGATTAACTAAAGTTTCTCTAGAGTCCAATAAACCAATTCTTTTTGGAGTATTGACTACCAATACAGAAGCAGAAGCCTTAGTTAGAGCGGACCCAGAAAAGGGAAATAAAGGAGCTGAAGTTGCAAGAACTGCAATGTTTATGCTTGAACAGTTGTCTTTAGATGAATGAAAAAAAAATATCTCCAACTAAATCAAGAGATAGGGCTTTACAAAGTCTTTACGAAATGGAGATTAGTGATACTAGCCTAAAAGAAATAGTAGAGAGATATAAGAAAGATGATAGTAGTTTCTTTAGGGCTCTATTGTCTGGAGTAACGGGGTCTATTGAAGAATTAGATAAGAAAATAAAATTATTTATTGATATACCTCTGTCAAAACTAGATCCAATTGAAAGGAATACTTTACGCATTGCCTTATTCGAATTAGAAAAAGGGGAGCTTGATAAATTAGTAATTATCAGTGAAGCAATCAGATTATCAAAAAAATTTGGTTCTACTGACGGATATAAATTTATAAATGCTGTATTAGATAAATTTATTAAAAAGAAAAGTTAAGAAAAATCGGTGAGGACCATGCTCTTTCTTGTACGGAGCCTAAGCAATCTCCTTGTCTTCCTTTTTCGCCACATAAATTTATTTCAGTACACTTACCGTCAATCTTAGTACAATTTAACCCCGAACCATTAATAGCATCAGTCTCTTCTTGAATGGCTCTAACATAGTAGACTACCTCTCTATTGCCCATGGAGAATTGTGGGTCACTAAATTCCATTTCACACCCCTCTTGAGAGGGTTCACATATAAAGGTTTTCCAAGGATCTTCAATTAAACCTTCTAGAGGCTCTCCTTCATAAGACTGGGGTCTTATTCTAATTACTTCTATGCGATCTATATTTTTTCTTAAATCTGTAGGGTTAAAACATTCCCCTTTACACAATCTATCTAAAATCCCTTTAGTTTTTTCACCTTCGTAAACTTCATTGCACCCTATATTCTGAACTTGAGATCCTAAAGCTCTTACCTTAAAAATAGGCTCTTTTGTCATATTTAATTCGCTTCCCATTGGAAAGATTTTCTTACTCTGGTGATTAATTAAGTCAAACCAAAGAAGTATCCTTTCTCCACTTGTTGCATAAACTTCTTTAGAATTAAGGGCACTCCAAATATCTTCTCTATTTTTAGATACTGAATGCACTGCAACTAACCCTCCTGTATACAAGAAGGATGAACTCCTTTCAGATTCGACTGGTTGAGTTATATTTTCAATTAAAGATGGATCTACTTTTTCTGATCTAGGCAACCTTGGATCACTCAACCTTGGATTGAGAAATTTTCTTCCAGAATCATTTTCTATATCTATTCTGGATTCGCTGTTTAACCTCCTAAACTTTTCTTTGTAGCCTGTTCCCGGTCTAGCTAAATGATTGTCACTTGATCCGATGAAACCAAATTTATATCTCAAAGGAGTCCCGCTCGAAAAATCTGTAATGGCGAGAGCATATTGTGCTGACATTTTTGGTCTGTAATTAAATGAGGGAAGAAAACAATCCTTACATTGTCCTGAATTCTTCCATTCTTTAGGCTCATAACCAGGAACAGTTAAGATACCGAAAGGGCTTGCCTCAACAAAGTTATCTCTAGCTTCCTGTGCTCTCTTAGAACATTCATCATATGAACCGGCAGAGACACGACATCTTTCTCTTATGATTTCTCCTGCTTGAAAACAATTAGGCAAAAACCCTTGGGTTGGAGTTGGACAATTAAAAAAATTGCTACCTTGTTCTTCTAAAGGCGACCAAACTCTATATTCTTCCGAATTACCATGACCTGAATAAATTTCAATTAATTTACTAAAGTTTGAATCGTAGTTTAATGAGTTGAGTTGAATGTCCCAAGAAGCAAGGGGGGGCGAAGTAACGCCCCACGAAGTTCCATGTGGAATTATTAATACTTCTGTATTTAAGTTTTTCAATTTATTTATAAGCTCTTCAGGATTGTTAGCCACTTCTGCACACTCAGAAGTATTAAAAAAATTAGTTCCGTTTTTACAACTCACTAAAGAAGAAGCTACTAGAGATTTATATCTCCAATTAAAGTAATGTTGTCTATTAGAAAAATCAAGGACTGTAGCTCCCATGATAAAAAGGGGATTTATATCTACAAACATATTAAATTGACTAGCATTTGAAGAAATAGGTCTTGCTGGAATTCTTTCTGTTTGTAAGTCTTTAAGTATAATATTTTTATGTCCAAAATGGTTTGATCTATCTAAGCTGGTTTGGGTCCATTCCCATCCCAAGAAAGGCACTACTCCTTCAGCTCCTGAATTAGTACTAATTTCAGAGCATTGTTGTAAAGACTTTGTGCTATCTAACCACTCTCTTCGAGTTAATCCCTCAGCATGATCTGTGACCCCAAAAAAATCTAATCCTGAACAAAATCTAGCAAAATTACAGGCATCAGATACTGGGTGAACACCCTCTCCTTGAGCAATAGGAAGATTGAGAATAAAAGCATCAAAAGAAAAAGTTGTGTGAACATGTAAATCTCCAAAAAGTATTCTTTTTTTAAGTTGTCCACTTAAATCACCAGTTACCTCTTCTGTAGGAGAAATTTGATTAATTTTTTTAATATCTGCAACTTCTCCTGGTCCAATATAAGTTCCAAACCAATTAAAGAAAATAGAAAAGAAAAGGAGAATAAATGGAGAAAAAATTAAAATAATCGCATAAAGAATATATCTTTTTTTTATCTTTTTCATATTCTCAAGTTAACTAGAAGAAGGCTTTTCTTCTAATTTGAAGTGCTTGAGATCCTCTGATTTTAAAAAATAGAAAGGTCTTCTTGAGTTGTCTTTTAATAACTTAACTTTATAAATATCACTTTCATTTAAACTTTCAATGAGTTCAATCTTATCTCCTTTCTTTACCTTATATAAATCTCTGGAATCTACTGAAACTAAATACAAAGAAATAATTCCAGGAAAATCGAAGTCTCCAGTAAGCCACGGTTTATTAACATCTTTTTTATAGTGGTAAAGTACCAATGTAGAGTGCTTATCTGCCTTGTATTTATCACCCAATACATGTCCTCTGATCCCTTCTTCAGCTAACATAACTAAAGAAAAAATAAAAACCGTGACCTTAATAATGTAACTCATAAATTCAATGGATATTCTCTAACAATTATATCTTCTCGTTTGGGTCCAGTAGATACCATAACCACAGGAATGCCACTTATTTCTTCTACTTTATCAATGAAGTTTTTTGCACCTTGATTGAGTTCATGAAATTTCTGAATTTGGTATGTTGATTCTTTCCAACCAGATAATTCCACATATTTAGGCTTTATTTCTTCTAAGCTCATGGTCTCTAAAATATATTCTTTTTTCTTGGCACTTGAATAATCTACACATATTTTGATTTTGTCTAATCCGTCTAAAACATCAATTTTAGTTAAGCAAAGTCCGTTTACTCCATTTAAATAAGCCATATGGGAAAGTAATACTCCATCTAACCATCCACAACGCCTGGGTCTCCCCGTGGTAGCACCTATCTCACCTCCTTTTGCTGCAAGATGTTCTCCTACCCCATTTGTAAGTTCAGTAGGAAATGGACCTTCACCTACTCTTGTCGTATAGGCTTTAGTTACTCCTAGAGAATAATCAAGAGCTGAGGGACTAATCCCTGCTCCTGAAGAAATACCACCCACTGAAGAATTGCTAGAAGTTACGAAGGGATAAGTTCCAAAACTTATATCTAATAAAGATCCTTGTGCACCCTCAAATAAGATATTTTTATTATTATCCTGAAGCTGTCTTAATTCTTGAATAACATTTCCTACATACGGTCTTAGGTCTTCAGCCAATTCTAAGTTCCTATCTAGTAAATTAGATAAATCTTCTTCATCAGAATTAAAATAATGCTTGAATTGAAAATTATAAAAACTTAGTGCTTCTTTTAACTTGTCTTCTAATAAACTTGGGGTATACAAATCTACTACTCTTATAGATCTTCTTCCAACCCTATCTTCATAGGTTGGTCCTATACCTTTGCCAGTAGTTCCGATTGTTACTTGTGATTTTGACATTTCTCTTAGCTGTTCTATTTTTATATGATACGACTGAATGAGACTGCATGCTGAGCTTATGGTCAAGCGCTCTTTGATGTCTCCTATAAAATTGGATGCTTCCTTAATCTCTTGGAAAAATGCTTCTAAACTTACTACAACTCCCCTACCTATAAAACATTGAATATTTTTGTGATAAATAGCTGAAGGCAATAGATGAAAAATTATTTTATCTTTGCCTACCATCAAAGTATGACCTGCATTATGTCCCCCTTGGTAACGAACTGCTGCATCTATGTCTTTTGATAAAAAATCAACTAACTTTCCTTTGCCCTCATCCCCCCATTGAAGTCCTAACAAAGAAATACATTTACTCATTTTTCAAGATATATTTGCAAAATTTACAACCGCTAATAAATCTAAATCAAAACCTACAGCAGATCTTGGTAAGTTTTCTACTTTACTCAACCCATCATACCTGCCTCCTTTTGAAAGACAATAACCAGCATTTTCTATAAAAGCAGAGAAAACAATTCCATTGTGGTACCTAAATCCATGAACCTCACCTAAGTCTATATGGATTTTAACTCTTTCATCTAAATCTAAATTTTCTACTACTCTTTCTAAGTAAGAAAGATAATCTTTTGCTTCTTTTCCCAAAATTTTTAACTTCTTGTGGGCTGAATCTAAAATCTCTTTCTTTCCGTACAAATTACATAAATCTAACAACAATTTTATCTTATCTTCAGTTAAATTCTTGTTGCTTAAAGCTCTAATATCTGACTGGGATTTTCTTGACAATGCAGCTTCTATATCTTGAATATGACTAAAAGTATTTTTTCCTAATTCTTTGATCACTAAAGATATTAAACCCGCATGACCTAAACTTAAAGTTATTTTGTCTATTCCTAGATTTATTAAACTTTTTATCATAAGTTGGATGCTCTCTAAGTCTGCATTCATTGAGTGATCACCATAAATTTCTGCTCCAACTTGGATAGTTGTTCTTGATCTGTGAATGGGTGAGATCTTGTTTTTAACAACATCTCCAGCATAACAGAGCCTAACTGGCTTGATTGATTCAATTCTATAGGCATCTATTCTTGAGGCTTGTTCTGAAATATCCGGCCTGATAGATAAATTTTTCCCTGACAATTCGTCTTTAAAAGTAAAGGCATAACTGGACAACTCTTCGTGAGCTTCGCCCCCTAAGGTTTCAGAAAATTCTATTAAAGGAGGAAGAATAAATTCGTAACCAGACGAAACATAAAGATCAATTAATTTCCTTCTTAATTTTTCCACCTTCATTGCCTTTGGAGGTAGAATTTCTTCAACTCCTTCAGGAAGATTCCAATCGATTTTTGTTGCCATAAATAAACAACTGGCAGATTTAATTTACTTTTTTAATCAACTTTTGAATTATCTAAGTATTTAAAAAAATCACTTTCTGGATCTATCAATAAAATATCAGATTTATTCTCAAAAGTTGCCTGATATGCCTTAAGACTTCTAGTGAAGTCATAAAATTCAGCATTTTTTGAATAAGCAGAAGCATATGTTGCCGTAGCTGTGGCATCTCCATCACCCTTGGTTTCTTCAGCTTCTCTATAAGCATCAGCTAATATAACAGTTTTTGCTTTATCAGCCTTTGCCCTTATTTCTGCTGCTACTTCGTTACCTTGAGCTCTAAGTTCCCTTGCTAATCTCTCTCTTTCAGTACGCATTCTGTTATAGACAGATTCACTAACTTCCGTAGGAAGATCTATTTTCTTAACTCTAAGATCGATTACTTCAATTCCTAGTTCCTTTTGTGCAATAAGATCAAGTTGAGTGGCCAGTTTAGTCATTAACTCATCCCTTTCACCGGAAACAACTTCTTTTACTGTCCTAACTCCAAACTCATTACGCAAACCTGTGTCTATTCTTTGTATAAGTAGTCTTTTTAATCTCTCTTCATCTCCTCCACTAGTAGTAAAATATTTAGCTACATTTTTAACTCTCCACTTAACAAAAGAATCCACCATGAGAGCCTTCTTCTCAGATGTTAAATATCTTTGTGGTGGAGCATCTAAAGTTAGTATTCTTGAATCAAATTTTCTCACGGTGTTAATAACTGGAAATTTAAAGTGTAAGCCCGGGGAAACATCAAACTGAATTATTTCTCCAAATCTAAGTAATACGGCTCTTTGAGTCTCTTTAACCACATACAGAGACTGAGTCAACAAAATAACTAATATGACTAAAAAAGCAGATATAAAAATTTTTAATTTACTCATTATCTCCCATCCTGTTGTCTATTTCTTCTTCTAATCTCTTCTATGACTCTATTGGTTAATTCTCTAATAGAACCAGAAGAGTTTGTTTGGTTTGATTCTTGCGAAGGAATGCTAATATTTTCTTCCTCATTCCTTGAAGCTTTAGCTATCTTATCTAAAGGCAAATAAAGAATATTATTTCCACCCTCCACATCTATCATAACCTTAGTGCTATTGGACATAACATTCTGTACTGCATCAAGGTATAGTCTATTTCTAGTTACTTCTGGAGCTTTTTCATACTCTGCTAAAAGGAGATTAAAGCGAGTAGCGTCTCCTTGGGCCTCAGCAATTACTTGCTCTCTGTAAGCTTGTGCTTGTTGAATCATTCTTTGAGCTTGACCTCTTGCTTCTGGCACCAGACCATTTGCATAGGTTTCGGCTTCATTCCTAACTCTTACTTCATCCTCACGGGCTTTTATAACATCATCAAATGCTTCTTGTACCTGATCAGGAGGAGAAGAATCTTCTATATTAACAATTACTACCTGTAATCCTGTTATATATTTATCTAAATAGATCTGGAGTCTTTCTTTAACTTGCTGTGCTATTAACTCCCGTCCTGTAGTCAAAGCATCGTCCATAATTGTACTTCCTATTACATGCCTCAATGCACTTTCTGTAGCTTGAGCTAGGCTATTATCAGCACCTCTTATTTCAAGAAGATAATTTTCTGGGTTAGTAATTTGATACTGAACAGAAACGGTTACATCCACTATGTTCTCGTCCTTTGTGAGCATTAAAGCATCATGACGATGGGGTCTAACTCTTACTACATCTACTTTTGTCACTGAATCAATTATAGGAGGGTTCCAATGAAGACCCGGACCTTTTGTTTCAAGATATTTACCCAGTCTTAGCACAACAGATCTTTCTGCTTGCTCTACCTGATATATTCCAAATACAAACCATAAAGCAAGTAAAATCGAAAATAAGGAAAAGAAACTTTTGGAAGTAAAACCTCCTCCTCCTGAAGAACCAAATAAGAGACTAAAACGCTCTTTTATTTTTTTTATGGCTTCATCTATATCAGGGGGACCATCATTTCTCCCCCAAGGATCTTTATTACCATTATTGTTATTCCAAGACATTTAAATTTTCTCTCCTTTATTTATTTCCTTTTATTACTCAATAATATCTATGCCTTTTTGAGAAGTTATTTTTTTTAACTCTTGATTTCCTACTTTTAAATGCAATTGTATCAGACCCTTGTCTGTAGTTCTTTCTTCAATTACCCTTCCAAGCGAATAAAGCCTAGATCTTAATTTGCCCAGTGAAGATTCAAGAGTAATCCAACCTTTAAAAATTCCTTCATTTATAAATTTATTTAAAGATTCCTTAAGGCTTTCTATGCCTGAATTATGTTTTGCAGAAATCCAAACTTCTTTTGTATTTTGTCTAGTTGTTTTTTTATAAACCCCCATACTAAGCTTATCTATCTTATTATTTACCCTAATTTGAGGGATTTGAGTAAGGTTTAATTCATCTAGTAACTGATTAACATTTTCAATTTTCTCTAAATGGTTAGGATCAGAAATATCCACTACATGGATTAAAAGATCTGCAGCATTTAATTCATCCAGAGTTGTTTTAAAAGATTCAACTAAGTGGGTTGGAAGATCAGATATAAAGCCTACTGTATCTGAGAATAAAATTCTCTCTAATTCAGGAGTAGCATTTCTTCTGGTTATAGAGTCTAAAGTTGCGAAAGGCTTATTAGCTACCAATTCATTTGCTCCAGTCAATATATTAAAGAGAGTGGTTTTCCCAGAATTTGTATATCCAACTAAAGCAACCAACTTATTCTGACTTTTTTTTCTAGAATATCTATTAATAGATTTTTGCCTGTGAACTCTACTCAATCTTTTCTTAATTGACTTTATCCTTTGACCAATTAATCTTCTATCTGTTTCTAGTTGCTTCTCTCCCGGTCCTCCTCTTAAACCTATTCCACCTCTTTGTCTCTCTAAATGACTCCAACCTCTTATTAAGCGAGTTGAGAGGTGAGTTAATTGTGCAAGCTCAACTTGAAGCTTCCCCACATGACTGTTTGCACGAATGGCAAATATATCAAGTATTAACCCTGTCCTGTCAAGGACTCTAGCGTTAAAAATAGACTCTAAGTTTCTCTCTTGTGATGGTGTTAGTTCATGATTAAAGATAACAAGATTTGATTTTGTATCCTCTACTATTTTCTTTATAGATAAGGCTTTTCCCTTTCTGATAAATGTTCCTGCAACTGGTCTGGCCTGTTTTCCAATAACTTCTTTTAAATTAACTACTCCAGTAGAAAGAACAAGATTCTTAAATTCTGAAAGCTTATCTGTAAAATTTTCTCTTTTAGTCTTATGAAGTTCTATCTGAACTATGATAATTGGCTTGGTTAAGTCTCTATCCGAAATCATAAAAAAATTAAGTCTTTAAAGTTTTATTTTCTATCTTATTTGCTATCAATGAAAGTGCAGATTCTTTATCGTAAGGAAGCCAGATTATATCCTTCCATCCACGCAGAAAAGTCATTTGTCTTTTTGCTAATTGTCTAGTAGCAATTACCGCTCTATTTATCATTTCATCATAAGACAGATGACCTTCTAAGTATTGACAAACCTGCTTATAGCCAACATTCTTCAAAGCCTTTAAATCACTATTTATCCCTTTTAATTCTAATAAATTCTTTACTTCTCCAATTAAACCATTATCTAACATGGATAAAAATCTTCTTTTTACTTGTTGCCTATGTATTTCTCTACTTTCTGGTTTAATTGCAAATTGAAAAATTTCATAATCTAAAGCCAACCCACTTTTATTTAATCTTTTTTTATTCTGCCAAATAGACATAGGTTGTAAGGTTAATTCATAAACTTCTAGAGCTCGTTGGATTCTTTGAGAGTCATTCTTGTGTATTTTGTTTGCAGATTTAGGGTCAATTAAAGATAACTTCTTATGAAGAAAATCCCAACCCTTCTTACCTGCCTCGTCATAAATTTTTTCCCTTATTTTTCTACTAGCAGAAGGCATATATGATATACCTTCAACAATAGACCTAAAATAAAGCATAGTTCCACCTACCAATAAAGGAACTTTTTTATTTGCAGTGGCTTCTATTATTTCTTTCATAGCATCTCTTCTGAATAGAGCCATAGAATAGGATTGCCTAAGCTCTAAAATATCAATGAGCTTATGAGGATATTTGGTCAGCACTTTTGAAGATGGCTTGCCGCTACCTATATTTAGATGCTTATATATCTGCACAGAATCAACACTTACTATTTCTGAAGGAATAGTTTCTGATAATGAAATTGCTAAATCAGTTTTACCCACTCCGGTAGGACCCATTATTGAAACTATCTTTGGTTTATCCTTCATAAATTGCATTCATATACATGTTAATAAAATAATTAGATATAAAAAAGAAAACCGACCACAAAGTCTTTTTACCTGTGATCGGTTTTTCTTAAGACAAAATTAACTTAAATCATAACTTCTTTCTTCGTGCTCAGTTACATCTAAGCCCTTGTTTTCGGATTCTTCATCGACCCTAAGATCAACAAAAAGACCTATGAGTTTGAGTATCGCCCAGGAAGCTACAGCAGTCCAAATAAATATAACTGCAATTCCTTGTAGTTGAATAAGTAATTGAGATATAGGTCCTCCCTCAGCTATACCCGAGGCTCCAGATCCTAAAAACCCCCCAGGAGTGCCCACAAAGCTGAGCATAATTATACCCAACATGCCTCCAACCCCGTGAACTGGAAAAACATCTAAGGAGTCGTCAACACCGAGGATTCCTTTGAGTGTTTGAGTGGCATAAAAACAAACTAAACCTGCAAGTAAACCAATGAGTAATGCTCCTTCCGGACCAACAGTACCTGCTGCTGGGGTTATTGTTGCAAGTCCAGCTACCATTCCAGTAGCTATTCCTACCACTGTAGGTTTACCCTGCCTTAACCATTCTAAAGTCATCCAAGTAAAGGCCCCCATAGCAGCACTAATGTGCGTGACTAACATAGCCATTCCAGCATCTCCACTAGCAGCTACGGCACTACCTGCATTGAATCCAAACCATCCAACCCAAAGCATAGCTGCTCCCATAACTACTAAACTTCTGTTATGAGGTGGCATGG
>CAZWMS010000001.1:18503-110051 GCA_964635015.1 uncultured Gammaproteobacteria bacterium | reverse complement strand
AGTTCTTTAGACATAAACGTTGCTTTATTATAAGGGAGAATTTTTGAAGGAGATACGTAGATGTCAGGACCACTAGAAGATCTAAAGGTTGTAGAGCTTACTTCAACAGTCTCAGGACCTTTTGCAGGGATGATATTAGCTGATCAAGGGGCTGATGTTATAAAAGTAGAACCGCCGGGGATAGGAGATCTTGCAAGGTTTATGGGGGGAAGGAGAGCAGGGATGGGTGCTATGTTTTCAGTTATAAATAGGAATAAGCGCTCAGTAGCTTTAGATCTTAAAGAAAAAGAAGACTTTAAAGCACTTCAGAGGTTGATAAAAAAAGCTGATGTTCTAATAGAAAACTATAGACCTGGTGTGGTAAAAAAGTTGGGAATAGATTACGAAAAGGTAAAGAGAATAAATAAAAAAATAATATATGTATCAATTTCAGGTTATGGGCAAACTGGCCCCTACAAAAATATAAGAGTTTATGACCCATTGATTCAAGCTACAGCTGGGTCTGCTTCTGCACAAAATTCAGAAAACCCTGAATTTTTTAAAAGTATAGTATTTGATAAGGTTACTGGCTTAACTGCAGCTCAGGTAATTTCCTCTGCTTTGTTTTATAGAGAAAAGCATGGTGAAGGACAATATCTTCCTATTTCTATGCTTGACTCTGCTCTATATTACTTATGGCCGGACGTTATGTGGTCTAGGACATTTTTAGGTGAAGGGGCTGTAAATTCAGGAGAATTAGCGGATTATTTTCCTCTTTTTAAAGTCCAAAACAAAAGCATATGCATTATCCTTGTTGCAGATCCAGATTTTGAAAAATTTTGCCGACTTGTAGAAACTAATTTGTATAAAGACGAAAGATTTTCAACAATGCAACAGAGAGTCCTGAATGCTAAAGCTCTTGTTAAGAAGGTAGAGGAAATTTTAAAAGATAAGGATGCTGACAAACTACGCAAGGAACTTGATGAGTTAGGTATTCCAGTAGCAGTAGTGAACGATCTTGACGAAATTCATAATGACCCTCAAATAAAAGAGCAAGCTTCTCTTGTCGAAGTAAAACATCCAATAGCTGGCGAAATGAGGATGCCTAGACCACCTTTCTTTTTTTTAAAACAAAATGAATTTCCAAAATCACACGCACCTACATTAGGACAGCACAATAGGGAAGTGCTCACAGAGCTGTGTGTTGATGAAAAAGAAATTATAAGAATGGAAGAAAGAGAAAAAACTAACAAAGAGATTATTGAGGGAATGATTTTTACTGAGGTAGCTAATGCCAAGGATAAAAAAGAAAAGTTTTAAAGAAAAAATACATATTTGTAAACTATCATGATGGAAAGTATAAAAAAAATTGGTTTTCTTTTTCTTTCAATACTTCTTGTGTCTTTTTTGGTAGGAGCCCAGACAACTGTAACCAATATGATTTGGCTTTTAGGAAATGATATGCCTGTAACCATAGGGATCTTTATTTCTAGTATTTATCAGGACTTTGTGCGCATGACTTTAACTCCCAGCCCCCCCTTTCCCTTGCCTTTTCTGCCAGTTTTAATTACTTTAAGTTCCCTGATTACTTACTCTGTTGCTTGGTTAACTTTGAAGCGAGTCAAAATACAGAAAAAGTATGTTTATGGAATTGCTGGAGCAGTATCGCTTATATTTATAATTTACTTAATTCCAGTAGCATTTGGAGTTGATGTATTAGCTGGAGCTAGAACACCAGCGGGAAAAATTAGTTTAATTATTTGCGGCTACTTAGGAGGTCTTTTCTTTGGGTCTAGATTATGTAAGGAATAGATATGAAAAAATATTTTATGAAAAAAACTTTATTAACAATTGTTTGTTTAATATGTTTCGGTATTTATGCAAACCATCACGAGAAGGGTTATAAATTTAAAACCCTTGCAGAAGGTCTTAGCTTTCCCTGGGGAATAGCTTTTCTTTCTAATGATGAGATTCTTGTTACTGAGAAAACTGGTCAGTTGAGGTTAATAAAAAATGGGGAGTTACTAGAAGAGCCTATAAGTGGAGTTCCAGAAAGTTTATTTAAAGGTCAAGGTGGATTAGAAGGGATAGTCTTACATCCAGATTTTGTAAATAATAAATATCTTTACCTCGCATTTTCTGAAACTGATGAAGACAATATTAAGCTCAATACTTTGAGAGTAGTCAGAGGCCAACTAGAAGGGCATAAATTATTAAATGTTAAGACTATCTTTAGAGCAAGCCCCTTGAGAAAAACTGTTCAACACTATGGAGCTAAAATGGTTTTTTTAAAAGACGGAACACTTTTAATAACTTCAGGTGAAGGATTTAGTTATAGAGAAGAAGCCCAAAAACTTAATAACCATTTTGGAAAAGTGATTAGGGTAAATGACGACGGTTCAATTCCAGCAGACAACCCCTTTGTATCAACTCCAGAAGCAAAGCCTGAGATTTGGTCATATGGTCATAGGAATCCACAGGGCATAGTAATTAATTCTGATGGATCTGTGGTTTATGAACATGAACATGGACCAAGGGGAGGAGATGAATTAAATATTATAAAAAAAGGGAATAATTATGGTTGGCCAGTAATTACTTATGGTATTGATTATAGTGGGGCGCTCATTTCACCATTTAAGAAGAAAGAAGGCACGGAACAGCCTATAAAGTATTGGGTACCTTCAATAGCCCCCTCAGGAATGACCTTTTATGATGGAGATTTATTTCCAGAATGGAAAGGTAGTTTATTCATCTCTGCTTTAGTATCCCGTGATGTTAGGAGGATCTCTGTAGATGGGAATAAAATTGTTGAAGAAGAAATTCTATTTAGTAGTTTAGATCAAAGAATAAGAAATGTAGTTAGTGCCCCTGATGGAAGTTTGGTTTTAGCCACTGATAGTAATAAGGGGAAATTAATTAGGGTAGTTCCTAACAACTGATTTTTAATTAAAAAAATAGGAGTTAAATATGATAGCGAGAGGATTGTCAGGAATTGTTGGTCTTATCATGCTTTTTACTTGCGTAAGGTGGATAGTAGATCCAGCTAGCGCTGCAGCGGAATTAGCAATGCCTTTATTGGAAGGTATGGGCGGTAACACTCAGATAGGCGATTTAACTTCTTTCTTTTTTACAGCTGGTGTTTTTGCCTGCATTGGAGCTTTTAGAGCTGAACATGTTTGGCTTTATGCATCTATTTCGTTATTGGGTTCTGCCGCTGTGTTTAGAAGCTTAGCTGTTGTAGCTCATGGTTCAGATCCTTTAACTATGGCCATAGCAGCTGAAACAATAATGACCGCTATCTTGATTCTTTGTATTTATCTCATGAAAAGAGAAAACGCTTAATCAATCAACTTTATGAATCAAAAAATAGGATATCCAAAATTCCTTCGTGATACCGCTGTTACTAAATTAGAAGAAAATATTTGGGAAGCTAAGTTAACTGATGATTGGAACATTGGCGGGGTTGCTAATGGAGGTTATTCGATGGCAACTGCCGCTAGGGCCTTATCGGAATGTTTAGACCACAAAGACCCGCTTTCTATCACAGGACATTATTTATCCAGAGTTGAATCTGGTAAGGCCAGATTAGAGATAGAGAAACTTAATACCGGAAGAAGCGTATCAACTGCTTTACTTAAGTTTGTGCAAGGAGGAGAGGAGCGTATAAGGTTTACTGCATGCTTTACTGACTTTTCTAAATCAAAAGGAGACACTTTGAAGGAAAGAGAATCTCCTGGCTTTCCTCCAATAGAAAAATGTATAAAGATGCCTTTTAAAGAAGGGTTTACTCCCGTTTTAGAAAAGCAGATTGATAGAAGGTTTACTCCAAATAGTGATTGGTGGGAAGAGAACAGAAAGAGAGGAAGAGCCTGCCTAGATGCTTATATGTCCTGGCCTGGTGGAGAACCTGCAGATTTATTTTCTGTAATATTTTTCTTGGATACCATGTCACCTCCAATTTTCAATAGATTAGGCTCAAGAGGTTGGGTGCCTTCTATAGAATTAACTCTCCATTTAATGCAGAAGCCCTGCCCTGGACCTCTCAGAATGAGAGGTAAGACAGACTTTGTAACTAAAGGATTTCTTGAAGAGGATGATGAAATTTGGGACTCAGAAGACAACTTAATAGGTCAAGCTAGACAAATGGCAAAGTTAAGGTTATCTAAGGACTAGATACAATTAGTGAGTATCCAATTCATTATGATAAAGTTTCGCTCCAAAAATTAGATTATAGGATTAATTATGAAATTTAAAGGGACTGATACATACATTTCAACAGAAGACTTAAGTATGGCCGTTAATGCCTCTGTTGTTTTAGAGAGACCTCTCCTGATAAAAGGCGAACCTGGAACAGGAAAAACTATGTTGGCTCAGGAAGTTGCTTCCTCTCTTAAAATGCCCTTGATTGAATGGCACATAAAGTCAACAACTAAAGCACGTCAGGGTTTATATGAATATGATGCAGTAACTAGACTCAGGGATTCTCAATTAGGCGATGAGAGAGTAAAGGATATATCAAATTACATTGAGAAAGGTAAATTATGGGAAGCTTTTTCCTCAAAACAAAGAGTAGTTTTACTGGTTGATGAGATCGATAAAGCTGATATTGAGTTTCCAAATGATCTTCTTCAAGAATTAGATAGGATGGAGTTCTACGTTTATGAGACCAAAGAAACCATCAAAGCCTACAAGAGACCAGTCGTAATAATAACTAGCAATAATGAAAAAGAACTACCCGATGCTTTTTTAAGAAGGTGTTTTTTCCATTATATTAATTTTCCAGATAGAACAACTATGCAGAAAATAGTCGATGTTCATCATCCTCAGATAAAAAAGAAACTTGTAAAGGATGCTTTGGATATCTTCTTTGATATAAGAAAAGTACCAGGAATGAAGAAGAAGCCTTCTACTTCAGAACTCATAGACTGGTTAAAGTTATTAATGGCAGATGATATTCCTGATGAGATCTTGAAAGACAGAGATCCTAACAAAGCTATACCTCCTCTTTATGGGGCTCTAATAAAAAATGAACAAGATGTTCAACTTTTAGAAAGATTGGCTTTTATGGCTAGAAGAGAAAGCAATAATTAATCAGGATGTTTTTATCTCTTTTTAATACTCTTAAATCTACTGGTGTTCCGTGCACCTTGAGGGAGCTATTAGATCTAAATTCTGCAATCGATAAGAACCTTACTTTTGCTAATATGCAAGATTTTTACTATTTAAGTCGCGCTATTCTTGTTAAAGATGAGAAACATTACGACAAGTTTGACAGGGCCTTCGATATCTATTTCAAGGGACTTGAGAGCCTGGATGACGTTTTAGAGATGCTTATCCCTGAAGATTGGCTTAAGGCTGAATTTGAAAAATTTCTTACCGAAGAAGAGCTTGAAAAGATAAAAACATTAGGTGGTTTAGAAAAGCTTCTTGAAGAATTTAAGAAAAGAATGGAAGAGCAAAAGGAAAGACATGAAGGAGGTAGTAAATGGGTAGGAACTGGAGGAACATCTCCTTTCGGAAATAATGGTAAGCATCCAGAGGGGATAAGAGTAGGAGGAGAGGGGAAGCAAGGAAAAGCAGTTAAGGTTTGGGAAGCTAGAGAATTTAAAAATCTAGACGACAATGTTGAGTTGGGAACAAGAAACATAAAAGTTGCTCTTAGAAGATTAAGAAAAATGATAAGAGATAGCGCAGAAGAAGAATTTGATTTAGGTGGAACTATAAGTTCAACTGCTAAAAGAGCAGGATTATTAGACATTAGATATCAACCGGAGAAAAGAAATGCTGTAAAGGTCTTAGCTTTTTTTGATGTTGGAGGTTCCATGGATCCTCATGTAAAAGTTTGTGAAGAGCTGTTCTCTGCTTGTAAGACAGAATTTAAAAATCTAGAATATTTTTATTTTCATAATTTTGTTTACGAAAGTGTCTGGAAGGACAATAGAAGGAGACAAAACGAGAGACTTTATACAGAGGACATAATTAATAAATATTCCTCTGATTACAAAATAATTATGATAGGTGATGCAACTATGGCTCCATATGAAATTACTAACCCTGGAGGTAGTATTGAGCACTGGAATGAGGAAGCAGGAGCGATATGGATGAAGAGGCTTGTTGATGTTTATGAAAAGGTTGTTTGGCTTAATCCTGTTCCACAGGAACACTGGGAGTACAGTGCTTCCGTAGAAATAACAAGAACATTAATTGAAGATAACATGTTTCCGTTGACTCTGAGAGGTTTGGAAGAAGGTATGGCTTATCTAGGTAAGTAGACCTTTATGACTTTTCTTAGATATTCTTTTTTAGTTTTTCTCTTACCTGTATTTATAAGTTGCTCTTCTATGAAATATTCTGGTCCAGAAACTGATCACTTTGATGGAGAGCAATTCCATAACCTGATTCAATTAGAAGATAAAATATCTCTTTGGGAATTTATCAAATTAAGACCTTGGCGATTCAATAAAGAAAGTGAAGACAAATGGTTGTGGAAAGAGATTACCCCAACAAATCCTTCAGACCATGATTTTTTAGGTGCAAGAGTAATTTTTATAAATCATGCTTCATTTCTTATACAGATTAATGGTATTAATATTCTTACAGATCCTATTTGGTCGAACAAATGCGGTCCCTTCGGAAGATTGGGTCCTTCTAGATTTCATAAACCAGGCATTCTTTTTGAAGACCTTCCTAAGGTAGATATAGTTCTAGTAAGCCACAACCATTATGATCATATGGATTTAACAACTCTCAAAAGATTAAAGGAGAAACATAACCCCCTTTTTATAGTGGGCTTAGGAAATACTAGATATTTAAAGTTTATAGATAAAAATAAAATAATTGAACTTGACTGGTGGCAGAAAAGAAATCTTTATGATTTAAATATTTATATGGTTCCTGCTCAGCATTGGTCAATAAGAACACGCTTTGATGTTAATGAATCTCTTTGGGGGGGATTTTTTATAGAAAGTAAAAATTCTTCAATCTTTTTTGCAGGAGATACCGCAGAAGGACCCCATTTCAATATGGTAAGAAAAAGAATAGGAGAACCACAAATAGCCTTATTGCCAATTGGAGCATATTTGCCTCGTGATTTTATGAAATCTAGCCATATGGGGCCTAAAGAAGCTGTTGAAGCATTTAAGCTACTTAAAGCCAAGAAGGCAGTAGCAATGCATTTTGGGACATTCCCCTTAGGCAAAGATGGACCTAAAATGGCTGCTGAAGAATTAAAGAGGGTCCTTAATAAAGAGAAATTACAAGAAAGTTTTATAATTCCCGAACCAGGTTCAATTATTCAAGTAAGAAAATGACTCAAGCCCTGACTATAACCAATTTATACAAAACTTATCCTGAAAATTCTCAGGCGCTTAAAGGCATTAATTTAGAAGTTGAGGAAGGAGATTTTTTTGCACTGTTAGGGCCAAATGGAGCGGGAAAAACTACCACCATAGGAATAATAAGTTCGCTCATAACTAAGACTTCTGGAAAAGTAGAAATTTTAGGCATAGACATAGATAAGAATCATTCTTTGGCTAAAAGACAGTTAGGTGTAGTAGGTCAAGAAGTTAATTTTAATCAATTTGAAAAAGTTGAAGACATCATTAGACACCAGGCTGGTTATCATGGTTTAAGCTTAAAACAGGCCAAACAGAATGCTGAATATTTTATGAAGAAACTGGATTTTTGGGATAAAAGGAATGAAAAGGCAATAAATCTTTCTGGAGGAATGAAGAGAAGAGTTATGGTTGCAAAGGCTTTAGTTAATAAACCCAGACTGTTGATATTGGATGAACCAACGGCAGGAGTTGATATAGAGCTTAGACGTTCTCTTTGGGACTTTCTAAGTGAAATGAACCAACAAGGGGTCACCATGATACTAACAACACACTATTTAGAAGAAGCAGAAAAGTTATGTAGAAATATAGCCATTATTGATAAAGGAGATATTGTTGAAAATACAGGTATGCAAGAGTTGTTAGCCAAGTTAGAAAAAGAAACTTTTGTTTTGGATTTAGAATCACCTCTAGAACAGGTTCCTGCTTTAACTAACTATGTTTTTAGATTAGAAGATCCCAAAAAATTAATAGTGACTATAAAGAAAGGACATGAATTAAATGAAGTCTTTAATGAGCTGTCTAAATTAAATATTCGTGTAGTAAGCATGAGAAATGAAACGGGAAGATTAGAGGAATTATTTGTTAATTTAATTGATTCTGATATTGATTCAGAAAAATCTAGCAACATGGATGAATTAAAATGACAGGAGTAGAACAGTTAAACGCTCTTCTTACCATAATAAGAAAAGAAGTAAGAAGATTTACCAGAATTTGGATGCAGACTTTGATCTCTCCAGCAATCATGATAATTCTTTATTTCGTAACAATAGGTGTAATCATTGGTTCAAGGATAGGGGAAATTGGGGGTTATCAATTTCTTAAATGGATGGTTCCTGGAATGATTATGATGTCCGTAATAAATAATACATACTCAAATGTTCTATCTTCTTTCTTTAGCGTGAAATTCCAAAGGAGTATTGAAGAATTATTAGTCACTCCCATACCGCATTATATTATCCTAATGGGCTGGATTTTTGGTGGTGTTGCTAGGGGTATTATGGTTGCTATTCTTGTAGCTTTAGTTTCATTGCCTTTTGTGGAACTAGAAGTCCAAAACTGGCCCTTGACACTTTTAGTTCTATTTTTAACTTCTATTCTTTTTTCTATTGCAGGTTTTTTAAATGCACTTTTTGCTGAGTCGTTTGATGATGTATCTATAGTGCCAACTTTTATCTTAACTCCTTTAAGTTACCTAGGCGGTATTTTTTATTCTGTAGATATGCTCCCTGAATTCTGGAGAACTGTTTCTCTTGCTAATCCAATTCTGTACATGGTTAATGCATTAAGGGAAGGTTTGCTTGGATCTTCAGATTTAGCATCAATGAATATGTCAGTAGGGTTTTCCCTTTTAATGATAATTAGTTTTATTATTATATTATTCCTCGTTTCTTTGTTGCTTTTACAAAAGGGCAAAGGCATTAGGACTTAGTTTTGAAATTTAATGAAATTAACCCTAAACATAGGGATAAAATTCCGACGGAATATAGTCCAGATATTCTATTTAGCTTGAATAGATCAGAAAGAAGAAAGAATCTTAATATAAATTATCATAAAAAAAAATTCTATGGATTTGATGCTTGGACGGTCTATGAATTATCTTGGCTTGGAAAAGAAGGAGTGCCTAACAGTGGAATTCTTTACTTTTCTTATTCTAGTTCTTCAAAAAAATTTATTGAATCAAAGTCTCTGAAGCTTTATATAAACTCTTTAAATAACAAAAAATTTGAGTCTAAAGAGACGTTTCTTTCTCTCCTTAAAGAAGATTTAACCAATTGCATAGAAGAAGAAATAGAGTTAGAAATTGCTGAGAAACCTAATGATTTTTATCCAGCTGTCCAAACCTTGGATACACTAAAAATAGACACCTGTTTAATTATTGAAAATCCTAACTCTCTTAAGTTGCAGACTCTAGATCAACCCACTAAAGACAATTTTACATTTTCTAACTTTAGAAGTTTATGTCCAATATCGTCCCAACCAGATTGGGCTACTATTAGGATATCCTATCAAGGAAATAGAATAGAAGAAGTGAGTTTACTAAAATACTTAGCGTCTTTTAGAAATTATCAAGCCTTTCATGAGGATTGCGTAGAAATCATTTTTAATGATTTGATGAGAAGATGCAGCCCTAACACCTTAAGAGTTCAGGCAAATTACCTAAGAAGAGGAGGAATAGAAATTAATCCAGTGAGATCATCTGAAATTATTTCTGATAGAATAGTTTTAAGAGATCTAAAGCAGTAATATGAGAATTCTTATATTATAAGAAAAATGGTAAATCTATTTCAATTTAGACCGTTAGCAATCTCGATTTTTTTATTCTCTTTGAAATCTTTTTCATTGCCGGTGTGTCCTGATGATCCTTCAAAGGTTTGGGATATGTGCTCAGGCTCTTATCTTTATGATGGAGGAGAAATGTACTCAGGAGAATGGAAAGATAATTTGTACCATGGTGAAGGAGTCTTTTTTTATTCAAACGGAGATAGATTTATTGGATTTTTTGAGAAAGATATTCCGCATGGCCATGGAACATATTCATATAGGAGTGGTGACTTGTATGTGGGTAAATGGGTTGAAGGGAAGAGGCAAGGTAAAGGTTCCTATGCCCACAGAATTAATGAATGGGAAAATGATTTATATGTGGGTGATTTTATAGAAGATAAGAAGGAAGGAGTAGGAATATACACTTATAGTGATGGAGTTAAGTATATTGGAGAATTTAAAGATGATGTTAAGCATGGGAAAGGCAAATATTTATATCTAAATGGTGAAAGTGAAGAGGTTGAGTGTTTTATGGATTCATGTAAAGCAATAGTATCTCTACCCGATACTGGAGAGTTTAAGATAGAAACGCCCCAACAGGTAGATTAGAACTATCCACAAAGAGACAGATTTAGTTTTAGTTCTTACAAGAAATAAATTTTCTATTTAGAGCACTTAATGCCCCTTCCTCTATCATCGATAATTTGAGTCATGCTTGAAGATTGGCTTTCCCCTGCATACCCTTCGTCAGTTCTAACTACTCTGCTATTTTGATAGATTGCAAATTTATAATCTTCTATACAAAGAACATGAATTATCCCAGCCCTTGGGTCATCTCCTATAACCATTCTAGTCACAACTGTAGTATCTTCAGCTACCAAAATCGATGTAAGGAAAACACTTAGAATAAAAAATATCTTTTTCATAAAACACTCCTTTCTTTTATCCTACGACAATATTTATATCTAATACAAGTTTTTATAATAAAGTAATGAAGTTAAAATTCTTTTCCCTAAACTATTTAGCTTATTCAAATTAACTTTAAAAGGGATAATCTAGATAAATAAGAATAGCTCTTCTTATTTATTGCTAAGTTGGAGAGGTGGCAGAGTGGTTGAATGCGCTCGCTTGGAAAGCGTGTAAGGGCTAACACCCTTCGAGGGTTCGAATCCCTCCCTCTCCGCCAGAAAATTTAAGACAGTTAGAATAATTTTGTTTAATATAGTCTTGTGAGAATGCTTATGAGTAAAATAAATAGATTTCTAGATTTAATGGCTTCACCTTTTTTCAATTTAGCACATTGGTTATTGCGCTTGGGTTTAGGAATTTCTTTTTTTCTTCATGGATTTGGCAAGTTACCCATAAGTCCTGGTT
Source organism: uncultured Gammaproteobacteria bacterium (assembly GCA_964635015.1). Taxonomy (GTDB): domain Bacteria; phylum Pseudomonadota; class Gammaproteobacteria; order Magnimaribacterales; family Magnimaribacteraceae; genus CAJWPI01. Next base: position 98,820 of record CAZWMS010000001.1, on the reverse strand, counting down.
TTGTTCAATGGTTAGGGTCCAAGGGTGTTTTTGCACCCGATGCACTTGCACCTCTTGTAGCTTGGGGAGAAATACTCGCGGGTATAGGGATAATACTAGGTGGAATTCTAAGTTCAACTAAAGACCTTGGAAATATAATTACCAGAATATCTGGTGGCGCTGTAGCTACAATTATGATTTTCGCTATTTATATAGCTCACTCAAATTGGGCTTTATTTATAGGAGAAAGAGGACAAGTTCTTTTTACAAGCGAACAGATCTTTTTATTATTTTTGGGTATATACTTTGCAATTAGGGGGAATAATTTATAAATCTTGCTATTAAGTCCGTAATAGTCTTTTTCTTCTAAAATAAATGAATTGTGAGAAATATAGGTTACTTAGTTAAGAAAGAGCATAGAACAAGCATTGCTATTAAAATTTAAGGGTTTGTGAAGCAAAATATAATCTTCCCTAGATAGATAATAGCTGATAAGGTCTTTCATGAGCATATTAGTTTTTATATGTTCAGGGGGGGAATATGCTTGTTTTAAGCAGAAAATCAGATGAGTCCCTATTCATTGGTGATGATATTAAGGTTACTGTTTTAGATATCAGGGGGGGCCAAGTGAGAATAGGGATAACCGCACCTAACTCTGTAAAAGTATACAGGGAAGAAGTTTACGATCGCCTAAAGAGCGATCTTGAAGGGGAATAAAATTAATCATAGCTAATCTCATATTTCTTAGAGATACAACTTGGTTATAATTACTACTTAGGGCCTGTAGCTCATTTGGATAGAGCGCTCGGCTACGAACTGAGAGGTAGAGGGTTCAACTCCTTCCAGGCCCGCCAAATATATATTTATAATGATTAAGGAAAAAAAAATACTATTAATCTCATTGGTTTTGCTCTTATTTTTTGAAAGTACAGAGGCAAAGACTCAGAAACTTGAATCCCAACTTCAAGACCAATTACCTGAATTAATGAAGAAGGTAGTTGATTGGAGACATGATCTTCATAAGTACCCTGAACTATCTAATAGAGAATTCCGTACTTCTAAAAAAGTAGAAGAGCATTTGAACAGTTTGGACATGGAGGTGATAACTGGCGTGGCTCATACAGGAGTAATTGGTATTTTAAGAGGAAATAGACAGGGCCCTATGGTTGCATTAAGAGCAGATATGGATGGATTGCCAGTTAAAGAGATGACAGGACTGCCCTATGCATCCAATCAAAAGAGCGTTTACAACGGAAAAAATGTAGACGTTATGCATGCATGTGGTCACGACGCTCACATAGCTATTCTGATGGGTGTTGCAGAATATTTTTCTTCAATAAGAAACAAGATACCTGGAAGTATTATGTTTATATTTCAACCTGCAGAAGAAGGAGCCCCTGTTGGAGAGCAAGGTGGTGCTAGACTAATGCTTAAAGAAGGCATTTGGTCTAAAGACCTTCCAGATGTGATTTTTGGTTTACACGTTACAAATGCTCCTCATGGATTAATCGCCTATAGGGAAGGTCCTGCCATGGCTGCTTCAGACTCCTGGAAAATAATAATAAAAGGAAAACAGGCCCATGGATCAACTCCCTGGGCATCAGTAGATCCTATTATGGTCGCTTTTCAATTAGGAAATAATCTTCAGACAATTATCTCAAGGAAACTTGATTTAAGAGAATCTCCAGCAGTAATTTCTGTTGGAAGCGTTCATGGTGGAGTGCGTAGTAATATAATTCCAAACGTTGTAGAAATGGAAGGAACTATAAGAACTTTTGATCCAGCAATCAGAGATGAGATCATTAATGAAATGAATATCATTGCTAAAGGCACTGCTGCAATGGCAGGAGCTACAGTGGAAGTAATAGTGCCTAATGGAGAGAATTATCCGGTAACATTTAATGACTTAGAATTGACTAAAAAAGTTTTACCAATTCTAGAAAATATTGTAGGAGATGATCTTCTCTATAGAGCTGAGAGGTCTACTGGAGCTGAAGACTTTAGTTTTTTTTCAGAAAAAATCCCAGGGTTTTATTTCTTTCTAGGTGTAAATGAACCCGGGGTTGATCCTTCTAGTACAGCAGGAAACCATTCTCCATATTTCTTAATAGATGATCCTGCTTTAGAGACAGGTGTTAAATCCCTTTCCCATTTAACTTTAAATTATCTATTTGGCGAAATTTAACTATCTAAGTACAAAATCCAAAACAAGTTTGCATCAAATATCCAAACCCTATCCACAGTGCCCATAAAGACTGTACTGCTAAAACTAACCAAGTAAATAAGGTGCCATAAAGCCTTGGTGGAGAACTTTCATGAGTCTTAGTCAATCCATACGCATGAGCTATTCTTGCAAGAACAAAAATATCACCTAGTATGTATAAAGCAAGAGTTGGTAGTTGTCCGCTTAATTCAAGAGCTCCTGAGAGAATTAGAAAAAAGGGAACATATTCAACAAAATTTCCATGAACTCGTGATGCCTGAAGCATTTCAGTATTATCACCAGTACCAATCATTATCTCAGTAGACAATCTTTTCATGCTTGATCTATATGCTAGATATAGACCTATTAATACTAAAACACCTGCATAAACCAAAGTAACCATAAGAACCTCTTAACTGAAAGTAACTAATAAAATTTTTAGAAGGAAAGAATAACAGAATTTATTAAGATTTATTATCTTATTCTCTCTACAATAAAACATAGTAATGACTAAAGTGTCGTCAAAGGACTATGCCTTCTTAGGTTTGTTGACATTAATTAATGTTCTTAATTTTGTTGATAGATCATTGCTTGCAAGTTTTGCTAATTTTATAGTTCCAGATTTAGAACTCAGCGATACTCAATTTGGTACTTTAGCTGGATTGGCATTTCTATTTTTTTATTCAATTATGGGTCTTTTCATGGGCGTATTAGCTGATACTATGAACAGACCCAGATTAATAGCTTTTGGAGTTGCATTATGGAGCATCTTTACTATCGCTTCTGGTGCAGCTAGAGGTTTTATAACTATGGCTATTCCAAGAATGTTCATAGGTATAGGTGAATCTATCCTTACTCCAAGCGCCGTCTCTTCACTTTCTGATAGATTTCCAGAATCCAAAATGGGTTTTGCAATTGGCTTTTATTATATGGGAATTCCTATAGGTGCTGGTCTATCACTTTTAATCGCAGGGATTTTTGGTCCAACTATAGGGTGGAGGAACTGTTTCTACATTTTAGGCGCTTTGGGGTTATTACTTGCTCTAACTATGCTTTTTGTTAAAGAAATACCTAGAAAAGAAGTCTCAGAGCAAGTTGATGAATTTACTGATAAATTAAAATTTCGAGAAAGGTTTGCTCTATTAATCCAGACTCTTCTAAATAAACCTGTTTTAATTTACATGATTTTAGCAGGAGTTATCTTACACATAACTCTGGGGGGATTTAATTTTGATCAATTATGGCTAGTTCAAGAAAGAGGCTATGATAGGGCTGAAATAGCTACTGCAGCAGGTATACTCGTTTTTATTGGAGGAGTAGGAGGTAATCTTTTCGGCGGTATAGTAGGAGATGTTTTCGTCACAAAGTGGGGTTATCCAAGGTCAATGTCTCTTTTTTGGATAGGCCTTATTACCGCTCCATTCGGCATCATTTATAGATTGGTGGATCCTGGCTCACTATGGATCTTTATTGGTATTTTTATAGGTTCTTTTCAAGTAGGATGCTTTTGGGGACCTGCTTTTGCAACTGTACAAGAACTGGCTCCATCAAAAATTAGGGCTACTGTTATAGCTTTTTATATCTTAACCCTTAACCTTTTGGGTTTAGCAATCGGTGCAGTCGTAGCTGGGATATCTATTGACTATTTAAGAGCCATTGGTAACACCCAACCCTATACATGGACTTTGTTGGGTCTTAATATATTTTCTCTTTTATCTTTACCTTTTTTCTTTATTGCTGGTAAAAAGAAATATTTAGTTAAGGAAGCTAATTGAACCTTATTAACGACTGACGAGATGAAAATAAGATTATTAACTTATAGGGGTAATTTTTCTTGAATTTAAATAATTTCTCTAGAAAATTTGTTGTTTATCTAATACACATCCTTACTGCCAGTGGTGTTATTGCAGGCTTTTTAGCCTTACTGTCGGTAATGTCAGAAAATCTAGTTGGAGCCTTTCTTTGGCTAGGTTTAGCTTTTTTTATAGATGGCATTGATGGGCCACTAGCTCGTAAATTTCATGCTGAAGAAGTAACACCTCATATCAGTGGTAAAGTATTAGACCATATAGTTGATTATTTTAATTATGTAATCATCCCCTCTTTTATGATTCATCAACTTGGATTTGTGCCAAAGGGAACTGAGCTTTTAATGTCTATTTTTATTTTATTGGTTTCTAGTTTTACTTTTGCTAACAGAAACTTAAAAACGCAAGATAATTATTTTGAAGGATTTCCTGCTGTATGGAATGTAGTTTTATTTTATTTTTATATTCTTGAAACACCCCAAAATTTAAATTTAATCTTTTTGACAATTCTTTGCTTTCTAACTTTTATACCTTTCAAATATGTTCACCCTTTTAGAGTAGAAGAGGGTAGAGGTTTTAATATAATTATAATTTCTGTTTGGATTCTAACCTCATTGTTCCTTTTGCTTTTTGAAGGACATAGCATATTTATTTTTTGGTTGTGGGTAGTTTCAAGCTTGTACTTTCTATATTTATCATTTAAAAGGTCAATATCTTCTTGAGATTTATAGATCTTTCTTATTTATATTTTAGTATTTGCAATTTTCAAAGATTAAGAAAACGCTTGCTAATCTCCTATCTTGGAAAATATTTTTAGATAAGACAATATTTAAGGATCAAGTTTTAGCTTCCTTTGTAGAGGATAAATGTCTTAATTAATCAAGTAAATGAGTTTTCTTTCTAGAAAAAAGATAAATATTTAATTAGTTCAGATTACAGATTGCTTTTGTTTCAACAATTTCATTGTTCTCATCATACAATTTAATGAAAGCATTAAATTCTTCTTGGTCTTGTTCAGTGAATTCTCTTTTACGCCACTCTTCTCTAATTTTTAAATTTGGAAAGAGAACTAAAGTAGAAAGCATGTAGGGTTTTTCAATTACTTCACCGTCTTCTCTTTGGTATTGCACACTCGGAATGACTTGTACATTAAAACCCCTGCTAGAGTAGAAATTTTGATGCAGATTTACAGCCTTTTGAAAACCTTCTATCGTACCTCCTTCAAGGATTCTGGATACATAAAAATTTCCAACTTCTCCTTTGCAATCAGAGAAATTGACTATTTTTTCATGATGCATTGAGAAGAGTGAAATAGATATTGAGCCAGTTAAAATAACCACCAAAGATTGAAGTAGATTCATATATTACCTCCTTATATTTTAAATAAATTCTACTCTATTCCATTCTTTTTACAAAAATCAAAAAAAGAAAGAAAAGGATTATACAAAGGAAGAAGATTTGATAATTAAGGTTCCACCAACAATTTACCCATATGTCCCCCTGTCATTAATATAACAAGTGCTTTAGGGAAATTATCAATTCCTTCTTCTATATGTTCGGGTAAATTGAGTTTCCCCTCTTTGATCCAACCAGCTAGATCATTCTCCATCTTAGGGAATTTTTCAGAAAAGTGATCGACTGTGAAACCTAGCATACTTGCATTCTTCTCTGGTATTCGAAGGTATAGAGTTGGCCCGATCACATTTTCCATATTGTTATACTGGGAGATTGCTCCACATATCACTACTCGAGCACCCATTGCGATATTATCAAGCGCTGCATCTAGAACTTTGCCACCTACATTGTCAAAAAATACATTGATACCTTCAGGTGCCGCTTTTTTCAATTTTTTATAAAGATCACCAGTCTTATAATCAATAGCATCTTCACAACCTATTTCAGACTTAAGGAAATCACATTTGGCTGAACCACCAGCAATTCCTATTACCTTGGCCCCTGTAATCTTTCCTAATTGACAAGCGACCGAGCCCACAGCACCAGCAGCTGCTGAAACCACAACAGTATCGCCTTGTTTAACTTGTCCGACAAGGAGTAAACCAGCATAAGCAGTAAGCCCTGTAGTCATACCCATAGCACCTAAGTATGTCCTTGCCTGTACTTCAGATTCATCTAACTTACGCAACATGTCACCTGGCCAAATTACATGGGTTTGTGCTCCCATTGGTCCAAATACGGCATCACCTTGATTGAGTCCCTTAAAATTACTTTGTCTCACTCGACCAACCCCAAGAGCTGTAACAGCAGTGTTAAGGTCTATGGTTCCATGCAATCCTTTCGGACCATCAAGGGTAGTTCTGATAAATGCATCTATTGATAAATGCTCTACCTGAAGTAACACTTCGCCATCATTAAGATCAGCTAGTTCTTCTTCAACAACTTTGAAATCAGATTCTAGAAGCTGCCCTTTCGGTCGTTTAGCCAATACCACCTTACGATTAACAACCATTACGCACCTCCAGAAATACGTATGACCTGACCTGTCACCCACTCCGATGCAGGAGAAAGCAAATAGAGTGCTGCGGCACCTAGATCACGTGGAGTACCAATACGACCAGCTGGCAATTTTAAAGATTTCTCTATAGAAGGCAGATCTTCATGGGTAATTTTTAGTGCTGTCATCATGATTTCAGTTGGTACAAAGCCTGGCATGATGGCATTTACTCTAATTCTGGGACCCAACTCCTCAGCGAAACATTTAGTTATCATATTGACACCTGCTTTTGCAGAAGAATAGTGTCCACTGCCTTGAATAACGTCCTCAGCAGCAATAGAAGATATATTTAGAACTCTTCCTTTTTTACCCATATGTCTTGAGGCAACACTAGTACAAACCCAAATAGCTGTTAAATTAAGAGCTATTGTGTTGTCCCATTCTTCTCTTTCTAGTTCCACAAGAGGAGCTTGTACAGGTGAGCCACCGGCATTGTTGACCCACATATCTAATCTGCCAAACTCTTTAACAGCTTGCTCCGCTAGTTGGTTCACCGCCACCTCATTAGTGACATCTGTAGTGACTGCAATGGCCTTGCCATTCGCAGCAATAATCTCGCTTGCTACCCTCTCAATTTCTTCAGTTCTACGAGCAGCACAGACAACAGAGGCCCCATGCTCTGCTAGTACTTTAGCGATACCCTCTCCAATTCCTCTCCCTGAACCAGTTACAACAGCAACCTCCCCAGACAAATCAAAAAGTTGAGCTGACATATTTTCTCCTCCTAAAATAATTGACTTTAAAACGCTTAAGCTTGACGGTAATTTAAATTTAAATCAATAGCTCTATTCATCTTATTGCAGATACTATTACAAATAGGTTTGCGAACCTAACTTACAATGTAGAGAAAAGAATAGGTTTTAACTGATGAACTTTATGATATGCTTTACAAAATTTACAAAATTTACAAAATTTACAAAATTTTTTTAAATGTGTTTTTTGTTTGTGTTTAGATTATATTTATCTGCAAGGAGAGGAATATGAGTTTCAAAATTAAATATTTGAATGGATTTATAGGCATAGCCTTGGCATCTTTCTTACTTCCGGTTGGCATTTCTGCTGCTGAGGAAGAAGATAGTGTAACTATTGAAGAGATTACAGTTACAGCTCAAAAAAGAGAAGAGGATGCACAATCTGTTCCAATAGCAATTACAGCCCTAAGCCAAGAGTTGCAAGAATCTACCATTAGAAACTTGGCAGATATCAATGGTTACGCACCCAATGTCAGGATTGGAAAGACCGCAGCTAGAGCAAGGGGTTCTGCTATTACTATGAGAGGAATTAGTTATTCGGAAACTGATAAATCTTTTGACTCTCCAATTGCTGTGACACTAGATGGTGTTTTTATAGGGACTAATTCAGGTCAAATTATAGAAAATTTTGATGTAGATAGAATTGAAATATTAAGAGGACCACAAGGAACTCTCTTTGGAAAAAATACTGTTGGGGGTGTAATTAATGTGGTTAGATCTAAACCCACTGGAGAGTTCGGTGGTTTATATAAAATTGCTGGAGGGGAATGGGGAAGACAAGAATTCAAAGGGATTCTTAACACCTCTTTAGGAGATAATTTAGCTGCTAAGTTTTTCTTCAATAGCACTGAATCCGACGGTTATATGACCAACATATTCCTCAATGAAGATGGTCCTAGAGTAGATTATGTCAATTATGGTGTAAGCCTTCTGTTAAGTTCAGGCGATGCAACAGAGGCTATCCTTACTGTAGAAACATATGACGATGGAAGTGATGTTGGAGCTGCAACTAATAAGAATAATGCCACTCACCTTGTTTGTATTCCATTCGGATCTATTTTCTTCACTGCTAATAATACTTGTGAAGCTACAGACCCTAGTGATGGCGAAACAGAATATAGTACTGAAAGAAGGAACGAAGGTCAGTACGATACTGATGCCATTAGCTTAACCATAAGTCATGATATTAATGAGACCACTAGATTTGTTTCTGTAACAGCCTTTAGAGATGAGAGTGAAGCTACGGAATGGGACTTAGATGGAACATCAGCACAATTCACAACAATTATTGCCGATAACCAATACGAACAATTCAGTCAAGAATTTAGGTTTGAAGGAGGAAATGACTCAATGAATTATGTTGTTGGGGCTTTTCTTTGGGAAAATGAGTATACTCAATACTGGGATACTTATCATCTATGGCAGTATTTAGTACCAGGCTTAGTTGATGGCTCTATACCACTTTTCCTTTGTCAGAATGCAGGAGCTTTAGGTGCTCTTCGTTGTGATACTGGAGCTCCAGGACCAGGACTTGGACCTGGCTTTGTCCAAAAGCTGTATCAACATCAAGATGTTAGTTCTCAAGCGATATTTGCCCAAATAGATTGGAATATATCTGAAAAGACTATTCTTACGACTGGCGTAAGGTATACAAAAGAAGAAAAAGAATTTTTAGCTGGTCAATCTTATCTAGCTCCTCTAAATAGAGTGCATATTCAAAACTTTGATGATATTCAGGGAGGCGGTTATGCAAAAGGACTTTTCAACATGACTATGGATTGGAATGAAGTTTCTCCAAAGATAGGTATTACCCATTATCCTAGAGAGGATTTGATGTACTACGCTTCTTATTCAGAAGGATTCCATAGTGGCGGCTTTTTTGGTCGTAACCAAAACGCGGTGGATTTTGCGAATACATACGAGCCTGAGTACGCAAACTCATTTGAATTGGGGATGAAAAGTCAATGGATGGACAATAGATTGCAATTTAACGCTACTTACTTTTTCAACGATTTTGAAGATAAACAAGATAGCTCAATCAAACAGGATCCCACTACTTTAACTGTTGTAACCGTAGTGGATAATGTTGCTGGAGTTGAATACTCAGGTGTTGAGCTAGAGTTGAAAGGCATTGTGAATTCCAATTTTAGTTGGTTTGCAACCTTGGGAACTCTAGATTCTGAATATCAAGGTTTCGTATCTGATCTAGATGGAGCTGATCCTGTAACGGGTCTTCTTGAACCTACTAATAATGATTATTTAAAAGTGAAGTTTGCTCCTGAACTTACATATGCAGTAGGAGCCAACTACTCTACAGATATGGGTTCCAGTCAAATGACTGTAAATGTTAAGTATGATTGGGTAGATGATTTTGAAACCAATACCCAAAACTTTGTTGCAGGACACGCTGATTCAACAGGTTACTGGAATGCTTCAGTAGATTTTGATTTTGAAACTTATCGCTTAAGTGTCTTTGCAAGAAATATTACTGATGAAATAATAGTAGGTACAGTAGATATCGCACCTCTGATGCAGTATGGTCAGGCAACAGCGGGAAGAAACTGGGGGATTGAATTATCCGGCAGGTTCTAAAGATTTTTTATTGAAAAAGGCTGCTATTTGCGGCCTTTTTTTATCCTTTTTTTAATAATTAGAAATATAAGAAGTCAGGTTAATCTTAATAGAGCAAATGGTAATATAAGAAATATGAAAATTGAGAATAGATTTTGGATTATGAAACAACTGCCCGTCGGAAATAATTTTAAAGATGCTCTTGAAATCAAGAAAGAATCAGAGTTGGAAGTGCCAGAAGGTTTCTTTGTAACAAAAAATTCTTATTTATCAATGGATGCAGGAACTCGTATGTACATGACAGACAGAGAAGATTCTTACCAACCCCCAATCCCAATAGGAGAGAAATTAATGGGAACAGTTTTAGGAGAGATCATAGAAAGTAGGCATCCAAAATACAAGGTTGGAGAGAAACTTAGGTCTTATGGTCAATGGTCTGATTATTCTTTAGTTGATCCTAATTCAATGTATCCAAGTAAAGTAGATGTTAGCAATACGGAATTAGTTAACTATGTAGGTATTTTTGGTGCTAATGGGTGGACTGCTTATACTGGTGTTATTGATATAGGAAGGATTAAGGTTGGGGATACTTTTGTTGTATCCGCTGCCGCGGGCTGTACAGGTTTAATGGCTGGTCAAATAGCTAAAATTTCAGGCTGTAAAGTTATAGGTATAGCAGGTGCTGACAAGAAATGTGATCTAATTTGTAAAGAATATGGCTTTGATGGAGCTATAAATTACAAGAAAGATGATGTTTCTGCCAAGCTTAAAGCTCTATGCCCTGAAGGCGTTAATGTTTATTTTGATAATGTAGCTGGAAATATTCTTGATGCAGTGTTGGAAAATATGGCTATATTTGGAACTATAGCTGTTTGTGGACTTTTAGAGAATTATAGTTCTAGCGAGCGCCTTCCAGGTCCCTATAACTATGACCTTATACTCATGAAAAGATTAAGGTTTGAGGGTTTCTTTTCTCCTGATTTTTATCATCGTGAGCCTGAAATAAATCCTATTTTGAGAAATTGGTCTAATAAAGGGCTTTTAAATCTTCCTATTGAGATTACTGAAGGTCTAGAAAATTTACCTGCAGCTTATTCTAAGCTATTTGAAGGTTTGAATATCGGAAAGGTGGTAGTAAAGGTATGAAAAGTTTCTTCTTAAAGGAAATTTTAAGGAAGATAAATTGAAACTGAAAAGATCCACTCTTTTCTTTTATGGCTTAACTGAGCTTCCTATTAATATCTCACTTTTTCCTGTTTTAGTTTTTATTCCTAAGTTTTATTCAGTTGATATGGGGGTATCTTTGGTTTTAGCAGCCAATATCATTTTAGCCGTACGTATCTTTGATGTAATCACTGACCCTTTATTTGGGTATATTAATGACAGAACTAATACAAGATGGGGAAAAAGGCGCCCTTGGATAGCCCTTGCTACCCCCCTTATGATGTTAAGTATCTATATGCTCTTCATTCCTCCTGAAGGTTCTGGAGCTTTACATCTCTTCATGTGGATGTTCTTGCTCTCAATAGCTACTACCATGATTATGATCCCTTATTACGCTTGGGGAGCCGAGTTATCTTCTGATTATAATGAAAGATCTCGAGTAACTGGCTGGAGAGCTATGCTGGGGGTAGTAGGAAGTTTAAGCGCTCAATTAATTCCTTCGGCAGCCCTTTTATTTTTTGGTTTTGGAGGAAGTGCTAATGTTCTCAATATAGTGGGAATATCGATGATCATTCTAATGCCTATTTGTGTATTTTTAACTATCAGCAGGGTGCCTGAATCCAAAGATCACATTAAATCTACCATATCACCCTTAAAAGGCTTTAAGCTCATGTTAGAGAATGCTCCTTTTAAAAGATTAATTATTGCTTTCATGATGGGTGGGATTGCTATCTCTATAACAACACCCCTTTATTTATTTTTTATTACTTATGTGATTAAACAAGAAGACATTGCTATTTATATGCTCACTTTCTTTTATATTAGTAGCTTTGCTGCCGTCCCCTTTTGGGTGTGGCTATCTAAAATAATTGGAAAGCATAAGGCTTATATCTCTAGTTTTATGTTAATTGGTTTAACTCATCCTTTGTACTTTCTGCTAGGAGAAGGTGATTTTTGGTGGATGCTCCCCATTACAATTACCACTGGATTTGCTGCAGGTGGATTTCAGGCTTTACCCAACTCAATGAAGGCAGATGTCATTGACATTGATACACTTAATAGTGGGGAAAATAGATCGGCTTTATTTTTCTCAACCTGGTCTTTCACTTCTAAAATGACAGCTTCTATAGGCTCTTGGCTTGCTTTATCTGCTTTGGCTTGGGTAGGATTCAATACAACACCAGAAGCTTATAATGAATCGAGTCAGTTGTTTGGTCTTAGGTTAATATTCTCAAGCATGTCTTCCATTTTTTACTTTTTAGCAATACTGGTAATATGGAAATACCCAATAACTGAAGAGACGCATTCTAAAGTAAGGGAGATCTTAGATAAAAGGAATACAGAAAAAAAAGCTTAATTAAGAAGAATCTACTCTTTTTTAGAAGATTGACATATATCAATCAACGCAACAAAAAGAAAAAAGGATAAATAGCAAATGTTAAATTTTTGATCTTAAAATCTAATGCATCTAATCAAATCTCATTGTTGTAATATCTCTAAAGAATTTATTTTTTACAGAAAGTAGAGTAAATAGTAGCCCAATGACTTGCTGACTCAAGAAGATAGTTTTGCTGCTCCCTTAATTCTTTTTCCTTATCAAAATCCCCATTCTTACTAGCATCCTCAGATGACTGCCTCATATTCTCTGAAACAAAAATAAGTTGACCAACTCCTAGTTCTATTCTTGCACACCCCTTTTTATCCCATTGAGATGCTGAGAGAATAGAGCAGGATAAAGAAAAGATCAGTACTGATAAAATGTATTTCATAATTTCTCCAATTAAGTTATCTCTTAATATTACCCCCACTCTGGTTAGCTTCATAGTTGTTATGGAAAAATCGATAAAAAAACTACAACCTATCTTGTGTTTTGCTATTTATAATAGAAGAAATAGCAAAACTAGTGCCTAATGCAACAATGCATATTGTAGAGGGAGGAGATCATATGATGATGAGCACACACTCCGAAGAAATTGAAAAGGTTATAGAGAATTTCATTAAAAAGATTGTTGATTGAGCTGGCTTGTTACTTCAACATGCAAATATTATTTCTGTATAATTCCATTTCACTTTTATGAAAGAAATAATCGAGATTGTAAAAGAAATAAGAATTTTTTTTTAAACATAGTTTTTTTAACTTCAGATAAAGGTCAAAAATTATGAACGGAGCAGAATATATTGCCTCTTTTCTTGCAAAGAAGAAATGTAATAATGCTTTTGTAGTTACAGGGGGTGCTTGTGCTTTTATGATTGACGCGATAGCTAGAAATTCAAAACTTAATTATTATCCAATGCAACACGAACAAAGCGCTGCCATGGCAGCAGATGCCCTTTGGAAAGTAGATAGAAAAATCGGAGTTACTGTTGCTACTAGCGGGCCGGGTGCTACGAACTTAATAACTGGGATAGCTTGCTCATTCTTTGATTCCATACCCTCTATTCATCTAACAGGTCAAGTAAATCAAAGGGAAAAAGAAATTTATGGGGGGACAAAAGTTAGACAGGCTGGATTTCAACAAACTGATATAGTTGAAATGGTTAAGCCTATTACTAAGTATTCAGTACAGGTTACCTCTGCTGAGGAGTTAAAACTAGAACTAGCAAAAGCCTATTCAATTGCAATTTCAGGAAGAATGGGCCCAGTTTTAATTGATATTCCTATGGATATACAGCAAGTGGAAGTAGAAGAAGATATTTTAGAAATTGAACCCAAAAGATTCAAAGTAGAGGAGAAAAATATAGCAGACATTAAAAAAAGTATTAATAACTTTTTCTCAGACTCTAAAAGACCTTTAATTCTTTTAGGGGCAGGACCAGGACTTAGTGACCAGACAAAAATAATTATAGACTGGATAAAAGAAAATAAGCTTCCTTTTGTTACTAGTTGGAACGGAATGTGCTTCGTTGATTCCAGGAATAAAAATTATCATGGAAGTATAGGAGTTTATGGGAACCGGGGGTCAAATTTTATTCTTCAAAGTTCAGATAGTCTGTTAGTACTTGGTAGTAGATTAGACAATAGACAAAGAGGTGAAGTTTCTCAATTTGCTCCTCTAGCAAAAATTAAGGTATTAGATATTGATGAATCAGAGCTTCAAAAGCATTTTGATGAAAAAAACTATGAAGTAAGTCAATTCGACTTTAGAGATTCTAGCCCTTTATTCTCTGACTTTAAGTTGAACTTGAGAAATGATATTAGCGAATGGAATTCTTATTGCTATCAAATTAAAAAAAAATACTTTGGTATTTGGCCCAACATCTCTTCAGATAAACATAATTCTTTAAACCCTTATGATGTAGTAAAGAAAATAAATAAATTAATTAATGAAGACGCAATAGTAGCTGTAGATACAGGGGCTGATCTTTGTTGGGTTTTTCAAGCTTTTGAGCGAACCAAACAAACAATATTTACTGCAGGAGGAAATTCACCTATGGGTTATTCTTTTCCTGCAGCCATAGGTTCAGCCATTCTTTCACCAAATAAGCAGATAATCTGTTTTACAGGAGATGGAGGAATGCAGATGAATATCCAAGAATTTCAAACTATGGTTTACCACAAATTACCAATAAAAATCTTCATTCTTAATAATTTTGGCTATGGGATAATCAAACAATTTCAAGATGTATGGTTAGAGGGAAGATATGAAGCAACTGGAAAAGGCTATAGCACTCCTGACTTTAAGAAAGTATCTGAAGCCTATGGAGTTGATTATAAAAGAATAGAGAGTGTGGATGATCTTTTCTTAGACGATTTGAATTCTTCGAAAAGTCTTGTTTTTGAAGTGATTTTAAATCCAAATACTTTAATTGAACCAAAGATAGATACGGGAAATCCTTTACACAATCAATTCCCCTACCTTGAACTAGAAAAAGATTGTTTGGAGCTGAAATACCTTAATGAGTAAAGATTTTTCTTAGAACTTGTTCTTTTTGAAAACTAGCGTTCTAACAAGATATTTTTTTTTCTGTTAAGGTGTCCCACCGAAATATCTAAAACCCTTAAAAATGGATCCTAAAGTTTCTGTAATTCTATTAAGTTACAATCAAGAGAATTATATAGCTGAAGCAATTAATAGCGTTTTAAATCAGACATATAGTAATTTAGAGCTGATAATTTGTGATAATGGGTCATCTGATGATACTCAAAAAATCATAAAAAAATTTAAGGATGATGTAAGAATATCGCTAATGCTTCACAGGTCTAATGAATATTTGACTAAAAGATATAACCTTGTTCTTAATCAAACAAAAGGTGAATTTATTTCCATTCTTTATGGTGATGATTTTTATCTTCCAAAAAAAATTGAAAAGCAAATAAAGATTTTCAAAACTCTTTCCTCTGATTGGGGAGTGGTTTACGGTCCTGGCTTTGAATTAAATGAATTTACTAAAGATAAATATCAAAGCAAAGCACCCAATGTACACGGTAAAGCTCTAAAGGGCATATTAGATCAATATTATTCGGTAGGCTTCATCAACCCCATTTCTCCACTTGTTAGAAAAGAATGTTGTGAAAAATATAAGTGCTATGAAGACCTTTTTACTGAAGGAGAAAGTATTTATATGAAATTCGCTCTGTCCTACAAATTTTATTTATTCAATGAGCCTTTAGTGGTGATGAGAGAACATGATAAAAATGCAAGATGGTATTCTAAAAGGAATATTGAAATCCAGGATTCTTGTTTAGAAAGATTAATTAACTTTAAAGAATTCCCAGCAGATTGCCTCAAGTCTTTAAGGAATCTAAGAGTTAAGAATTATACAATTGGAGCTTGGGAGAATGTTAGGTTAAGTAGCCAATTGGATAAGATGTGGGTTAGAGAAAGGTTATACAACGCTTTTAAATTAGATCCTGTTCAACTCTTCTTTCCAAAAAATATAGTTTCATTAATTATAACTTTTCTTCCAAAATTTCTAAGAAATTTTCTTAATATCTTTTTAAACTACTTAACTGGCAGAAAGAAGCAAATATATTTTGATGAGAGTTTCATTAAGACAAAAAAATAGTTTTAAATGTGAAGTAGGTTGTTCTTGGTAAAGTATTAAAGAAATGAAAGAAATGTTAGCTATAGTTGATTACGGAATGGGCAATCTAAATTCGGTAAAGAAAAAAATAGATAGGTTAAAGGTTACTTCAAAAATAACCTCAAACCCAAATGAGATAATTAATGCAGAGAAAATTATCTTAGTTGGAGTTGGGCATTTTGCAAAAGCAATGAAAAATATCCGAGAACTAGATCTTTTAGAGGTTTTAAATGAGGTGGCAATTATTCAAAAAAAACCAGTGCTTGGTATTTGTCTCGGTATGCAACTAATGGCAAATGATAGTGAAGAAGGAGATGTAGAGGGTCTCGGTTGGATGAATGCTAAAGTAAAGAAAATGAAAGTAAATGATACGTTGAAATATAAAATTCCTCACATGGGATGGAATAAAATTATAAAATCTAAAGAAAGCTCTTTAATGAAAGGAATACCTGAATTTACTGAATTTTATTTTGTCCATTCTTACTACTTTCATTCTAATGAAACATCTGATGTACTTAATGAAACCGAGTACTCATTTAAATTCACATCAGCAATAGAAAAAGATAATATTTTCGGAGTGCAATACCACCCTGAAAAAAGTCACGACGCGGGAGAGGTCCTGTTAAATAATTTTATTTCTCTATAAATGTTTAGACCAAGAATAATTCCTGTTCTTTTACTTAAAGGAAATGCTCTAGTTAAGTCAAAAAATTTTAAGAACTTTCGTTACATAGGAGATCCCATAAATGCTGTAAAAGTGTTTAACGATTTAAAAGCTGATGAACTCGTATTTTTAGATATTGAAGCTACAAAGGAGAAAAGGACAATTTCAACTGAATTAATTAAACAAGTAGGTGAAGAGGCAAATATGCCTTTTTCTGTAGGAGGTGGGATCAAAAGTTTAGAAGATATACAAAATATTATTGCTAAAGGAGCAGAGAAAGTGGTTATTAATACTTATGCATTAGAAGATCCAAATTTTATCAGAGAAGCGGCTGATAATTTTGGGTCTTCAACAATTGTCGTATGCATAGATGTAAAGAAGAAAGTTTTTTCTGGAAATGTTGTGTGGAGTAATAGCGGATCAAAGTCTTCAAAGTATTCTCCTGCAAATTTTGCTAAGTTAGTTGAAGAACAAGGGGCTGGTGAACTTATTATACAATCAATAAAAAAGGACGGCTCCATGAGTGGTTATGATTTAGATTTAATAAAAGAGATTTCTACCACAGTTACCATTCCAGTAGTGGCTCTTGGAGGTGCAGGAAACCTAGAAGATATGATTCAGGGATATAAGAAGGGATTTGCTAGCGCTTTAGCAGCTGGAAGTTTATTTGTGTTTCAAGGTCCAAAGAAGGGAGTATTAATTAATTACTTTGAAAATTCAGATTTATCTCTTTTTAGATAAATATTTTTTGGTAGAATTGGGGAAATTTCTTGCCATCCAGTTCTTTTACTCAGTTAAATATAAATGACTAAAAAAATCTATCAAATTTGTAAACGATGTGTCATGGATACTTCTGATCCAGGAATCTTTTTTGATGAAAAAGGAAATTGCAATCATTGCGTTGACTTTCTTAACAAATATAAGGAAGGGGTCTATCAAGGAGAGGAAAGTGATAAAAAATTGGAGATAATTGTAAATAAAATTAAGAAAACTAAAGGAAAAAAGAAATATGACTGTTTAGTAGGCTTGAGTGGAGGCATAGATAGCAGTTATGTAGCTTATAAGGCCGTACAATTAGGTCTAACACCTCTAGCAGTGCATATGGATAACGGCTGGAATTCTGAAGAGTCCGTTAACAATATAAAAAATGTATGTAACAAACTTAATATTGATTATCAAAGTTATGTTTTAAATTGGGAAGAATTTAAAGATATACAATTATCAGTCTTAAAGTCATCAATTGTTGAGGTGGAGATACCTACTGATGTCGCTATTACTGGAGTTCTACATAAGGTTGCTTCTGAGAACAATATTAAATTTATTATTGGCGGCGGAAATCTAGCTACTGAAGGTATACTGCCAGATCTATGGTTCTATGACCCTAAGGATTTGAAGTTACTTAAAACAATCCAAAAAAGATTTGGTAAGAGGAGTCTTAAATCTTTTCCAACTTTTGAATACAAGAGAGAAATTTTCTACAAACTTATTAGAAAAATCAGAATAATATATCTTCTAAATTACCTTCCTTACAGCAAAGAAAATGCTATTAAAACCCTTGAAGACAAAGTAGCCTGGAAAAATTACGGTGGCAAGCATCATGAGTCAGTTTACACTCGCTTTGTTCAATCCTATATACAACCAGTTAAATTTAATCTTGATTATAGGAGAGCAACTTTCTCTACTCAAATATGCACTGGAGAAATAACAAGAGAACATGCCATAGAAGAACTGAGAAAGAGGTCCTACGATCCTGAGAAAATAGAAACTGAAAAAGAGTATGTTTCAAAGAAACTTGGAATAACATTAAAAGAGTTTGAGGAAATAATGCAAGAAGAACCCAAGTCCTACAAAGATTACCCAAATAACGAAAAGAAATTAAAATTTATGTACAGATTTTATAAAAGATATTTCTCAGATTATATGAGTTCTCCTTGATCAAAGCTGAAAAGAACTTGAATAAAGAATCAGCAATGCAATCAATTTGTTTCTTTATTTATGATCTAAAAACAGGTGGAGCAGAAAGGGTCGTTATTTATTTAGCAAACTATTTTGTGAAGAAGAATAGAGAAGTAATTCTATTGACGGTAGCTGATAAAAATGATTTAAGTCACATTATTAATCCAAAAATAAAAGTTATATCCTTAAATAAAACAAAATTAAGGAATGCAATTCTTCCCCTGATTAGGTTTGTTAAAAGCAAGGACATTGATTGTTTAATCTCAAATGTTTGGCCTCTAACTATTATCTCTTCATTTATTTTACTATTTTCAAAATTAAAACTAGTATTTGTAGAGCATTGCAATTTATCCCAGGAGTTTAAATCAAAAAAATATCTCTTTCGGAGTCTTCAAAAAATCTCTATTTCAATTTTTTATAGGTTTGCCCATCATATTGTTACAGTATCTGAGGGAGTAAAAGAAGATTTAATTTCTAAGGGAGTAAAGAGGTCAAAAATAGAGGTTATATATAATCCTCTTCCTTCATTAGGAGAAGGAGAATCAAAAATAATTGAAGATTCCATTGATATTGCTAACTGGATCAACTCCAAGGATAAAAAAATTATTAGCATCGGGGAATTAAAGAAGCAAAAAAATTTCATTAACCTTATAAAAGCAATTAGTCATTTTAAAAAAAATTATTCTTATAGACTGAAAGCAATAATTCTTGGGGATGGTACTGAAAGGGCTTCCATAGAATCCCTAATAAAAAAAGAAGGCCTAGAAGATACCATATATCTTGCAGGATGGGTAAAGGATCCTATTCCTTATTTGAGAAAATCTGATTTATTCGTTTTGTCTTCAGATTATGAAGGATTTGGGGTTGTAATTGCTGAAGCTTTATCAGTTGGAGTAAATGTTGTGTCTACAGATTGTCAATCAGGCCCTAGAGAAATACTAAATAATGGAGAATTAGGATATCTTTCTAAAGTAGACAATCCGGAAAATCTAGCAAAATTAATGAATAAAGCCTTAGATAACCCAGTCAATAAAGACAAATTAATAAGTAGATCAAAAGATTTCTCACTTGAAACTATTGGAAAGAAATATCAAGAATTAATTGATAGTTGTTAAATAAAAGATTGTTTGGTAACTTTTCATAAACAGCTTTTTTAACCTTTACAATACGTTCCATTTCAAATTAAGTAAATGAAAAACAGATTAGTAAAGTACATTGGATTGCCGTCCTTAGTTCTAGTTTTAATTTTTGGTACAGCAGATGCTTTCAGGACAGACCCGATCATGATGATTTCGGGTAAGCATTTATCGGGAGAAGAATTTACCTATCCTGAAAACTGGCTTTTCACAAACGAATATCCAACTATCAAGCTAGAGACCAATCCAGGAAATCCTCACTCAGTGACCACTGTGTGCTTTATTAGAGATGGTAAATTAATCATTCCTTCATAGGAAGGCCACACCAAGAAATGGACCCAATACGCTCTAGAAGACAATAGAGTAAGGATAGGTTGGTAATAATATTTATTCCGTAAGACTATCTTTGATCGAGAAGGACGCCAACATTAAGGAGATAGGATAGTATTTAACTATAAAGTTTCCCAATAGAGCACCTCCAAAACCAGATAAAGAACCTAAGAATGTTTGGCTCTTTGAAGTTTCTCCAAGACAGAACACATCATCTAAGAAGTATTTGTGTATAATTTAAAGAAGAAAATTTTTTAAGGAGGGAAGTATGTACTTCAAATTTATATTAACTTTAAGTTTCTTATGTGCACCTTTGATACATAGTGCACATCATGAAACTTTACAAAAAACAGGATATTCTGATCAAGAAATTATAGATATTGCGATGTCTGCTGCTCCTAGAAACGTGAGTTCTAAAGCCACCATTCTTGATTCTAAAGGGAAAGTTCTAAGGAAAGGTTCCAATAGCTGGACTTGTATGCCAGGAACGCCACCCAATGAAAATGTGAATCCTATGTGCGTTGATCAAGCTTGGCAAAAATGGTTGAAAGCTTATATGGAGAAAACTCCATATAACTCAGAGAATGAATCTTTTGGGACTTCTTATATGTTAGTTGGAGATATACCTGTTGATAATGATGACCCGTCCAATCTTGATAAATCTAAAGGTACCTGGGTAGCAGAAGGACCACATCTTATGCTTTTAATGCCAGAAAGTTTGATGAGTGATCTACCAACTGATCCTTATGCTGGGGGTCCCTATGTCATGTGGAAAGACAATGAATTCGTGCACGTAATGGTGCCGTTAGAAACTACTAAACCTTTAAAGTAGAATATTGATCTAATTAGACTACTTATGTTTTCCTTTCTAACTTTGCTTCTAGTTAGTTGCACAAGTACTCTTGTGGGGAAAGGCTTTAAATTTTAAGTTCTACGAGTTTTGTCATCTTTAAGAAATGTTTATTTGTTGAGATGAAAAGAACCTCCCTTACTTCAACATCCAAATACTAATTCTGTATAATTCGCATTCAGTTTAAAGCGGGTATCGTATAACGGCTTATTACCTCAGCCTTCCAAGCTGATGATACCGGTTCGATTCCGGTTACCCGCTCCAGCTTTAAGAAAAAATAATAAACTTAAAGCAGTGCCAATTATCCCATAAGTTGTTTCCAGGTTTCTAGATCAGAGATTTTCAAATAAACATTTGTTTCCTTTATTTCTCCTAGGGTTGAGAACTCTTCTTCACTATAGTGATGACCTGGATAAAGCATTGTTTCATCTGGTAAAGACGAAAGATGCTTTAAGCTGTGATACATTTGTTCAGAATCAGAACCCGGTAAATCTACTCTTCCACAGCCTTGTATAAATAAAGTATCACCCGATATAAGATTATTATTAACTTTGAAACATTGAGAACCAGGAGTATGTCCAGGTGTGTGAAGAAATTCTATATCATTTTCTCCTATTTTTAAGTGGTCCCCAGATTCTACCTTGACTAGATCAACATCTGATACACCCGTAACTTTTTTTACCCCTTCTGCTTCATGTTTATTGGTATAAATCCTTACAGGTTCTTTTTCCATTAGTTCAGCAATTCCTTCTATAGATTGACCAGCAAATCCACCTCCAATGTGATCAGGATGGTAATGTGTAACTAAAATAGATGATAACTTTAGATCTTTTTCTTCTAAATGTTTTAGTAAAAAGCTAATTTCCCATGCGGGGTCTACCACGCTTACCTCACGTGTACTTTTTGAGCCTATTAAATAGACAAAGTTTTCCATAGGCCCTAATTTAATTTGCTCTAGATATAAGTCATTATTCATCTTTTCAATCTCTCTAATGTTTCTATTTTACCCAATCTACTCATGAGTTATAAAATTAAATTCTTATACTTCTTTCTGGTACGACATAGAATTTTTGTTTAAGGTAATCTTCGTGAAAGAGAGAAAAGAAATAATTAAGGAAAAATACATATTTGTTGAAGCTAATAAAAGGTATTCTTGGTGTAGCTGTGGTCTTAGTAATAAACAACCTTTGTGTGATGGATCTCATAAAGAAATAGTTGGTAGTTTACCCATTCGCATGTGGTTTCATAAAGATCAAAAGATATTTATCTCTAGAGATAATGGTAAGCTACAGCTTAGGATTGAGGAGAAAGAATAAGATGACTGACGATGAATCAAAAAATAAAATTAATAAAAAACCTCTAGCACCAAGGCTTTATCCTACAAGTAAATTTATGTTCAGGCTTTTCACTCGCTCACAAGCTTTTATTTTTAAGCTTTCTAGAGGTTATTTATGGAAAACTATAAATGGTTCTGAGATTTGTGTTATTAAAATGAAAGGAGTAAAAACAGGAAAGATTAGATCCATTCCTTTAATGCTTGTACCTTTTGAAGAGGGTGTAGTGCTCGTAGCCTCTTTAGGCGGAGCTGATATTCATCCAACTTGGTATTGGAATCTAAAAGCAAATCCAGAGATTATTGCCTATGTAGGTTCCAAGAAGTTATCTTTAGTTGCTCAACAAGTAGATGATGAAAAAAAATCTGAGCTTTGGCCACTGATATGTTCCTGCTATCCCGATTACGATAAGTATCAGAAGAGAACCAAAAGAAATATACCTGTTTTTAATTGTCAGCCAGAATAAAGAGATATTATGGAAAAAATTGATTTTCAAACAGTCAGTACTAATGGAATAAATGTTAGGTTAGCAACAATTGGAGAGGGTCCATTGGTTATTTTTTGCCATGGCTGGCCTGAGAGCTGGTACAGCTATCGTCACCAACTTCCTGCCTTAGCAGAAGAAGGATTTAAAGCAGTTGCTTATGATGTTAGAGGATATGGTAAGTCGGATAAACCCCACCCAATAAAAGAATATACGATGCTTAATATGGTTGCTGATGTTATAGGTATTATTACAGCATTAGGTTATGACAACGCAATAACAGTGGGTCATGACTGGGGAGGACCTATTGCATTAACTACAGCAGCCTTGCATCCGGAGATAATCTCAGCTACTGGGACCATGTCTGTTCCTTATATGTCTAGAGGACCAATGCCTGCTATAGATCTTTGGAAGGAAATCTATAAAGATCGTTTTTTCTATCAACTTTATTTTCAAGAAGAAGGAGTTGCAGAGTCTGAATTCGAAGCTGATTTACAAACATCTCTTAGACTTTGTTATATAAACAGTGATGGGAGAGGTATGACAAGAGCTCTAGAAAAAAGAGCGGGTAGTTTTAGTCCTCAAAAAGGTCCAGATTCAACCTTTCTGGAGGGTATGGAAGATTTTGATGACTTACCTGATTGGTTAAGTCAAGATGATATTGACTATTTTGTTAGTCAATTTGAAATTAGTGGGATGAGAGGCCCTTTAAATCGATATAGAGCTCAAAATATAGACTGGTATGAACTATCTCATTTACCTAAAACTATTTCTCAACCAGCTTTTTTTATTACAGGCACCCTAGACCCAGTTAATTTCTTTGTACCAAGCGAACAAAGTTTAATAGATAGGATAGGCTCAAATTACGATAACCTGTTAGTTGCAGAGGAACTTGAAGGGATAGGTCATTGGACTCAACAAGAAGCCCCAGAGAAAGTTAACAAAATAATTTTAGATTTTCTAAGAAAACTAGACTGAAATTCAAATGGATAAGAAAGGAATACCTTGGGGACCTTTTACTTTAAGAATCCCTTTAATTCATACAAAATTTAGCTGGTCTGAGTATATTCAAGGAGTCACAGCTGGATCTGCAGCTGCACTGTTATTTTTACCAATGCTTGTAAACTGGTTTGGCCTAACCGAAGACGAGGCCTTAGCATTTCTTTTTTTAAGCACCTTTCTTACAGCTTCATCTCCTCTTATTTTTGGAGAAAACCTAATGGTAGGGCTCATGACTCCAGTTTTTCCTTTAGTCATAGCATTTTTTACCCCAATGGGTCTAGGTTCTACAAGTGATAATCTTGCTATGATGATAGCTTTATCTTTAGATTTTGCTTTGATCTCTTTCTTTTTAGGTATAAGTGGATTTGGACCTAAAATTATTAACTCCATACCCAATGCTTTAAAAGCTGGAATAATCTTGGGTGCTGCCATAGCAGCTTTGAAAGCTATTTTTATTGATCGCCCTGAATTAATGAATGAACAGCCAATAGCTATTATAACGGCTCTTCTTTTAACTCTTTTCTTATCTTATTCAAAAATTTTTCAATTTTATGCTAAAGATCGAGCTATTCTTCTAAGAATCGCTTCATTAGGTCTAATTCCAGGAATGGTAGTAGCTGGTTCTCTTGGTTATATTTTAGGTGAGATAGAATTTTTTCCTCAATGGAGATGGGCTGAGATAGATTTTATTTCTTTATTTCTTAAAGTATCTCCTATTTCACAGGGCTGGCCAGACTTAAGTTTTTTTCTGCAAGCAGCCCCACTTGCCCTAATTGCTTATATTATATGTTTTGGAGATATTATAACTGGTAATGAAATTACAAAAGAGGCCATGGAGGACAGACCTGATGACCCTCAACATTTTGATATTAATAGAACAAATTTATCTATGGGTATTCGCAACGTCATTTCAGCTATTTTTGCGCCATTTTTTAGTTATCAAGGTATTTTAGCTACCGGACCTCATATTATTATTATTGATAGATGGAAAAAAGGGAAAAAAGAAATGGACTCAATTTTTGATGGTATAGGTTCATATACTTCATTTGGATTTCCTTGGTTTTATTTTGTTGTTCCTCTAATGACATTTCTTGTATCTTTACAAGGTATTATTTTTACTCAATTTATGGTTCTGACTGCTATGGGTTGTTGTCAAGTAGCCATGTCACTTGTAAAAACTTCTGCTGAAAGAGGAGCAAGCCTTACAATGGCAGTCCTTATAATTTCTTTTCCAGAAGATCCAGGTAAAGCTTTACTTATTGGTTTAGTAGTTATACTTTTGATGGTAGGGTGGGGAGGAAAATCTAATAAAATAATTAAGGATAAAGATGTCTAAAGTAGAAGAATTTTTTGATCCTACTTCAAAAGAATTTATTCATGATCCTCACCCTTACATAGATCGGTTAGTAAGGGAATTCCCCATAGCTTGGTTTGATAAATGGCAGTGTTGGTTAATAAGCGGCAATAAAAGAATTGCACAATGTCTTTTAGATAGACGATTCTCTACAGATTTTAACTTGTGGGAATATGCTCCGCGTGTGAAGCCTGAAGAAGAGAAAACAACTTTTGAAAAATTGATGAGCAATAATTTATTCTTTCTAAACCGCACTGATCATTTAAGATTAAGAAAGTTAGCTCTTCCTGCTTTTTCTCCCAGGGTAATGGATTATATGAAAAAGAAATTTACTCTATTGGTTAAAGAGAGATTCTCTGAAATAGGTAAGGTTAAAGAGTTTAATTTTTCTAAAGAGATAGCTATGCAGATTCCTTCACAAGCTATAGCAAGCCTTGTAGGAGTGCCAGAAAAATACTTTGATATTTTTGGAAGTCTTGCTTATGGAATCGTAAGAGGAATAAATCCTATGTTAAGTGAAGAAGAAAGGAAGGACGCTACATCAGGTATTTCTGAAGGACTTACTATGCTCAATGAATTAATAGAAAAAAGGAAGAAAGAACCTGGCGAAGATTTCTTGTCCGCTTTAATACTCGCTGAAGAAGAAGGGGATAAGCTGAATAACTGGGAAATGTGTGCCCTGGTGGGTTCTGTATTAGCTGCAGGGTCAGATACTGCTGTCGATCTTCATTCATATTTAATAAAGGCTTTACTTGAACATCCCGATCAATTACAAATGGTTATCAAAAATCAAAATTTAATTCAGGCTGCTATAACAGAGGTCCTAAGACACCAAAGTACTGGAAAAACTGGTTTAGCCCGTTATGCTACTGAAGATATAGATCTTGAAGGCCACAAAATTTATAAGAATCAAATGATACAACTTATATCGACCACCGCTGGTAGAGATCCTGAAGCCTTTGAGAATCCTAATGAATTTAATATTAATAGAAATCAAGAAAACAATATTAGTTTTGGACGAGGTCCTCACTATTGTATAGGTGTTACCTTAGTGAGATCTCAAGTAGAAGTGATGTTTAAAGAACTATTTTCAAATTACCCAAATCTTACTTCTACAGGAGAAATTGCTTATGATTATCATCATCATAACTCAAGGCGTTTAATTAAGTTTATGGTACAAACTAATTTGTAGGACAAGGAAATATAATATATCAGGAGAGATAATAATGAATAATTCACAAGAATCTACGACACGACCGCTATCTGACCCAGGAGAAATAATTAACTGGCCAATGTTGCGTCTAATTTATAGAACAGATAATAAAAAATTGGCAAAGCTACTACCTCCTGGAATTGATCCAAGTAATGAAGCAATCGTTACTATTACCATTTATAATTTTCCTGTTAATAATGAACCAGAATATGGTGTTGTAGTTAATGCATCTGCTAAGTATAAGGATATAGAGGGTGACTACACTTTAAGTATTGGCATCAACCAGGAGGCAGCTATCTATACAAGCCATGAACACTGGGGGCAGCCAAAATATTTAGCTGACACTCATTATTACAGGATGGGAAACTTAGTGGAGGCAAAAGTAATCCATCAAGGTAACACTTTTGTCCAATTTACTGGAGAGGTTGTAGGAGAGTTACCTAATCTTCCTGAATATGAGCATAATGAGTGGTGGATAAAATACTTACGTTCAGTGGATATGACACCAGGTAAATATGACTTTCCTCCTCACATAGTTAGAGTAAAAAGTACCTATGGAACAAGTTTTATGGAAGAGCTTAAAGGAGATATCATATTAAGAGAAAGTCCTTGGGATCCAATTACAAAGTATTTGCCTATGGAAGAACAAGTATCTAGTTATCTTTGGACTCCAATCTTCTTAGGAAGAGAAATAACTCTAGAAGATCAATTAGATGGAGAAGCCTTTTGGCCTTATGCCGATACTATAGGCGGATCCAGATGGCCAGGAGAGAATGGAGGACCTAAGAATTAGATGAAAGATTTTAATAACAGAGTAGCGGTAATTACTGGAGGAGCCAGTGGGGTCGGATTTGCCTTAGGTAAAGCTCTTGCTAAAAGAAATGCTAAAGTGATTTTAGCTGATATCGAGGAAGCTGCTTTGTCATTAGCTGTTGAAGAACTAACACAACAAAATCTAACCGCTTCTGTAAAAGTAACAGATGTAAGCAATTTTCATTCTGTTAAAGACTTAGCTAACTTTGCAAAGGAACTTCATGGAAAGGTTCATCTTCTATTTAATAATGCAGGAATCGCACCTCAAGAAGCTTCTTTTAATATATGGGATCTGTCTCTCAATGATTGGGAATGGGGCTTTAAGGTAAATATTTGGGGGGTAATTCATGGCATAAAAGCTTTTCTACCTAGTATGATAGACCATGGTGAGGAGGCAAGGATCATTAATACTACTTCTGGCAATGGAGCATTAGTGACTTATCCATCGACTCCTATCTATGCTACAACCAAGGCTGCAGTCACTAGAATTACTGAGGCTCTTTATTTCCAACTGCAATCATTAAATTCTTCGATTAAAACATCCATTTTATTTCCAGGACCACATACGGTTGAAACAGCATTATTTTCATCAGCAAGAAACAGACCAGATGATTTGCCTCAAGAAAAAGAACCATCATTTAAAATAGAAACCATTGAGGCCATGCAAGAAATGGTAAGCTCTATGGGAAAAGAACTTAAAACCACTCTACCTGAAGAAGTTGCTGAATTCTGTTTAGAGGGAATAAAAAAAGATAAGTACTGGTTATTACCAGTTAATCAAGATTCTGAATCAGCTTATAAGGATTATGTAGAAAGTGTTATAACAAAAAGCAATCCCTTACCTCCGGAGATACTTTAATAATGAACAGGGCTAGAATACCTCTACCCATTCCCCATGGTTGGTTTGGCTTGGCTTGGAGTCATGAATTGGGTAAAAATGAAGTTAAGACCATAGAATTTTGTAATAAAGAGATAGTTATATTTAGAACAGAAGAAGGAAAGCCTACAGCCATTTCTCCATTTTGCCCTCATCTTGGAGCACACTTAGGTAAAGGAGGTACTGTTGTTGGTGAGAGTATCAGGTGTCCCTTCCATGGGTGGTGTTGGGACGGGGAAGGTAAGTGCACTGAAGTTCCCTATTCAGATACCATACCTAAAGCAGCTCAGGAGCCTGTTCTTAATACTTATAAGTTATTAGAGATGAATGGAGTTATTATGTGCTGGTACGATCAGAATAACAGGGACTCCTACTTTGATGTTCCTTTAATATCAGAGTTTAATTCACCTGATCCAGCATGGGGAGATTTACATACTTATGAATACAAAATAGGTACTTGTTTGCAAGAAATAGCTGAAAATGATGTAGATCAAGCTCATTTTCCAACAGTTCATCGATCTCCTTCTCTGCCAGAAACAGACACTAAACAGGATGGGGTTTACAGAAAGACTACTGCAGAGACATTAATGGATCCTTCAAATAATGCAAACGTTTCAGATGAGTATAAGAATAGATACAAAGACCAATTTGTAACCACTTTTACTAGAGAGTCATGGGGTTTAGGGACAGTTTTGCTTAGGATGGATAACTTACCTCCAAAAGGAGGAAAATTTGTAATGTTAAATGTTTCAACCCCTGTAAATTTAGAAAACTCAATTTTAAGGTGGCAGATGAGAGTAACCAAAGATATAGAAAAGGAAGTTGGTATTGCAATAATAGATGGAATTGCAAAAGGTATTTATGATGATATTCCCATTTGGGAAAATAAACGCTACAAGGATGAACCCACATTATGTGATGGTGATGGTCCAATAAATAAGTTTAGGACCTGGGTAGGTCAGTTTTACAAGTAGTACCTAACGGTTCTTGTCTAATCTGGATTTAATAATCCAGGCTATAAATTGACGATGAGATTCTGTTTCTAAATCTCTACCCTTTCTATTGACTATTTTTTCTATCTTTCTTAAAGAATTATATGCAGCTGCTGAGGAGATCTCATCGTAGTATTCCAGACTAAGGATTTTGAGCAACCTCCTAACATAAAAAGTTTGTAAATTTTGTCTAACGCTAGTAATAGATGAGTTTGAATCTTCCATAAAAATGGCTTCTGTTAAGTCAGATAATACTTCATTGACAGAATATGTATTACCATAAAGTCTTGTATCAGATAGCCTATAAAGAACCCAACCATCAAGAAGGTGACTTAAGATGCGACCTTGAAAGCTTAGAATTATTCTGTGTATTTGAGGATCTTCATGCTCTTCGTATAAATCGAAACCCCTTCTTTCCTTTTGAAGAAGATTTAATACTTTATTACTTACTGGAAAAGCTCTTGGTGAAAAAGCATATTCTGAAAGCGCTTCCATAGCTTCTTTTTGGGTTTCATATGGTGTTGGTTCCAGGGGAGTAAGGTTAGAATTTTGTGAAGGTGTAGATCTGTTAACATAAACCCCCCCTATGTACCTTGATATTACCTCCAAAGACCTACCTATTTCCTTGGTTAATATCTGGTATGCATTTCTGTACTCTTCCCAAGAAGAAGCTTTATCCTTTAATATTTCGGGTAAATCATCCATAGTTTTATTCACTAATTTTATTCTCTGTATGGCATACTTTATAGGTTGATTGGATAAGTCATTTACCATGGCCCTAGGATCTATTCCTTTCCCTGGATATCTCATGTCATCAGCATCATTACCAAACATAAGCTGAGGCTCTGAAGACCTTGAAAGAAGAAGATTTCTTTGTTCTGGTGACAGATTGGGAGTATAACCAAATTCTATAGCCCAATTGTCGTATGGACCCGGTGAAGTATCATAGTAATCTCCTTGATTTACGCCAATGGGTGCAAGGTTAATAGCTGGATATTCCATAACTGATGAAGTGACACCGTTTTCATTTGTAACTGATGTATTGTGAATAGAAACTGCATCATTTAAAAAACTAGCTTTAAAGTTATGATTTAGTCCGAGAGTGTGTCCTATTTCATGTAAAGTAAGTCTAACAACACTTTGCTTCAATATTTTTGGATGTTGTGTTAATTCTTCTGATGTATTGATCAGATTTCCTAAGATATTATTTTCTTGCATGTTCAAACCATCCATACAAAATTTTGGATCTTTGGGGTTAGATGGAGGAAAGATCCGGTTGGTATTTAGCCTGTTAGTCACATAAACCCATTCAAGCATGATATCTGCACCGATAATCTCACCAGTCCTTGGATTTACAAAACTAGGTCCATATCCCCCAAAAGGTGGGTTTGGTGATGAAGTCCATCTAATAACATTATATCTAATATCACCTGCATCCCATTCTGAATTTTCAGGCTGTTCTTTAATTTCAATAGCATTCTTAAAGCCTGCTTTTTCAAAGGCTTCATTCCAGGCTAAAGCTCCTTCTTTGATGTAAGGTATAAGATTTTCAGGTGTTGTATTTTCAATCCAAAATGTAATTGGTTTGACAGGTTCAGAAATTTCTTGTTGTGGGTGTTTCTTTACTAAGTTCCATTTATGGATTAAATCAGAGTAAGGAGTTATGTCGCTAGAAGTTAGATCCGTTACTCTTGTTGTAAAGTAACCAATCCTTTGATCCTCATATCGCGGATTAAAATTATTTGATGGCATTTCTATAAAACTATATCTTATTGAAATACTTATATTTCTAGGATCTGCTACATCCTCTCCATCATATTCTCTTGTTGGTGGATTTTCCAAAACATGTTCTATTTCTATGTCTGTATTTCTGGGGTAATTGTTTATGGACTTTATTCTTGATTTTTCTGCACTCAATTGTCCCCATTGAAACTCATCCTCTTTATCTTCTGGGTTTTTGATAGGTTTAATGGTAGTAAGAGATTCAGACAAGAATAATCCAGTGACATTAATTAGGAATTCATTTCCTTCATTATTTTCTGCTTGTATTGGAATAACTTTAATGACTGAATCAGAAATATTTGCACCTTTTGACTTAGAGAGTCTTGAGTTGGGATCGAAAGAGAATGAAGTGTTGACTCGCAATAACCTAATGCCATCAAAGTGTTTTTCAAATTTAAAAACAGCATTGTCTAAATAACTACCTCTATTCCTTCTAGCTGCGACAACACCATCACTTACATGAGCAAAATATATAAATTCTTTACCTAGAAAATTTTCTTCTATATTGAAATACAAAACACTATTCTTAGGATTTTGGTACATTTTTATAAATCCATCTATTTCATTAAAATCTTTCACAATCTTTTGAATTTCTTCTATTTTTTCTTCCTCTGAAGACTTTTTATCCTCTTTGTCTTCTGAAAAAAGACCGAATGGAATAAAAAAGAGAAATAAGAAGAGTAATGGTAGACATCTCCTTAAATTCAATCTATTTTCACTTTTTATAATAGCCATAATAATTTTCAATGAAATTAGGGGCTGAGAAGATTAGACTAAAAGTCTATAAATGTCATTAAGGAACATAAAAAATAGTTTTTTATGGTCGTATTGTGTTTGAATAGAACTACTGTATCTGAGTAAGGTAGAATAAAAATATGTACGATTTAGTGATTAGAAATGGATTAATTTATGATGGTAATGGGTCGCCTCCTTTTTTATCAAATATAGGAATAACAGATTCAGTTATTAAAGAAATAGGCGATGTAAAAAGTACAGGCAAGAAGGAAATTGATGCTAAAGATCATATAGTAACCCCAGGTTTCATTGACATTCACACTCATTTCGATGGTCAAGTTACTTGGGATCCCTTACTAACTCCCTCTAACTTTCATGGTGTTACAACAGCTATTATGGGTAATTGCGGAGTGGGTTTTGCTCCTTGTTTACCTAGCAAACGAGATTGGTTAATAGGTCTTATGGAAGGGGTGGAGGACATACCAGGTTCAGCCCTTGCAGAAGGTATTAAGTGGAATTGGGAGAGCTTTCCTGAATACATGGATGCAGTAGAAAAAATACCAAGAGCAATAGATGTAGGCCTACAGGTACCACATGGAGCAGTTAGAGCATATGTGATGGGAGAAAGGGCAGAAGACTTGGAATTAGCTTCTGAAGAAGATATTAACCAGATGGGACAAATAGTTGAAGAAGCACTTAAGCATGGAGCTATGGGTTTCACAACTTCTCGTACTTTCAAACATAGAGATAAGCATGGAAAGCATACACCAACATTTGAGGCAGATACTGCTGAACTTCAAGGTATTGCAAAATCGATATCAAATGCGAAGAAAGGAGTGATTCAGCTAATTTCGGATTTTTATAGGTTTGAATATGAATTTAATCTAATTAGAGGTATGACTAAAATATCAGGTAGACCCATTTCAGTAACAATAGAGCAAGATGATAGATACCCAGAAATTTGGAAAAATGTTCTAAAATCAATTAGCAATGAAGCCAAAAATGGATTAAAAATAAAAGGTCAAGTGCCTTCGAGACCGACAGGAGTTTTGCAGGGTTTGACAGCCACTTTAAATCCCTTCCTTTTTCACAAAACCTTTAGTGAAATAACTAGCCTAAGTTTACAAGAGAAAGTTCAAAAATTGAGAGAACCTAAATTTAGAGAAAAACTTCTTCAAGAAAAGACAATAATGAAAGGAGAAACAGACTCAGAAAAGCTTATAACTTTTCTTTTGACCTCGTACCATAAAATGTTTGCTTTAGGTGATCCTCCGAATTATGAACCAGACCCTTCTCAAAGTATGCTTGAGATAGCTAAAAGAGAAGGCAAAAATCCTAAAGAGGTTATCTTGGATAAAATGTTAGAAAAAGATGGTAATGCTTTGTTGTATTTTCCGTTGTTCAACTATTCTAGGGGGAATTTAGATGATGTTCGCTACATGTTGACCCACGAACACACTGCCTTTGGTTTAGGAGATGCTGGGGCTCATTGTGGAGTTTTGTGTGATGCGAGTTTTCCTACAACTTTATTAACTCATTGGACTAGGGACAGAACAAGAGGTAGTAAGTTACCTCTTGAGTGGGTTGTCATGAAACAAACAAAAAATAACGCAGAGTGGTTTGGCCTCTATGATAGAGGTGTTATAGAGGAAGGAAAAAAAGCAGACATGAATATTATTGATTATGAGAACCTAACCCTAAACCATCCTGAAATAGTCTATGATTTACCTGGATCAAATAAAAGACTAATCCAAAGAACAAATGGGTATAGGGAAACAATAATTTCAGGAAAAGTGGCCTTTAAAAACGGAGAGTCTACTGGAATAATGAATGGGAATTTAGTTCGGAATTAATGAACTTTTAGAAGATGGGTCTTGAAATTCTTGATCTTCATGGAATAAGGCATAAAGATGTAGATTTGAAAGTAGAGAATTTCATTTTTTTAAAACAAGAAAGAGTTCCTCTAATTATAGTTTGTGGAAATAGCAGTAGAATGATTCAGCTTGTTTCGCTTACTTTAGAGAAACATCAAGTTAAATTTAGTTGTGGAATGGGTCTAGATTATGGAAAGATAGCTATTACTGAGGTCTAATTAAAGAGGTTTTTATTATGAAATTAAAAAATAAAGTAGCACTTATAACAGGGGCAGGTTTAGGTATGGGCAGAGCTACAGCTTCTCTTTTCTCTAAGGAAGGAGCAAAAGTAATTATTAACGATATTAGTGAGAAAGATCTTGAAGAGACGTTAAATATACTTACAGGAGGAGATAACATATCTTTCGTTGGAGACATATCGAAAAGTGATGAAGTAAAGAGAATGTTTAAACAGATTGAGTCTAAGTACAAGAAATTAGATATTGTGGTAAATAATGCAGGAATAGGAAGATTTCAGGGTGATGGTGAAAATGGAGAAATCCACGAAATGGAAGATGGAGGGTGGAGAGGAGTAATGGGTGTTAATTTGGACGGCACTTTTCATGTATCTAGAGAGGCGGTTAGACTAATGCTTAAAACTAAAACAAAAGGATCTTTAATTAATATTTCAAGTACATCAGCATTTTCGGGTGAAGGGCCACTTCATTACTGCACTTCTAAGGGTGCTATATTAGCTTTCACTAGGGCTCTGGCAATTGATTTAGGGTATAAAGGAATAAGAGTTAATGCTATTTGTCCAGGCCCTACAGCAACTAGAATGTTGGAAGGTATCCCAGAGGAATGGGTAAAGAGCATGATTGCAGATATACCTTTAGGTAGAGTGGGAGAGGCTATTGAGGTAGCTAAAACCAGTTTATTCCTAGCCTCAAATGACTCTAGCTTTTTTACTGGACAGACTTTAGCCCCTAATGGTGGCTCTCATATGTTATAGACAGATGAATTTAAAGGATAGAAATATAATAATTACAGGTGGTAGTTCAGGAATAGGAGAGGCCACAGCTAAGTTATGTGCACTTCACGGGGCAAAAGTAGGAATTATAAGTAGATCCAAGCAAGTTCTTGAAAGAGTAGTTGGTGAAATTAATTCAAAAGGAGGAAAAGCTTCTTTTAAAGAAGCTGATATAGGGCATGAAGAATCTTTCTTAAAAGCTTTAAATTTTTTTAGTAAAGAGTGGGGTTCAATAAGTGGGCTGGTAAATAATGCTATGTCTATTCATCCCGAGTCATTAACAAAACAAAGCCTAGAGGATTGGCAAGAGAATTTCAAGGTCACTTTAGATGCTGCTTTTGTAGGTATTCGTTTTGTTCTCCCTTCTATGCTTAAGAATAAGAAAGGCTCGATAGTAAATGTGTCTTCTGTGGTTGGTTTAAGAGGCACTTTAGGTTTATCAGCTTATGGAGCTGCTAAATCAGGTTTAATAAGTCTTACACAATCAGCAGCCATGGAAGCAGCTCCAGATGTAAGAGTAAACTGTGTTGCACCAGGAGCAGTTATGACACCTGCAACAAAAGCAGCCCTTCCAAGTAAAGAGTTATTAAAATCTACAGCTTCCAGCATCCCATTAAAAAGGATAGCTGAACCTGGAGAAATAGCTTCTGTTATTGCTTTTCTGTTATCCTCTGAATCAAGTTATTTAACTGGTATATGCATTAATGCTGATGGTGGAAAGACTTCGGACTTAAATGCAGGAATTTCAATGGAATAAAATTATGGTTAATATAAATCCTTCGCATAAAGACTGGTATTCTCAAATCAAAGAACCCCTAGTTAAGAGTGAATCTAGTATTTCTTGGGATGAGGAAGCAGATGTGGTAGTTATTGGATGTGGGGGGGCTGGAATATCTGCAGCTCTCGAAGCTACTGAAAGGAGACAAAAAGTCTTAATAATAGATAGGTTTTTTGGGGGAGGAGCAACAGCCGCTAGCGGAGGTGTAGTATACGCTGGTGGTGGTACCAGAATCCAAAAGGACGCAGATGTTGAAGATAGTCCTGAGGAGATGTACAAATATTTAAAAATGGAAACTCAAGGAATAGTCAAGGATTCAACTTTAAGAAAGTTCTGTGAGGATAGCAAATACAACATAGATTGGCTTATAGAGAAGGGTGTTCAATTTAATGCTTCTGTGTATAAAAAAAAGACTTCTTATCCAACTTCTAATTATTATCTTTATCATTCGGATAACTCTTTAGTTCCAAAATATGCTGAACAAGCAATACCAGCAGCCAGAGGACATAGAGGGTATATTAAGAAAGGGTTAAGGGTAACTGGTTTAGGAGGTTCTATTTTTAATCCAATGTTGGAATCTGCCATTGCTAGTGGAGTTAAAGTAATACTTCAAACTGAAGCTCTAAGGCTAGTTACAAACACAAGAGGGAAGGTTATAGGTGTAGAAGCCATGCAAATACTGCCGGGTAGTTCTGCTGCTAAAAAGCACATGAAATACTCAAAAAGAGCACAAGCTTTTCAGATGTACATAAGGCCCATTGCAAAGTTCTATAGAAAAAAGGCCATTAAGATTGAAGAAGAAGAAAGAGAATCTAAACTGATTAGAGCTAAGAAAGGAGTAGTTCTTTCTTCAGGGGGTTTTATTTTTAATAGAAAAATGGTCAAAAAATACATACCTAAATATGAACAAGGATTGCCCTTGGGTACTACTGGAGACGATGGGGCAGGTATTAGATTAGGAGAGTCTGTAGGGGGGGTTTCTGATTTTATGCACAGAGCAACAGCTTGGAGGTTCTTAAATCCACCCGTAGCCTGGGGTCAAGGAATAGTAGTTAACCAGAAAGGAGAAAGATATTGTAATGAGATGGTTTATGGTTCAGTTTTAGGTGAGGTCATGTGTGAAAAACATAAAGGGAAAGGAACATTAATCATTGATAGAACTCTAAGGAATGAGACTTTAAAGCAGATAGGACCTGGAAAACTAATGCCGTTTCAAAGGAATCCTGTGATACTTAACCTACTATTTAATACTAAGAGATCCAAAACTATTGCAGGACTAGCAAAAAAATGTGGCATGTCTCCTTTAAAACTTTACAACTCTATAGAGAAATACAATTTAGCTTCAAAAGGCGAAATTGCCGACCCTTTTGGTAAACCTCAAGAAGATTGTAGGGGTATATTTAAAGGACCTTTTTACGCCATTGATGTTTCATTGGATAATAGGTTATTTCCTTGTTCTGTAATTACCCTGGGTGGATTAAGAGTAGATGAAGAAACTGGAAATGTAAAAAGTTCAGATAATAAAGATATACCTGGTCTTTATGCCGCTGGAAGAACAGCTGTTGGTGTTTGCTCAAATATATATGTAAGTGGATTGTCTATTGCAGACTGCATTTTTTCAGGAAGACGAGCAGGCTTCAATGTGTCGGAGTCAAATTAGACTTAATGGTAGATATTTCAATAATTAACACTAAGGCTGTTAATGAAAATCAAATTAAAGATGTTGATCTTTACATAGAAAATGGACGTATAAAAAAAATATCATCAGGACTACCTCCCCTAGGGAAAGTAATTGATGCACAAGGCATGTTGCTTTTTCCAGGGGTTATTGATGATCAAGTCCACTTTAGAGAACCAGGATTAACGAATAAAGGCAATATTAATAGCGAATCAAAAGCTGCTGTAGCTGGAGGTACTACCTCGTACATGGATATGCCAAATGTATTACCTCCTACCCTTAATCATTCAGAGTTAGAGAAAAAGAACCAGATAGCCTCTAAAGATTCTTTAGCTAACTATTCATTCTACTTAGGAGCTACTAACACTAATATCGAGGAAATTAAATCTATTGATCCCACCAAGACTTGCGGTATTAAAGTTTTTATGGGATCTTCTACTGGAGATCTTCTTGTAGATAATGCAGAGAGTTTAGAAAGCATATTTAGAGAATCAAAAGTAGTCATAACTACCCACTGTGAGGATTCTCCAATGATTCGTAAGAATGAGGAGATCTATGGAAAGAGGTTTGGTGAAAACATTCCTGTTAAATTTCATTCAGATATAAGATCAAGAGAATCCTGTTTAAAATCAACTACATATGCAATAAATCTAGCAAAGAAGTTTAATTCTCAACTTCATGTATTACATGTCTCTACTAAAGAAGAGTTAGATTTATTTAACTCAGGTTCAGTAGAAAATAAGAATATTACCGCTGAAGCATGCATTCCTCATTTATTTTTTTCTTCAAAAGATTATGAAATTAAAGGTTCGTTAATAAAATGCAATCCTTCTATAAAAGAACTTTCAGATCAATTAGCTTTAAGAAATGCATTAAAAACTGGCAAGATTGACTATGTTGCTACAGACCATGCCCCCCATACTCTAGAAGAAAAAAGACTCTCTTATCTCTATTGTCCATCAGGAATGCCCAGTGTACAGCACACTCTTCTTTCAGTTTTAGATCTTGTTGATAATAAAGTCCTGTCTCTAGAAGAAGTTCCCAAAGTAACCTCTCATAATGTAGCTATAAGATTTAATCTAAAAGAAAGAGGGTTTATAAGAGAGGGGTATTGGGCAGATCTAGTACTGGTTGAGAGGGGAGAAAAGAATATGGTCAGAAATTCTGATACCCTTTACAAATGCGGATGGTCTCCATTTGAAGGTTATACTTTCAAATCACGTATAAACGAAACTATAATTAATGGAATAAGGGTTTATAGTAATGGAGAATTCCTAACTAATTCACCTGGAAAGAGACTTGAATTTAGGAGAGAGAGACAATGAGTTTTAAAGAATATGACAATTATGATGGGTTAGGTTTAGCAGAGCTTGTAAGAAAAAAAGAAGTTTCACCAAGTGATTTGCTCGAGGAAGCTATCCATAGAAATGAAAAAGTAAATGGTGAAACCAATGCTGTTGTTTTAAAACACTATGAAGAAGCCAAAGAAAGGTTAACTAAGGGGCTTCCAGAAGGACCTTTCACTGGCGTACCATTCCTTTTAAAAGATCTACATGTTTTACTTACAGGAACAAAGACGACATATGGTTCAAAATTTTTTAAAGACTATGTAGCTGACCATAATTCAACTTTAGTAGATAGGTACTTAGATGCGGGTTTAGTAATTTTTGGAAAAACTAATACACCCGAATTTGGACTAACTGTAACTACTGAACCATCTTTATATGGACCTACAAGAAATCCGTGGAATCTAGATTATTCAGCTGGTGGTTCAAGTGGAGGTGCAGCTGCTGCTGTTTCTTCTGGTGTATTGCCTTTAGCTAACGCAAGTGATGGTGGGGGATCAATTAGAATCCCTGCATCTTGTTGTGGCTTGGTAGGCCTGAAGCCTACTAGGGCTCGTACGCCTATGGGACCTGACAGAGGCGAAGGATGGGCAGGACAATCAATTAGTCATTGTGTATCAAAAACAGTTAGAGACTCTGCTGCTCTTCTAGACGCTACAACTGGTCTGGAAAGTGGAGATCCTTATGGTGTTCCAGAAGCCAATGAAAGTTTCTTATCTGCTTGTAGAAAGAATCCGGGGAAATTAAAAATAGCTCTTCATCTTCCTACTGATAAGGTAAAGATTGAGGAAGATGTAGTCTTACGAATTCAAGAGACAGCAAAGTTATGTGAGAGTTTGGGACATGAAATAATTGAAGATTCTCCTGAACCAGATCTAGAAGCTCTTTCTGAAGCAATTGGCGTAATAATTTCAGCAAACGTTACTGTTGCATTGCAACAAAGAGCTGAAATTTTGGGAACCAAAATAACTCCGGAGTCAGTAGAACACATAACCTATAGAATGTATGAAAATGGGAAAGAGTTCTCTGCTGAACAATATGCAAGAGCAACATTAGCAAATCATCAAGCAGGGCGAGTTTTGGGAAAATTCATGGAGAATTACGATCTAATTCTTAGTCCAGTCTTAACAAAATCCCCTGTCAAAATAGGGGAAATAGATATGTCTTCAGAAGATATTCCTACCTACATTGAAAGACTATCTTCTTATTCATGCTTTACAGGTCTGTATAATCAAACAGGACAGCCTAGCATCTCTCTTCCCCTAGGCCTAAGTGAGTCAGGCCTACCTATTGGCTCTATGTTGTCTGCAGAATATGGAAATGATGAGCTTTTAATTTCTATTTCCTCTCAACTAGAAGAGGCTCAGCCATGGAAAGACAAGAAACCTTCTATTTATTCAGACTAAATGGATGAATCTAGAAAAACATCCTGATAATAAGAATTTTATTTGGTCCATTCCTAAAGGGCCATATAAATATTTAAAAGATCACGAAGTTAAACATTTTAATGAAAAAGGATACCTTTTAGTTAAAGATGCCTTCGATTCAAGTTTAATGGATAAGATTACTTCAATTATAGACCCTTTTGAGCTCAAAGTTACTGATGCTTTAACAAGGTTAGATGGAGAGAAGTTTTTTATTTCTAGAGCTAAAGAAATAACTTTTAGTCCCCATTTAGTTACCCTATCCGAGGAATTGAAAAAGTTTAGTAGACATAATATTTTCTCAAGTCTTTGCCTAGATCTAATTGGAAATAATGTCCGCCTTTATTGGGATCAAGCAGTTTATAAAAAACCTGATACTAAAGATGAATTTCCTTGGCATCAAGACAATGGCTATACTTATATTAATCCACAGGCTTATTTAACTTGTTGGGTAGCTCTTACTGATACTGATGAATCAAATGGTTGCCCTTGGGTTGTACCTGGGATGCATACAATGGGTACATTGAATCACAAAGTAACGGATCTTGGATATGAAATACCCTTAGACTCATCAGATGCCGTTCCTCTTGAATTATCTTCAGGGAGCATTGCTATTTTGTCTTCTCTAACTCCTCATAAGACAGGACCAAATATTACAGATACAGTGAGAAAGGGCTACATTCTCCAGTATGCGCCAGATGGAGCAGAGCGGAGAATCAGTAATTCTTTATATGAAAAAGTAAATGATGAGAACAGGCAATTCTTTGTGGTAGAGAAAGGTAAGTTTATCAATTAATGTAATAATTAGTAGAAGGAGAGAAAATGGCAATAAAAAGCAGAATATGTGAAGTTTTTGGTATTAAATATCCTATTTTTTTAGCGGGCATGGGGGGGGCAGCAAACCCAAAATTAACTGCTGCAGTTTCAAATGCTGGAGGATTAGGGGTCTTAGGGGCAGCAGCTTGCACTCCTAGTCAAATGAGAAGATGGATAGAGGAAACTAGAGATTTAACTGATAAACCATTTGGTGTAGATACTTTATTACCTATGTCTGTAAGAGGGGGAGGAAATCTTAAGCAGAATGATGGAAAAGACCCTTCCAATCTAGTTACTGAATATCAAGAAATGGCAAAAGGCTTTATGAATGAACATGGTTTGAAAATGACTGAGAGTGATCGTAGCCCTACAGCAATTGAGAGTGTAGGATTATTTACGAAAGAGTTTTTTGAACAACAAATGGAGGTTGTAATTGAAGAAAAAGTTCCTGTTTATGCTGCAGGACTAGGCAATCCCTCGCCTTGGATGGAAAGACTGAAAGCCAATAATACTAGAGTTATGACTGTAGTTGGTGCAGTAAGGCACACTGTCAAGGTATCGTCTGCAGGAGTAGATGCAATTGTTGCCCAAGGACATGATGCTGGTGGACATAACTCACCCATTGGAACAATGGCACTGATCCCGCAAGTAGTGGATGCAGCTAATGGAATACCAATTTTAGGAGCCGGAGGCATATCTGATGGAAGAGGAATAGCTGCCGCTATGATGTTGGGTGCTGAGGGCGCTTGGATAGGTTCAGCTTTCTTAGCTTCTGAAGAAGCAGGGATACATGATCATCAGAAACAGGCCATCTTGGATTCAACCGAAGAAGGTACTGTAATTTCAAGATCAATTACTGGAAAACCCGCCAGAATAATAAGAAGCTCATGGACTGATTTTTGGGAAAGATCAGAGCACGATCCATTACCTATGCCTTACCAATCAGCAGTTGCTGGAGCCGTTCTAGCTTCGGCAGATGCGGATAACAGACAGGATATAAATCCTGGATTTGCAGGCCAAGGCATAGGGATGATAAAAAAGGTAAGACCGGCTGAAGAAATAATGGCGGAATTAGTTGAAGGGATGGAACGAACTTTGAAGGATTCACAACAATTGTTTTCTAATTGAAATACTTGCTAATAATTATAAGTCATTTAGATGTCTAAAAATTTTGAAAAAAGACTAGAAAGAATAGAGTCTAAAGAAGAAATAAAAGACTTATCTTCCAAGTATTCCCTAGCATTAGATGTTAGGGATCTAGATTCTTTAGTTAATTTATTTCCAGAAAATATAATGGTTGGTAAGGGCGAAAGTGGAAGGTTGGCCTTGAAGAGGTGGTTTGACCATACCTTAAGAAATCAATTTACAGGCACTGCTCATCATGTAGGAAATAAAATAATAGAATTTTTAGATGATTCTCATGCAATTGGAGTTGTTTACTCTAAAAACGAACACGAAACAGGAAAAGAGTGGATTATTATGCAAATGATGTACTGGGATGAATATGAGAAAATAGACAAGAGATGGTATTTTAGACGTAGATTACCACTTTATTGGTATGCAACTGACTTGAACAAACCACCAATAGGTAATTTCAAAATGAGGTGGCCTGGAATAAAAAATTATGAAGGAGGGTTTCATAGTATTTGGCCAACATGGAAAGAATTTTGGGATTCTTCAGAAACTAAAGCAATTAGTGAGCCAGTTCCATTAGAAGAATTTCTGAGAAACATCAGACGCGGAAGCCCTGATCCCTCAATAAAAGTAAAGTGATCTTATGAAAGAAATAAAGAGAGAAATATAAGAAACACTGTTACTGCTCCTATTACTAAAAAAAATAACCCCAAAGTAGTGATGGTTTTTTTATCTTCTTCCATAGAGCTCTCCTAAATTAATAGCGTATTATTTACTTACTTCTACTATGGGTCAAAAAAAAATAACTAAATCAGCATGGAGTTGGGCATTTTATGATTGGGCAAACTCTGCTTTTGCCACTACTGTTATGGCTGGATTTGGCCCTCTATTTTTTAAGTCTTTCTGGGCTTCAGACCTTGATGCAGTTATGAGTACTTGGGTTTGGGGTGCAACTAATTCTCTAGTTGGTTTAGTTATAGGAATATTAGCTCCTATATTAGGGGCTTATAGCGACATAGGAAGGAATAGAAAAAGATTTTTATATTTTTTCGCATTTATAGGAATTTTGAGTACAGGGTATCTATATTTTATTCCAGAGGGGGAGTGGTTTTACGCAATGTTGTTTTATTCTTTAGCCGTTATAGGATTTTCTGGAGGAAATATTTTCTATGACTCTTTATTAATTTTTGTTTCGGATTCAAATGAAAGAAATAGGGTTTCTTCTTTAGGTTTTTCTTTAGGTTACTTAGGTGGAGGCCTACTTTTTGTAATTAATGTGTTTATGTATTTAAATCCTTCATGGTTTGGTTTCGAATCAGAAATTCATGCAATTCTTTGGTCATTTCTAACCGTAGCTTTTTGGTGGGCTCTTTTTTCTTTACCTACCTTATTAAATGTAAAGGAATTTGGAAATACTGATATAAATTTAAATTATATCTCCATGACAAAAAAAGCTTTTTTAAATGTTAAATCAACTATTCTTGAAATAAGAAAATACAAAAAGGCTGCAATTTTCTTAATTTCCTATTTTCTCTATATTGATGGAGTAGATACTATTATTAGAATGGCTACATCCTATGGTTCCGATATAGGTCTAGAGATGTCTTCAATGATCACAGCCCTGATAATAACTCAATTTATAGGCTTTCCTTCAACCTTATTATTCGGTCTTTACGCTGATAAGTTAGGTTTTAAGAGAATACTAACAATAGGAATTTTTGTATATATATTTATCTGTTTCTATAGCACCTTCATGACCACTGCCCTAGAATTTTATATCCTTGCTTCTATAGTTGGACTTGTTCAAGGTGGAGTTCAAGCTATTAGCAGATCTTTTTTTAGTAGCCTTATTCCTACAGAAAAGGCTGCAGAATTTTTTGGATTCTTTAATTTAATAGGTAAAACTTCTGTTGTTATTGGGCCTATTCTTGTTTCCTCTGTAGCAATGGCACTGGGAAATCCAAGAATGGGTATTCTAAGTTTATTGCTTCTATTCATTCCTGGGTTGATACTGCTTTGGAAGGTTCCTGAAGAAGATACATGATCACATAAGTTCAGATTCTATTAGAACTCTTTTTAATACTTTAGGTTTATCAGTCATTATTCCGTTAACACCCATAGATATTAATCTTTTCATTTCTTGGTCTTCATCTATAGTCCACACATGAATTAGTTTCCCTTTTTTTTTCAGGTAATTAATAAAGTTTACTGTTACTAATGGCAAACCCCATTGAGAAAGGGGCACTTGTGCGCAATATCCAGAAGATAAATTTAGC
Organism: uncultured Gammaproteobacteria bacterium; assembly: GCA_964635015.1. GTDB lineage: Bacteria > Pseudomonadota > Gammaproteobacteria > Magnimaribacterales > Magnimaribacteraceae > CAJWPI01. The sequence goes on along the minus strand of CAZWMS010000001.1, from coordinate 54,949 downwards.
GGGATTCCAAAAGACCCAATTCTTGCTTGCAAGATTTCTCTAGTACCCATAGATGTGCAACCATTGGGGCCAGCCAAGTTCCTTATTTGATCTAGTCTTCTTGATGAAAAGGATGCAAAACAAACTCTGTTTAATGCCTTGTGGTCCTTAACAATCTGCACTGTTCCCTCTAAGGCCTCATCAGCTTTAACATCGATGTTAAATCTCAAATCCTTAAAAGATGATAACAATTCGTTTAAAGAAGGAATCTTTAAACCTCCTTGTAGAATGATTCCATTTATTTCTCTGTAAGATAGGTCGCATATTTTTTTCTTCATTCCAGCCATCCTTTCTAAGTCTTCATCGTGGAAAACTACCACATGACCATCTTTCGAGCATTGCACATCAGTTTCCATAAAGGTAAACCCCATTTCAGAAGAATATTGAAAAGCTTCTAAGGTATTTTCAACAACTTCCTCAGCACCACCTCTGTGTACAAATCCAGCAAATTTAAAGTCTTTAAAAAATGGATGCATGTCATTCTTAAGAAATTTTCTTATAATTAACTTTATAAATACTAACAGTCTTATTGGAATAAGTAATTGTATGAAATGTATATTATCTTCTTAATCTTTTCAGTCTCTTTACTGTGTATTGTAATACCTTATTTTTTTAAAACTCTTCCTTTAAAAGATATAAAAGAAGAAGAGGCACCCAAGGAAGGGAATCTTGTGAAGCTATCAAATGGGAATCTTTATTATAAGTTACACGAATCTAAGCATAGAGGAGTTTCAAAAAAAATTATAGTACTTGTTCATGGATTCTCTACTCCCAGTTTTGTCTGGAATGGAATGTTAGATTTTCTTTTAGATGGAGGTTATTCCGTGCTTGTTTATGATCACTATGGAAGGGGTTATTCTGATAGGCCTAGAATAAAATATAATAAGGAATTGTATGTAGAATCTTTAAAAGAGCTGCTAAATAACTTGGGTTTAGAAGAACCAGTTAATCTAGTAGGCTATTCCATGGGAGGACCAATAATTGGATATTTTGCAGATAAATATCCCGAAAGAGTGAAAACAGTCTCCATGATTGCTCCCGCAGGTTTTATGCAAAACATATCTTTACCAAATAATTGGATAACAAAACCCATCATAGGTGAATGGTTTTGGCATGTATTTGGTAACAGAATATATGGGATTGGGCAAATGTCTGAAACTTCTTATAGTGATGACCAATTTTCTATTAATCAAGAAGAATTCTTAATTAATTTTAAGAAACAACTAGCCTTTTCTGGATTTGTAGAATCTTTACTTTCGACTGTAAGAAACTTTAACCTTTTTGATACTAGGAAAATGTATTCCAATTTAGGTAAGAAAAAAATTCCAGTTTTTGTTGCTTGGGGAACAAAAGATGGTGTGGTTTCTTACGAAGGGTCTAAAGAATTACTTGAAAGAATACCAACAGCTAAATTACTTACAATTGAAGGGGGAACACACGACATTACCTACAGACAACCTTCTCAGGTTGCACCTGCTTTAGTAGACTTTCTATCTGATCATTAGTTAGGCATAAATTTGATATGTTAAAATTTCATATTTTAAAATTTCATATTAAGTAGTAAGTTTGCAAAATCCACTAATAACAGAAGCACTAGATTTATTAATGTATGGAATGACTATGGTTTTTGTATTTCTTTGTGTACTAATTCTTCTAACACAGCTTATGTCTAAATTTGTTTCTTCATTTGATTTGGGATCTGAAGATGAGCCTGATGACTCAACTTTCAGAAGGGTAGCAAAGGAAGCAGCAATACAATTCCACAATAAGAATAAATAAAGATGAAATCAGATAAACCACTTGGCATTACAGATGTAGTCCTTAGAGATGCGTCTCAGTCTCTTTTTGCTACTCGTATGAGATTAGATGATATGTTACCTATAGCTGAGAAAATTGATAGCGTCGGATTTTGGTCTGTTGAATCTTGGGGTGGAGCTACCTTTGATGCTTGCATAAGATATTTAGGGGAAGATCCTTGGGAAAGAATAAGAGAATTAAAGAAAGCTATGCCGAATACAAACCAACAAATGTTGTTAAGAGGTCAAAATATACTTGGATATCGACATTACGCTGACGATGTGGTCAAAAAATTTGTTGATGTGAGTGTAAAAAATGGGGTGGATGTTTTCAGAGTATTTGATGCTATGAATGATGTAAGGAATCTCAAGACAGCTATAGAAGCAGTTATAGAGAATGATAAGCATGCGCAAGGAACTATATCTTATACAATAAGCCCAGTTCATACCCTCCAAACTTGGATTGATTTATCTAAAGAAATAGAAGATCTTGGTGCCCACTCTCTAGCCATTAAAGATATGGCTGGCCTTCTTAAACCTTATGTGGCATATGAACTTGTTTCTAACTTAAAAGAAAGCCTCAATATCCCCATTCACATGCACAGTCATGCAACAACTGGAATGTCTACAGCTACTGCTTTGAAAGCAATTGAAGCTGGTATTGACAATGTTGATACTTCAATTTCATCTATGAGTATGACATATGGCCATTCTGCAACAGAATCACTAGTAGCTATTCTTCAAGAAACGCAAAGAGATACAGGTTTAAATTTACAAGTTCTTGAAGAGATAGCCGCATATTTTAGATCTATTAGAGCTAAATATTCTAAATTTGAAGGCTCACTGAAAGGAGTAGATTCAAGGATATTGGTAGCTCAGGTACCGGGAGGGATGTTTACTAACATGGAGAATCAATTAAAAGAACAAAGAGCTAGCAATAAGTTAAATGAAGTCCTTGAGGAGATACCTAAAGTAAGAGAAGATTTAGGTTTTATTCCACTAGTAACACCTACATCGCAAATAGTAGGAACCCAAGCTGTTTTAAATGTTATGGCAGGAGAAAGATACAAAAATATTTCCAAAGAGACTAGAGATCTCCTTTTAGGAGCTTATGGAAAAACACCAGCAGAGGTTAATAAGGATGTACAAAAATTAGCCATAGGGGACAAAAAACTAATTGAATGTAGACCTGCTGATTTAATAGAACCCGAATTAGATAATTTAAATAAAAGTTTTAATAAGAAACACAAAGAATTAAATTTTGATGCTGATTTAAATTCTGATGAAGATTTACTTATATATTCTATTTTTCCAAAAGTAGCAGAAAAATTTTTCTGTAACAGAAATGACAAGACTTTTTTTGAGGAAAACCCCTCTACAGTTTTGGATAAAGGTGATGGTTTTTACTCAGTAGAGGTTGAGGGAAAGAAATTTAATGTTCATGTATCTAATTCTGAAGCTGAAATATTAGATCAAGGAGCTTTAAATAAACCTAAGGATGTTGCGGAGAAAGATGAAAGTTCTTTGGGTAACAGTATAAAGAGTCCTCTTTCAGGAAATGTTCACAAAGTTTTAGTTGCCAAAGGAGATAAAATATCATCAGGGCAAGTAATAGTTGTACTAGAGGCAATGAAAATGGAAACGGAAGTTCAATCAACTTACGAAGGAGTAGTGGATTCAATTCTAATTTCAGAGGGTGACGAAGTTGAGGTAGATCAGGATATGGTGCTTGTTACTTAATATATGGAAATTTTTTCAATTATAGGAATAACAAAATTGTCATTTGGCCAAGTGAGCATGATATTCATATGTTTACTTCTCTTGTATTTAGCTATTTCTAAAAAATTTGAACCACTTCTTCTTTTACCTATAGGATTCGGAGGTTTATTAGCCAATATCCCTGAAGCAGGTTTGGCAGATCCAGGAGGAATATTATATTTCTTTTATGAAAGTGGTATTAAGACAACAGCTTTTCCTTTAATCATCTTTATGGGAGTTGGTGCATTAACTGATTTTGGACCTTTATTAGCTAATCCTAAAACCATGTTACTTGGTGCTGCAGCACAAGTAGGAATCTTCGTTACAATTTTCGGCGCTGTGGGGCTTTCTATTCTTGGAGTTGTAGAATTTTCTATTAGAGATGCTGCTGCTATAGGGATAATTGGAGGAGCTGATGGGCCAACAGCTATTTATGTTTCTAGTATATTAGCACCTGACTTATTAGGAGCTATTGCGGTAGCAGCCTACTCTTATATGGCCCTGGTACCATTAATCCAACCCCCAATAATGCGTTTGTTTACAAATAAAAATGAAAGAAAAATTCAGATGGTTCAGTTAAGACAGGTAAGTCAAGTTGAAAAAATTCTTTTCCCCTTATTACTTGTTTTGATTGTAGCTTTAATTCTTCCTGCTTCAGCACCTTTATTAGGAATGTTTTGCCTGGGGAATTTAATGAGAGAATCTGGAGTAGTTGATAGATTAAGTAATACTGTTCAAAACTCACTCATTAACATAGTTACAATCTTTTTGGGACTTTCAGTTGGATCAAAGTTAAAAGCAGAAGGATTCTTGGAGTTAGAAACTTTAGGAATTCTTTTATTGGGAGCTATTGCTTTTTCTATTGGTACTGCCAGTGGAGTATTAATGGCTAAATTAATGAATGTTTTTTCAACAACTAAAATTAATCCACTTATAGGTGCTGCAGGTGTCTCTGCAGTTCCTATGGCTGCTAGAGTAGTAAATAAGGTGGGTTTGGAAGAAAACCCACAAAATTTTCTTTTAATGCATGCTATGGGTCCAAATGTTGCAGGAGTTATAGGTTCAACAATAGCAGCAGGAATAATGATTAGCCTCTTAACTTAGATTAAAGCTAAATTTGAATGATCCCTTTAAATCTATAAGACCCTTCCATGATGAAGAGGTAGAGAAAGTAGTATTTGGTCTTTTGAAAGATAAAAATCTTTTTGAAGCTTTGGCCAAAATTAACTATCCAACTCTTTCCAAGATATTTATAGGGTTTACAAGAAATCTTATAAGAAATAAGTTTAAAAGTATCTTTGGAGAGGCAAAGTCGATAAGGGGCTTTCAATCATCTCTCGCTCCACTGGTAGAAGTTATGATAAACAATACAACTTTAGGTTTTTCTATTTCAGGGGAAAAAAACTTTTTAAAAAAGCCGACAATATTTATTGGTAATCATCGCGATATTTCACTTGATTCTCTTTTCTTAAATTTTTTTCTTTTTCAAAGACAGAACGATACTGTAAGGATTGCAATAGGAGACAATCTATTGGATGGAGGATATGCAGAAAAAATTATGAGATTAAATAAAAGTTTCGTTGTGCATAGAAATATATCTGGCGCAAAAGAAACATTCAAGAAACTTTCTAGATTGTCTAAATATATAAACCTCTCTATAGAAAAAGACAAAGAGAGCGTCTGGATAGCTCAGAAAGAAGGAAGAGCAATAGATGGAAATGACTTTACTGATGAAGCTGTACTGAAAATGCTCCACTTAGATCAAAGGAAGAAACATTCTATAGAAGAGTGGGTTTCACAAGTAAACCTAACCCCCATTGTTATTTCTTATGAACTTGACCCTTTAGACGGAGTAAAAGCAAAGCGTTGGAAAGAATTGGGAAGTTTATCAAAAGGAGAGAACAATGAACGCGGTATCAATGAACTTATTCAAGGAATTATAGGACAAAAAGGAAGAGTTCATCTTCACATATGTAAATCTCTCAAAGGATTTAAAGGTGAAATGGCTGATTTAGTTAGAGTTATAGACAAACAAATTATTCAAAATTTTAAGCTTTGGCCAATTAACCATGCAGCTGCCTACGAACTTTCTAAACGAGACAGCAAATATGGAATATTTGATGAATCTCTACTCTCTGAAGAAACAAATAAATTATTAATGTCGAGATTAATAGATCAAGATATTGTCGTGAGAGAAAAGATATTACTTACCTATGCCGCACCTCTGATCAACAAGCAAAAAAGCTAGATTCTCTTCTGGCTTTTTTGCTTTGCTATTAATTACATAGAAAAGGTTATAAAAAATCCATCTTCATCAAGAGTAGAGTCTCCATCTGCACTTAGATCGCTATAACCTAGAGAAACTGCTAATCCAGCCAATTTAATAGGGAGATCATAAGTTATAGAGTAGTAGTCCCCGATATTATCGTATTGTCCAAATGATGCAGCTAAGCCGCTTTCTCCAAGTGATAAAGAAAACTCTAAATTATCTTCTGCATCATCCTGCCCTGAAGAGTAAATAAGTCCAAAAAAACTATATGATAAACCTAAATAAATTTCTTCGAAATCCCAGTCTAGGCCAAGAGCTGAATCATGCTGGGGATATGTATATCCTATATATCCAATATCATAGCCAAACCCATCTTCAGTCTCATTTGCATAACCAAAGTAATAGTCTAGTTCAGTTCCTCCTGTGACACTTGCAGCCCAGGTTCCAAAATATAATCCATTGTCTCCTGTTATGTCAAAACCTCCGGAGATTGAAGGATCTTCATTACCCTGCGTCCACCCTCTCCATATATAGTCTGAAGTTATCGCGACATTTGACTCAAATTCTGCTGCTGATAGGGAAGAAAAATTAATAGTTAATAAATAAATCAATATTAATTTAAAAATTTTCATAATAAATATCTCCTATTCTTTAATTTATGATGATCTCATACTTATTTATGCAAGTTATATACCAATCTTTTTATATATTTAGAGATGTTTTATATGATCTTTTCTGTATTAATGCTTGCTAATGGTGCATATAGCTCCAATCAAGGTGCATATATTTGTTAGGTTTTTTTAGAAGGTTTTATCGTGTAAGATGCGACTCTTCTTTAAGTTCTTAGGAGAAATTATGAAGGTTTCAGGAAAAGTAGCATTAATTACAGGTGGAGCATCTGGTCTAGGTCTTGCAACAGCAAGAGCTCTTAGTTTAGAAGGAGCAAGAATTATGCTTTTAGACTTAAATGAAGAAAATGCTAAAAAAGAACTAGAATCTTTAGGCAAAGAAGCCTCTTTTTATACTGCCAATGTAACTGATGAAGGCTCGGTAGCTTCTGCAATTGATGCTACTATGAAGAAATTTGGAGCTATACATATAGCAATAAATTGTGCGGGTATAGGAAGTGCAAGTAAAACTGTTGGAAGAGATGGCGCACACCCTCTTGATTATTTTAAAACAGTATTAGATATTAACCTCACTGGTACTTTTAATGTTATTAGGCTGGTCGCAGTAGAAATGGGAAAAAACAAGCCAGAGAAAGATGGCGAATGTGGAGTAATAATTAATACAGCTTCAGTCGCAGCTTTTGACGGTCAAATTGGCCAAGCAGCATACAGCGCTAGTAAAGGGGGAGTGGTAGGAATGACCTTGCCGATTGCAAGAGATTTAGCCAGAATGGGTATTAGGGTGAACACTATAGCTCCAGGGATATTTGATACTCCAATGATGTCCATGGCTACAGATGAAGTAAGACTCCCATTAATAGAGATGACTCAATTTCCTAAAAGATTGGGTTTACCAGAAGAATATGCTTCACTAGCAAAACATATAGTAGAAAATCCCTTCCTTAATGGTGAAACCATTAGGTTGGATGGTGGAATAAGGATGGCTCCTAAATAATATGATGATTGATTTACTATTATCTTATGCATTCTTTCTTTTAAAAGTAGTAACAGTTCTTGTTGCTATATTGATTCCCATCTTGGTTATAGCTAATTCTAAAAAGAATAAATTAGATTCAGATAAAGGCAGGATAGTTGTAAAAAATTTATCAGAAAAGCTTGAAGAGATAGGGGTAAGTTTAAAAGGCGCTGCAATGGGAGCTAAAGACTATAAGAGTTTCTTAAAAGAAAGATCTAAACAGAAAAAGAAAGAACTTAAGAAGAAGCCAAAAGAAATAGTATATGTTTTGGATTTTAAAGGAGATATTCAAGCTTCTGGAGTGGACAAACTAAAACAAGAAATAAATGCAATTCTTTCTTCTAAAGTTAAATGTAAAGAAGTAGTTTTAAAGGTCGAAAGTGGGGGAGGTTCTGCTTATGCCTATGGGCTATGTGCTGCAGAACTTAAGAGATTAGTTAATAGTAAAATTAACCTAACAGTATGCATTGACAAAGTAGCTGCAAGTGGCGGCTATCTGATGTCATGTGTAGCTAACAAAATAATAGCAGCTCCTTGGGCAATAGTTGGCTCTATAGGTGTAATAGCTCAACTTCCTAATTTCCATAGGTTGCTTAAAAAGCAGAACATAGATATTGAGATGCATACAGCTGGAAAATTTAAAAGGACTTTAACAACGCTTGGAAAGAATACCAAGAAAGGAAGAGATAAGTTTATTTCAGAATTAGAAGAGTTACATATTGTTTTTAAAGATTTTGTTAAAGAGAATCGTTCAAAAATAAAAGTGACTAAAGTATCTACAGGAGAAGTTTGGCAAGGAGATAAAGCAAAAAAACTAGGGTTAATTGATGAGATAGCGACATCAGATGATTACCTCCTTAATTTATCTGAAAAATTTAAACTTCTAGAAATTCAATATTTTGAAAAAAAACCTCTCTCTGCTAAATTTGCTTCTTTAATAGAAACTGTATTAGAAAAGAGTGTTTATAAAATTTTAGACATCCTTAATAAGAATAGATTTATTAATTAATTAAAGGTTTGTTATGAGTAAAACTTTCAAGGCTCTGGAAGCTTCTGAGGAAAACGGTAGATTTAATTTATCAGTAATTGAAAAAAAATTTGAAGACCTTCCAGAAGGAGATTTATTAATAAAGGTTGAATATTCTTCATTAAATTACAAAGACGCTATGTCTGCTTCGGGTATCCCCGGAGTAACTAGAAACTATCCCCATACCCCAGGAATAGATGCAACTGGTGAAATAGTTGAGTCCAAAGTGGGAGATTTCAAAGAAGGAGATAAAGTCATAGTGACGGGATATGATTTAGGAATGAATACTTCAGGGGGATTTGGGGAATATATAAGAGTACCTATAGACTGGGTAATTCACTTGCCAAAAGGGTTAAGCACTAAACATTCTATGTCTTTAGGCACTGCTGGATTAACCGCAGGTTTGTCTATTCATGCACTAGATAATTTTAGAGAATATCTAGGTTTTAAAGACACTAAGTCTGTTGTCACTGGTTCTACAGGAGGTGTAGGTTCTCTGGCAGTCATGCTTTTATCAAAACTCGGATCCGAAGTTACAGCAGTGACGGGTAAGAATGACCAATCAGATTTTCTACACTCTATAGGAGCTTCTAGTATTTTAAGTAGGGAAGAACTTGCTGAAACTGCCAGAAAACCAATTGGAAAAAGTTTATGGGATGTAGGGGTAGACGTAGCCAGCGGCGAAATATTAAGTCTTTTGCTAACATCTTTAAGTCCAGGGGGTGCTATTGCGTGTAGTGGGTTGGTAGGAGGTCCTTCATTTGAAAGCTCTATCTTTCCGTTTATCTTGAGGGGCAATGCGTTAATAGGGATAGACTCGGTTGAAATTCCTTTAAAAAATAAAGACCATATATGGGAACATTTCGCTCATGATTGGGTTTTAGAGGGACTTGATAAAATTACTAAAGAAGTTTCTCTAGAAAATCTTGAAGTAGAAATCGAAAGCATATTGTCTGGAAATCAAGTAGGTAGAGTGTTAGTAAAAATATAAATGAGAGAAAGATGTCAGATTTAGATACTAAGAAAAAGATAGAAGACCAAGAAGATAGTAAAGTCGACGCAATGGCTGCTCTTCTTATAATTGCATGCTTGACAGTTGCAATGTATTTCTGGGTATCAAGTCAATAAGATAAAAACATGGATGTAGTCAGTTTTTTAAAAGATAAAACAAGAATTCCTGTAATAGGGGCTCCTTTATTTACTGTTTCTTATCCTGAATTAGTTCTTGCACAGTGCAAAGCTGGGATCATGGGTTCTTTCCCTGCATTGAATGCAAGACCTGAAGAAAAACTTGGTGAATGGATCACCATGATGAAGAAAGAGTTGAATGACTATAAGAACAATAATCCAGAAGAGATAGTAGCTCCATTTGCGGTTAATCAGATATGTCATCACTCTAATAATCGTTTAGAGCACGATATGGAAGTTTGTGTGGAGCACGAAGTCCCAATAATTATTACAAGTCTAAGAGCTCCTCAATTCGTTGTTGATTCTGTGCACAGTTATGGTGGTGCTGTGATACATGACGTTATAAATATAAGACATGCAAAAAAAGCAATTGATGAGGGAGCAGACGGCCTTATTCTTGTCTGTGCTGGAGCTGGAGGCCATGCTGGTACTCTAAGTCCTTTTGCATTAGTTAGGGAAGTAAGAGAATTTTTTGATGGGCCTATAGTTTTATCGGGAAGTATCTCTCATGGGGCTTCTGTTCTTTCAGCTCAAGCAATGGGAGCTGATCTAGCCTATATTGGTACTAGATTTATAGCTACACAAGAAGCAAATGCCAGTGAAGGTTATAAAGAAATGATTGTTGACAGTAGTGCTAATGACATTATGTATTCTGCTACTTTTACAGGAGTTAATGGGAATTACCTTAAACCCAGTGTAGTTAAAGCAGGACTTGATCCAGATAACTTACCTCATGCTGATAAACATGATATGAACTTCAGTTCTGGTCCAGGAGATAATCAAAAAAAGGCTTGGAAAGATATTTGGGGATCAGGGCAAGGTATTGGTAATTTACATGAAGTACCAACAGTTAAAGAAGCTGTTGATGAACTAGTTAAAGAATACGAAGAAGCAAGAAATTTGTTAATAAAAGGATCAGTTTAATCCCTAATCCCCCTTGTACTTTGGATCTCTTTTTTCGAAGAAAGACTTTATAGCTTCTTTTCTATCGTTGGTTTCATAAGTTAAAAGAGTTTGATCATAATCCATGTGCATAATTGAATCATCCCCTGAATATATCAACTTATTAATACTTCTCTTAATCATTTGAGCTGCTATAGGAGGCTTGGAAGCGTATAAGTTTGCCATCTTCACAGAAGCTTCCAATAATTTTTCTTTAGGATGAACTTCATCATAAAATCCCCAGTCTAGAAGAGTATGTGCATTCTCATTCTCTCCTCCAATAACTATTTTTTTTGCTTTAGCTGGTCCTATTAGCCTTGCTGTCAAGGGGAGGCCCAGCCAGTTAAGGTTAATACCTAGATTGATTTCAGGATATCCTAGCACTGCAGTTTCAGAAGCTATCCTAAAGTCACAGGCTGAAGCAATGCAGGCTGCTCCGCCAAGACAATATCCATTTATAACTGCAATGGTAATTTGATCTATTTCTAGGAAGGACTGAATAGCAGGTTTACCGAAATTATTTCTCCAAGCTTCAAGTCTAGTAACTGGTTTTCGCTTTTCTTTTAAGTCAGCCCCAGAGGAGAAATTTTCTCCTGAGCCAGTATAAATTACTACTCTAGATTCAAGATCTTCCCTTAAAGAAGAATTAAACTCAGTTAGCTCTTTAAGAATTTCAGTATTGAGAGCATTCAGCGATTTAGGTCTATTTAAATAAACCCAACATATATGGCCTTCTTTTTTAATTTGTAAATGTTTCATTAATTTTCAGATAAATATTTTTCAGCATCAAGGGCTGCCATGCACCCAGAGCTAGCAGAGGTTATTGCTTGCCTATATACATGGTCAGAGACATCTCCTGCAGCAAAAACACCTTTAACACTTGTTGAAGTTGCACTGCCTTCATTTCCTGATTTAACTTTAATATATCCATTGTTCATTTTTAATTGACCATCAAAGATAGAGGTGTTTGGATTGTGTCCTATTGCAATAAACACTCCTTCAACCTCTAACTCTACTATTTTATTAGATTTTACTTCTTTTAATTTCACCCCTGTAACTAGATTTTCGTCACCCAATACTTCCTCTAAAACATGATTCCAAAGAAACTCAATCTTTCCATCTGATTCTTTTTTAAACAATCTTTCTTGAAGTATTTTATCTGCTCTTAATTTATCCCTTCTATGAATTATAAAGACTTTGGAACATAAATTTGAAAGATAAAGTGCCTCTTCAGCTGCAGTGTTTCCGCCTCCCACTACAACCGTTTTTTTCTCTTTGTAAAAGAATCCATCACAAGTTGCACATGAACTTACACCCCTTCCTAAATATTTTTGCTCTGATGGTAATCCAAGGTATTTGGCTGAAGCACCAGTAGCAATAATTAATGCTGCGCAAGAGTAGGTATTAACATTCCCTTTTAACTTGAAAGAACTTTTTATTAACTCAACTTTTTCAATATGATCAGAAATTACTTCTACTTCTAGAGATTCAACATGCTTAAGCATTCGTTCCATCAATTCAGGACCTTTTAAGTCATTACTATCTCCCGGCCAATTCTCTATTTCTGTAGTAGTGGTTAGTTGACCACCCTGTTCCATACCTGTTATAAGGCAAGGGTTGAGACCAGCTCTCGCTGCATAGACTCCTGCCGTATATCCCGCTGGTCCAGAACCTAAAATTAAGAGTTTTCTTTTTAATATTTTGTCTTCCATAATGGTTAATTATAACTTTGATTGTCAATTTACATATTATTGAAAGTTAGAACTAGTAATAATTAATCTATACAATAGATAAAACAAGTTAATTAAGTGGCAAGAAAGTCTCAAGCAACAAAAAAAACAGCTGATCAAGCAGTCTCTATTTCTAGAATTAAATTAAATCAATTAATTTTTGAATCTTGGCTGATAGTTCAGGGTTTCTTTGGCATTTTTATCATTTTATCCTTAGTTACTTATTCTCCCCAAGACCCTAGTTTATTTAGTGAATCTTTTTCAAGCGGGTTAATAACAGAGTCTAACGAAATTAGAAATGCCGTTGGTTCTTGGGGTGCTTACTTAAGTAGTTTTTTATTTACTTTAGTAGGATACATGGCCTATATACTAGTTTATTGGCTTCTTTGGCCTCTTATATCTCACTTCTTATTTTCCAGAAAACCTATAAATCCTATAGACACTTACTCTGGATTAATAGGCTTAAAGATTTTTGGTTGGTTTTTAGTTCTTATTTCCGGTTCAACTTTAATAACAATTTTTCTTGAACCTGGACAGACTTTTTTACCGGAGGAGGGCGGCGGCTTAGTTGGTTCTATTATTTCTTCTTATACACTTATTCCATTAAGTTTTGTTGGAAGTAGTTTATTGTTTATAACTTTATTCTTATTAGGTTTAACTTTATCACTAGAAGTTTCTTGGACAGCCCTGATTTTAAGCCTCCAAAATTTTTTTAAATCTATTGGTGGTGACTTTGGAGAAAGAAGCTCTGAATTCTTTGCAAACATAAGACAAAGGCAATTATTAAGAAAGGAAAAATTAGAGAGACAAAAAAAAGTTCTAGAAGAAACCATTAAGAAGAAAGAAGTTATTCCACCAAAAGTAATAGAACCAAAAAATGAATTAGAAACAAGCAAAAGAGCTCATCAAGAGAAACAAGAGGAGTTGTTTGAATCGAAAGAGCCATCAAAGCCTCCTAAATTATCACTTCTAGATGAAAAGTTAGCAGAAAAGTCTAGTGAAACCTCACAATCTTCTCTTCAGCATTTAGGAGAGCTAGTAGTTAATAAATTATCTGAATATGGAATCAATGAAGTCAAAGTTGAGTCTATCCAGCCAGGTCCAGTAGTCATTAGACTAGAATTGAAATTACCTAGTGGATTGAAGGTCAACCAGATTTCTAATATCAATAAAGATTTAGCAAGATCTCTTTCTAAAACAAGCGTGAGAATTGTTGAGGTAATTGAAGGTAGAGATACTATAGGGATAGAAGTACCTAGAGAAGATAGACAAGAAGTACTCCTAAGTGAAGTTTTATTAAGCCCTGAATATGATGAATCAAAATCTCCTTTAACCATAGCTCTAGGAAAAGATATAAGCGGTCAGGCAGTAGTTGCAGACTTAGGCTCTATGCCTCATATTTTAGTGGCGGGAACAACGGGATCAGGTAAATCCGTAGCTATAAATTCCATGATCATGAGTATTTTATTTAAGGCCAGCCCTCAACAAGTAAGATTTATTTTAATTGACCCAAAGATGTTGGAACTTTCTGTGTATGAAGATATACCTCACCTCTTATGTCCCGTAATCACAGATATGAAGGAGGCCTCTAGTGGTTTGAGATGGTGTGTTAATGAAATGGAAAGAAGATATAAATTGATGGCTGAACTGGAAGTTAGAAACCTAAACGGTTACAACAAGAAAGTCCTTAACTCCATAAAAGCTGGTCAACCTCTAGTTGACCCTCTTTGGAAGAAGGAAGGTGAAGATGATCAAACTATACCTCCAACTTTGGAGGAATTGCCCAATATTGTCTTGGCTGTTGATGAGTTAGCTGATTTGATGATGATAGTAGGAAAAACAGCAGAACAATTGATAGCCAGAATTGCACAAAAAGCTAGAGCAGCTGGAATACATATGCTGTTGGCAACTCAAAGACCTTCTGTGGATGTTATAACTGGACTGATAAAAGCCAATATCTCAGCAAGAACTGCATTTCAAGTAGCATCAAAAATGGATTCAAGGGTAATACTTGATCAGGGAGGTGCCGAACAATTGTTAGGCAAAGGAGACATGCTTTATCTTGCAGCAGGTACATCCATACCTCAAAGAGTGCATGGGGCTTTTGTAGGAGATGATGAAGTAAAAAGAGTCGCAGAGGATTGGAGAAAAAAAGGCAAGGCTACATACGTTGATGAAGTTACCAAAGAAGTAGGAGCAGTGATTGGAATGCCGAGTCTGTCTAGTGATAGCTCAGAAGACTTAGATGGAGAAAGTGATGAGTTATATGACGAAGCAGTAGTTTTCGTAACTGAATCTAGAAGAGCCTCTATCTCCGCAGTTCAAAGAAGGTTAAGGGTAGGATATAACAGAGCTGCTAGAATAATAGAAACTATGGAAGGAGCTGGGATTGTTAGTGCCATGTCTTCAAGTGGCAATAGAGAAGTTTTAGTTCCAGCACCTCCAGAGGAATAGATTGAAATCAATACTTCTTTCTTCGATAGTTTTAATATGTTCTTTTCTATCTTCAACCTCATTAGAAAAAGAAGAATTTTTAGACTTTTTTTCCTCAAAGAACTTCTTTTCTGCTTCACTTCAACAAAAGACTGTAAAAAATAATCAAGAAAGAATCATTTCAGGTAATTTGCTGGCTGATAGAAAACTAGGAAGATTTAAATTATCTTATGATTATCCATTTAATGAATTGATTGTTTCTAATGGAGAAGAGCTTTATATATACGATGAAGAATTAGATCAATTGGACATTCATCCTGTAGAAAATCTCCTTAAAGAAACTCCCATAGGTCTTCTAACATTAGATAGACAGGATCTTAAAGACAGCTTTATTTTTGAAGACTGTTTAAAAATAAAAACCCAAATCAGTTGCAAAGTTCGTTTTAATAATTTTAGTAGCCAAATAGATTGGGTAAAAATTAAAATCAAAAATAAAGACCTTACAGGTTTTGTCTACAAGGATGCTTTTGGTCAAGTTATTTCAATAGACTTTGATAACATTTCTTATCAAGAAATTAATGATAAGCAGTTCAGCTTTGAAGCACCCTCAGGAATAGATGTTGTTAGACATAAAAGCATTTTAGAATAAAATACTTTTTATGCTTGATCAAAAGAAAATACGCAATTCTCCTGAAGAAATATCAGAACTCTTAAAGAGAAGAAATTACACCTTTAACTTGAGTAAGTGGAATTCTTTAGACGGGAAAAGAAAGAAAATTCAAATTGAGACTGAAGATCTTCAGTCTTCTTTAAATAACCTTTCAAAACAAATAGGTATTCTTAAGGGGGAAAAAAAAGAAACTAAACATCTAGAGAAGGAAGCAGCCTTAACCACTAAGTCTATAAAAAAACTGTCAGGAGAGTTAATTTCTATTCTTGAGCACATTGAGGATTTCTTGCTTGATATACCCAATCTTCCGGATGATGACGTCCCTGAAGGAGAAGATGAATCACAAAACAAAGAACTTAGAAAATGGGGAAGGATTCCTAAGTTCAATTTTACTCCCAAAGACCATGTGGAAATAGGTAAAATTTCGTCATCAATAGATCTTGAAGGCTCAACAATAATCGCCGGGTCTAGGTTTATGGTTTTGAAAAATAAATATGCAAAACTACAAAGGAGCCTCATTCAATTTATGATGGACATACATCTAAATAAACACTCTTATGAAGAGGTATATGTTCCTTACATAGTCAATAGGGAGTCTTTAGTGGGTACTGGTCAACTTCCAAAATTTGAAGAAGATTTGTTTGAGATAGAAGGGAATCAAAAATTCTATCTTGCCCCTACAGCAGAAGTTCCAGTAACTAATTTATTAAGAGATAAAATAGTGGATTCAAAAGATCTTCCCATTAAATGGGTATGTCATACGCCTTGTTTTAGAAGAGAAGCAGGAAGTTATGGAAAAGACACCAAAGGCATAATGAGACTCCATCAATTTGAAAAAGTTGAGCTAGTTCAAGCTGTAGAACCAGAGGATTCAGACAAGGCTTTAGAGGAACTAACTTATCATGCTGAAGCTATTCTACAAGCACTTGAAATACCTTATAGAGTTGTAAGTTTGTGTACAGCTGATTTAGGTTTTAGTGCTTCAAAAACATACGACATAGAAGCCTGGATTCCTTCTCAAAATACTTATAGAGAAATATCTTCTTGTACAAATTTTAGAGATTTTCAAGCAAGAAGAATAAAAGCCAGATGGAAAGATACTAGTACAAATAAAACTGAACTTCTTAACACAATTAATGGTTCAGGGTTAGCTATAGGAAGAACCCTTATAGCTTTAGTTGAGAATCACCAGACTAAAGAAGGGGACTTCAAGATACCTAAAGCATTAAAAAATTATTTTTAATTAAAGAGACATTAAAATTCAATAAAATAATCAGATTTTTCTTTTAAGTTATGTATTTCTCCTGCTGATATTAATTGGAAGACATCTTCATTGGCGTTGGTATCTTCTACGTGCTCTGTATTTTCATCACCTAAGAATAGAGTAGTTTTTTCTGAAAGTAGAGAAATTAGAGAATTAAATTCTCTTGAAGCTTTTTTTTGGATATCTTTCAGAGTATTATTTGAAAAAACCACTACTACTTCCTGCTCAAAGATAGCAGCACCAATACACAGGTTTAATCTTTCCTCTGCCATGTATTTATGCTTCGGACAGGTAGTATTATGAAATAGAAATTTTTTCACAAGGAACCAATTATTATTGTCTTTTCGCTCTTTAGGATACCTTCAATAAGCTGACCTAGACCAGAGACTATTAGTAAATGACCATCTATATTTTCATTTTTTTTCAATTTATTTCCATGCCTGATTAAGGAGTTTATGCAGACATAGATAGGAATATTTTCTTTTTTTGAAAAGGATGTTATTTGGTTCATCTTATCTGAATAAACAACTTTTGTTGCTTTTGAATAAAGAAAAATACCATTTACTTGCTCTGGTTTAACTTCATTTTTAACGAGAAAACTGTATGGATTTTTTAAAATACCCAGATTGTCTTGAAAGCTATTAATTTGAAAAAATATACTCATCTAATTTTTTTTATCTATTTTCATATTTTAACTATTTTCGTTGGTTCAAGAGGTGTATTATTAGAAAATTATTATGAAAAGTAATATAGAAATTTTTTAGTTAGTTAACTTTAATAAAGGGGAGATTATGCTTAATTCAATATTCAAACGTTTCTATTTAATCTTATTTCTTGCTTTTGCTTCAATTTCCATTTATTCAGATGTTGATACCACTTCATCTTTAAAAGGTAATGTGAACGTTCCTGGGGCATCTGTTATTGTAGAACATATACCAACTGGATTTACCAAAGCAACTACTTCAGGAATTGAAGGTAACTTCTCTCTTGCCTTCTTACCAGTAGGAGGACCATATGCTGTAACAGTATCTGCTCCTGGTTTTAATTCTGAAAAACTACAAGGACTTTATCTAAAGATGGCTAAATCTGGAGAGATATCTGTAACCTTAAAGAAAGCAGCAGCTGATGAAATTGTAGTAACAGCACAAGCAGGTTCAGGTGTATTTAAGGTGGGTACAGGAACCCTGCTTACAAGAGACGACATTGACGCGGTTCCAACCATAAATAGATCTGTAGCAGATTTTGCAAAACTTGACCCCAGGGTATCTATCAATAGTGCCTCAAGTAGAGATACTCAGATATCAGTTATGGGTGCTAATAATAGGTTTAATGATTTTTCGATAGATGGTGTTAGCTTTAATGACCCTTTTGGATTAAATGCGAATGGTTTTGGAACTATGAGAAATCCTGTTTCCATAGATTTTATAGATCAAATATCAATAGATGTTACCCCATATGATGCTTCCAGAGGAAATACTACTGGAGGATCTATAGCTGTAGTGACTAAGTCAGGATCAAATGATTTTCATGGAAGTGTATATTATTCAGAGAGAAATGAAGATAATGTAGGTGAAGATCCAAATGGAAATGATTTTCCTGAGTTTGAAGAAGAGACAACTACACTAACTTTTTCAGGACCCATAATTAAGGACAGATTATTTTTCTTTGTAGGATATGAAGATTTTGAGAAGGCTTTACCGGCTTTATATGGTACAGCAGATAGCAATGCTCAAAATAAACTAGATTATGTAACTGCTGCAATAGCAGATGAAATTAAGACCATTGCCCAAAACACTTATGGCTATGATGCTGGAAGGTTAAATGGGATAACTTTTCCTGAGACTCACGAAGAATATACGGTAAAAATTAATGCGATCTTTAATGATTCCCACAGAGGTGTATTGAATATATCTAGTAGTGAAAGTGATTTGCCCCAAGACTATGGAGTAGGACATTTCAGTAATAATTGGTATAGAAAACCTGTTGAAATAGACAGGTCAACAGTTACTTTGTATAGCGACTGGACAAATAAATTCTCAACTAAGATTAAATATACAAATTACGAGATGGAAGAAGATGACGGCTCAATGGGAGACGATCTTTTTCCAGAAGTTACAGTAGAAGTTTGTGATCCTAGTAATAGCTATAACTGTGACGATATAATTCTAGGCGGAGACCGATATAGAGGAGCAAATTTTATCAATGTCGAGTCGGATTATTTTACTTTCAAAGGTACTTATGATGCTGGGGAAAGTGAATTTACCTTTGGATATGAAAGGGAAGAGACTGATGTATATAATTTATTTATTGCTAGATATAACGGAGAAATACATTTTGGTAGTGTAGCTGATTTCCAGGCTGGAGAATGGGGCTACTTAAGATTCCAAACTCCTTTAGCAGGAAATGCTGCTGTAGATTCAGTTGCTGCTAAATTCAGTATAGAAAAAGATACTTTTTATGTTCAAAACAGATGGGATGCCAATGATGATTTAACTGTTACTTTCGGGCTGAGATACGATAACGTTAAAACACCCGATACACCTTTACTAAATCCAAACTTTTTAGCTAGAAATGGCGTTCCAAACAATGCTGCTTTTGATTTTGATCTCATACAACCTAGGATGCAATTCAATTACGACGCTACTAATTTATTTAATAGCGATAAAATTACAAGCGCCACCATAAGAGGAGGAAGAGGTCTTTTCTTAGGAAGAATCCCAAATGTTTGGTATTCAAATGCTTATACTAGATCAGGCGGTTTGACTGATTACAATAGATTCAGGTCTTATAGCTCCACCATCGGCAATATGCCAGCAGCGAGCGTAGCTGATCCAAAATTCTTCTGGTTAGGGCCCACTAGCAACTATCAAGTTAGATCAGCTTGGTTTGGTGATGCTCAAGGAACAGATCCTGATTTTCAAGCACCAAGTTCTTGGAGATCTAACATAGCTTTAGATGTAATGTTGTCAAGTGGTTGGGATTTAACTCTGGAATATAACATAGATGAAATAGATAAAGGTGTCTTTTACAGGGATTTAGGGCTAAGAAAAGACGGAACTCTTCTTGACGGCAGAGGGGTTTATAATACAGCTAGATCAGACTATTGGTTAACAAATGATGATCAAGGTGACACGGAAGCCTTAACTATTTCAGCTTCTACTGAATTTGAAAATGGAGTTAAATTTATGGCAGCATATACGGCCATGGATGCCTCAGATGTGTATGGATTAACTTCTTCTCAAGCTGAATCAAGTTACAACTATATGCCTAGATGGGATGGTGAAAACATGGATGCTGCCAGAACAAGCTTTATGAGTGAACATAAGTTTTTAGCTACCCTTGATTATACTACCCAACTTATTGGCTCTAATGACACTAGATTTTCTTTGGTTTACATAGCTAAGAGTGGTGAGCCATATAGTGTTTTATTTGATGATCCTAATTGGTGGGTAGCAGATGGAATAAATGGAACAGCATTTTATTCTGATAATGCTTTAGCTTATATACCTTCGGGACAATCTGATCCTAAAGTTAATTTCTCCAGCCCCGCTGTTGCGGATGAGGTTATGGCATTAGTTAATTCAACTGCATTAGCATCTTACAAGGGTACTTACGCACCAAGAAACGCTTTTGATAGCCCATGGTTGAGAAGATTAGATCTTAGAATTACACAAGATATTAAACTCTTCAATGATCACAAGGTTGTCGTGTATCTTGATGTCCTGAATTTATTAAATATGATCGACGATGAACAGGGTATTGTTAAAGAGTATAACTACAATGTTAGTAAGCAAATCTTAGTCAATGGCTCTACTGACGGTAAATTTAATATTTCAGGAACAGATCCAGATGATAATTTCTATGTAAGAAACTTAGATGCACAATCTGCTTGGTCAATTAACTTAGGTTTTGCTTATAAGTTCTAAGATAATCATTTAAAAAAAGCGCCACTTTTTTAGTGGCGTTTTTTTATATACGAGGACCTCCAATTTGACACACTTGAGTTGCATAGTCTACTGCTTTCCTAAGAGCTTTTTCCGTTGCTAAATTATCTATATAAGATAAGAAGATACCTAGTAAAGCGTCACCAGCACCATTGGTATTTACTATATTTACATTTGAATTTACTTTGGCGTATATGGAATTAAATCTACAGCCTTTAGAACCTAAAGAACAAAGAACATTAGTATTAATAGGAATATAATCTTTTAGAAGACTTATTTCGTTTTCATTACCTGCAATTAAGTCTATCGATTGAGATAAAACCCACAAAATCTCACTTTTATTTGATTCAACTAAATTAATATCTGCTAAACCAAACCCAACTTTTAATTTATTTTCTTTAGCAATATTTAAAGCATATTTAGCAGTTTTAAATCCATTTTTTGTACAAACAGAGAAGGCATCAAAAATTAACCAGTCACTTTTAGAAAGAAAATTTTTATCTATACAACCAGGAACTAGGTCCTCATTTGCTGATAAATGAGATGCCATTGTTCTTTCGCCGTCTGGAGTAACAAAAATAAAACAAACTCCTGTTTGTTTATAAGAATTTTGATGGAATATATTAATAAGGTCATTATCAAATCCATTTAAAAAAAGATCTTTTTCCTTATCATTTCCAAGAGTGCAACTAAAAGTGCAGTAAGATTTTTGACTTGAGGCGGCATAAATAGCATTGGCAATTGACCCTCCGGGTTGAGTGCTTACTATTTCTCTACTAAATCTTTTAAGCCATGTATTCTTTTGCTCAGCACTGATATGAACCATACTGCCTTTAGCAATTCCCAAGGAAAGTAATTTTTGTTCAGATAGAGAAATTTCAATATCTATTAATGCGTTTCCAAAACCATAGATTTTTACCATATAATATACTAAGTATTTTCTTTAATTTTCGTATAGAATTTTAACTCTTATTTACATGAGGTTGTTATATTGTCTGCACCATTTGCTACTTTGTCACTCAAACTTTTAGAAGAGAATCCTGAAGAATTTTGTAATAAGATAGGCAAAAGCTTTGAAGAATCTGGCTTTTGTGCATTTTCTAATCACACAATAGAAGAGTCCTTAACAACTGAAGTGTTAGAAATGTTTAAAACATTCTTCAGCTTTCCAGAAGAAGAAAAATTGAAGTTCTTTGAACCAAATCTAGGGGGTGCCAGAGGTTATACACCAATGATGATTGAAACCCCAAAAGGAGGTTATGATGCAGATTTAAAAGAATTCTGGCAAACAGGTAGAATTCTTGAGAGTGGGCACAAATTTAAAAAATGGATGCCTGCAAATAAGTGGGTAAATGAAATAGAAAATTTTCAGGAAAAGATATCAGAACTTTTTCACCAATTTGATTTGTTAGGACAATCTCTTTTAAAGGCCATAGCCAACTATCTAGACATAGGGGGAGATTATTTTGTTAAATGTGCTAATGAGGGAAATAGTGTAATGCGATCCATTCACTACCCGCCAGTAGAAGGTTCTGAAAAAGGTGAAAGGTCTGGAGCCCACGAGGACATTAATCTAATAACTCTACTGATTGGAGGTCACCAACCAGGATTAGAGATCCTGAATAAAAATAAAGATTGGATTCCAGTTAGTGTAGATCACGATATCTTGTTGTGCAATATAGGAGATATGTTACAAAGGTTTACTAACCATAAGCTAATTTCAACAACACACAGGGTAGTTGCCCCCTTAGATCAATCTAAAAATAACTCAAGATATTCTATACCATTCTTTGTGCATCCCAATCCTGATTGGTTGATTGAGACCTTAGATATATTTTGTACAGAAGACAATCCAAGAAGGTATCAAAAGACTATACTGGCAGAAGACTTTCTGCAACAAAGATTAAAAGAAATTAAATTAATTTAATTATGGAATACCTTCAACCTTTTATTGGTTTTTTAATTCTACTTCTATTGGGAGCACTTTTTAGTGAAAATATAAAAGCTATTAAGATCCGATATGTTGTGAGTGCAATCTTACTCCAAGTACTGTTAGCTTTGATGTTAATTAAATTACCTTTAATACAAGATTTCTTTAAATGGTTAGCTAAAGGAGTAATAGTTCTAAAAGAAGCTAACGATTATGGTACCGCCTTTGTTTTTGGTTATTTAGCTGATAATGCACCCAATGCCCCTTTCAATATAATTAACGAAGGAGGTACATTTATCTTTGCCTTTGGTGGCTTAACTTTAATTATTGTCATGTCAGCAATATCAGCACTATTGTGGCACTGGAGGGTAGTGCCTTTACTAGTTAATGCTCTTTCTTTAATTTTTAAGAAACCTCTTGATGTAGGAGGTCCAGTAGGTTTAGGCGCAACGGCAAATGTTTTCCTAGGACAAGTAGAAGCGCCCTTGTTGGTTCGACCTTATTTATCTTCGATGTCTAAGAATGAACTGTTAATTTTAATGACAGTTGGTATGTCTACAATAGCAGGATCAGTAATGGTGATATACACAACCTTGCTTTTACCTGTTTATGGAGAAGGTTTAATAGGTCATTTTTTAACAGCCTCTCTTATTTCTGTACCAGCCGGAATAATGTATGCCAACATGATAATTCCAAGTGATACTAAGACAGATTTTCCTGCTGAAGACTCGTCAAAAATGTACTCGAGTAGCATGGATGCTTTAACTCGAGGAACACAAGCAGGTATAGAAATTTTCTTGAATGTAGCTGCAATGTTAATAGTTGTAATGGCTTTAGTTTATTTAATTAACGCAACTTTAGGGGTCCTGCCAGATATTTATGGTCAACCTCTGACTATGGAAAGAATTTTTGGATGGCTGTTTTCTCCTATAGCTTGGTGTATGGGCATCCCTTGGGCTGAGTCTCACTCAGCAGGTGAATTATTAGGAATTAAAACTATATTGAATGAATTTGTAGCTTATTTATATCTTGCTGATACTAACTCTTACAACTTATCAGAAAAAAGCAATTTAATTATGCTTTATGCCTTATGCGGGTTTGCAAATTTTAGCAGTGTAGGAATTCTTCTAAGTGGCATGAGCGCTATGGTACCTGAAAGACGTAAAGATTTGATCGCTGTTAGCATCAAAGCTCTTTGGGCTGGATTTCTTGCTTCTTGTATGACAGGTTTTATTGTTGGGATTCTTTAATTACCCTAAATCTCTGTTATTAAAATGAGCTCTACATAGAGGAATGTATTTTTCGTTTCCTCCTATCTCTATCTGCTCCCCCTCAGTGACTATATTTCCATTTTTATCTAGCCTAACCACCATTGTTGCTTTTCTACCACACCAACAAACAGTTTTAATTTCTTTGAGATTATCTGCCCAAGCTAATAAATACTTACTACCTTCAAATAACTCTCCTTGAAAGTCAGTTCTGATACCAAAAGCAAGAACAGGAATATCCAATTCATCAACAATTTTACCTATTTCTTTTACTTGATTTTTCGTGAGGAATTGTGCTTCATCGATAAGCAAACAATGAATTTTTTTCTTCTTTACAACTTCTTGTAGTTCTTTAAATAAATTTGTTTCTGTTGAGAAAGAAAATGCTTTAGCTTCCAATCCTATTCTTGAAACTATTGTATTTTTTTTATGTCTTACATCATCAAAAAATGTATACAAAACTGTATTCATTCCTCTTTCTTTGTAGTTATGATTGGCTTGAAGAAGAGCTGTTGATTTTCCAGCATTCATAGAAGAGTAATTAAAATATAACTTTGCCATATAGCTAAGTTTAGAGAGTACCAGTCAGCAGGTCTACTAGTATATATGATAGTATGCCCAACCACTCTTATGTCCAAGGTAAACCAAAATACGAATCACCCTAAAGTAGATTCAGAAGAAGTATCTCATCCTGAATCGTTAAGTGTATGGGGTCTAGCTTGGCCCTCAATATTAAATAATCTACTTTTTGCAAGTGTTGGGCTTGTAGCAATAAAAGCCGTTGGTAATTTAGGAGCTGGTCCGGTTGCTGCTGTAGGTACTGGCCAGAGAATATTTTGGGTTTTCCAAGCGTTGATAATGGCTGTTATGGCTGGAACAACAGCTTTGGTAGCAAGAGCCATTGGTTCGGGTAATAGAGAAGAGGCAGCCCAAGTTATGAGAGCTTCAGTAGGAATATGTTTTATTTTTTCATTACTAACTACTTTCTTCTTATGGCTTTATGCAGAAGAAGTTATTGGAATTTTCGGCTTAGATCAGGAAACTAAAAAATTGGCTGTGACCTATCTTTTAATTATAATTTTTTTTACACCTGTGTTTTCTATTTCAATGGTTGTTTCCACAGCACTACGTGCAGCTGGTGATGTCAAGACTCCTCTGTATATAGGTGTTTTTACAAATATTCTCAATATATATCTACTATTAGGATTGGTTAATGGACATTATGGAATGCCCAACTTGGGTGTTGTTGGTGCTGCTATGGCAGGGGGGATATCTTTTTCAACTGGATCTGTTATCTACTTATCCTTATGGTTCAGAAAAAAACTTGTCATCCCAATTGGAAATAAAGGATCAATGTCAATTGAAAGACTAAAAAAGTTATTTGAAGTCGGATACCCTGCTGGTATGGAGTCATTTGTATTCCAATTTGGAATGTTAGCTTTTTTCTGGATTGTAGCTTTGTATGGAACAGATGCAGTAGCAGCTTACAACATAGGCGTAAATGTTTTGATGCTTTCATTTACAGTAGGGTGGGGCTTTGCTATAGCTGGCTCAACACTCACCGGTCAATATTTGGGAGCTAAAGATCCTGATGGTGCTTATAAGAGCGGCTTTAGAGCTGCCGGATTTACAATGTTATCAATGGGAGTTTTGGGACTAGTTCTTGCAATTTTTTCTAGATCTATTGCTTCCTTTTTTATAAATGATGCAGAGGTTGTTAACTATGCAGTTATATTTGTTTGGATGTTGGCAATTATGCAACCTTTTATGGCTCTTGAATTTGCTCTTGGAGGCTCAGTAAGGGGGGCAGGAGATACTCGCTCTCCTCTTATAATAACAATAATAGGTTTATTGCTAGTTAGAGTCCCTATAGCATTTTTGTTTTATTACTTAGGGCTGTCTCTTGCTTGGATATTTTCGGCCCTTATAGCTGATTATTTTATAAAAGGAGTCCTTCTTATAATAAGATTTAGATCTAGAAGATGGATGAAAGTATTAAAGGTATAATCTATTAGAGAGATGAGATATTTATTCATAGTACTAATAGTTTTTTCTCTTGTGACATGCGGCCGCAATGAAACTTCTGATAATACCCCTATAGAAACAAATGAAGATTTAATAGCTCATACATTAGAATTTAAGAAAGAGATTATAGAAGTTACCAAGGGAATACATGTAGCCATAGGCTATTCTTTAGCAAACTCTATCTTAATTGAAGGACATGGGGGCAATATAATTATTGATACAACAGGAAGTGTTGAAAAAGGAAATGAAATAAGAGAACTATTTTCTAAAATTAATTCCAACCCTATTACTGCAATAATCTATACTCATAACCATGGGGACCATACCTTTGGAGCAAAGGCATTCTACAGCTATGATAATCCAGAGATTTATTCTCATGAAAGTACAGAGAAGTATGTAAATCGTATAATCGGTGTTCTTCGTCCAGCTATTAGTAAACGATCAAACAGGATGTTTGGTTCAACTTTCCCTCTAGAAAAAATAGAAAATAATGGCATAGGACATTTCCTAGAAATTGGAAGAAAAGGTAATACAACGGGTTACCTTCCTCCCACAAAGACCTTTAAAGAATCACTAGAAGTTAAAATAGCAGGCATAGACATTAAACTCTTCCATGCTCCAGGAGAAACAAATGACCAGATATTTGTTTGGATACCGGAAAAAAAAGCACTATTTCCTGGAGATAATTTTTATAAGGCTTTTCCTAATCTATATACCATAAGAGGGACTCCTTATAGAGACCTTGTAAGTTGGGTAAAAAGTATAGACAAAATGAGATATCTTCATCCAGAATACCTCATTCCAAGTCACACTAAACCTTTAATTGGAAAAGATTTAATCCATACCGAATTAACAAATTATAGAGATGCAATCCAGTTTGTTCACGATCAAACTATAAGAATGATTAATAAAGGGATGACCCCAAATGAAATTTCTTCCCTATTAACCCTTCCTCCTCACTTAATTTCTTCACCATTTCTTAAAGAATTCTATGGATCTCCCTCTTGGTCTGCTAGAAATGTTTTTAGTGGCTATCTTGGATGGTTTGATGGAAACCCAACATCTCTCAATCCTTTATCACCTGAAACAGAATCGAAAAAAATAATTGATTTAGCTGGCGGCTGGCAATCATTACTTCATATAACAGAAGAGGCCTTTTTAAAAGGAGAATTGCAATGGACATTGCAACTTACTGACTATCTTCTTGAAGAAGATTCTAAAAATAAAAAAGTGTTATCCATCAGAGAAAAAACATTGATTGCTTTGGGTGAAAAGCAAAGTAATCCAAATGCAAAATATTATTACTTGAGTAGCGCAGAAGAACTAAAACCTTCTTTTAAGAAATTAGATATTCTTTCTCAAAACTCAGAATCTATAAGGAGTTTTCCTATAGAAGCCTTTTTAGAGTCTTTAAAAGTAAATGTAGTTGCTGAAAGAGTATATGATAAAGACTTATACCTATTACTTAAATTTAAAGATACATCGAAGATTTACTCACTGATATTACGAAAAGGGATATTAGAAATACAACCTTTTGAAATAAGTGGAGATAGAATAGAAGTAGAAACTACCGAAACTATTTGGAAAGAGATTCTAGTAGGCATTAGAAGTCTTCCTGTCTCAATAGCCTCGGGAGCAGTAACTGTAAAAGGAAATAAGTTAAAAGTTATTTCTTTTTTTAACAGCTTTAAGGAATAAAACATGAAAGATTACAATGAAATATCTATACACATTGAAGATTATGTAGCAAAAATCGAAATTCATAGACCCCCAAACAATTTTTTCGATTTTGTATTAATTGGGGAAATTGCAGATGCTTTTCATGAGTTAGATGAACTGGACGAATGCAGGTGCATAATACTTTGTTCTGAAGGTAAACATTTTTGTGCAGGAGCTAATTTTTACGGGGAAAAGAACCTTCAAAATGACATAGATCCCATTAGTAAGTTGTACAAGGAAGCTGTAAGGTTATTTAGAAATAAGAAACCAGTTATAGCTGCGATTCAAGGTGGTGCAATAGGTGGAGGCCTTGGTGTTGCCTTAGTAGCAGACTTCCGCATAGGTTGTTCAGAAGCGAGGTTTAGTGCAAATTTTTCAAGATTAGCTTTTCATCAAGGCTTTGGAACTACCATAACTTTACCGAGGGTTGTCGGACAGCAGAATGCTGCCTTAATGTTACTGACAGGTAGAAGAATTAAAGGAGAAGAGGCACTAAAAATGGGCTTAATTGATTACCTAGTTCCTTTAGAAGATCTTAGAAAAAAAACTATAGAATTAGCTAAAGAAATTTGTTCAGCAGGCCCTTTGGGGGTTGAAGCAATTAGGTTTACTATTAGAGAAGGCTTGGCGGATAGCATAGAAAAGGTCATCAAATGGGAGTTATCAGAACAGAAGAGATTACAACTAACGAAAGATTTTAAAGAAGGTATCTCTGCTTCTAATGAGAGAAGAGAGCCTATTTTTACCAAAGAATAGTAAGTCCAATGAAGCCCAAACCTTTTGAATTAGAGAGAATCCAGTCTATTCATGAAAATTCTGTTGAAGTGAATTTAACAGAAAGTGGCATAGAACCACTTTCAATAAAGGAGTTAATGACCGATAAAGAAATAGACGAGTTAGTAAATATACCTATGAGCTATGGCTACACACAGGGAAGTCCAGAGTTAAGAAGCAGAATATCTACTTTCTACAAAGACTATGATTATAAGAATATTTTAGTAACCTCAGGTTCATCTGAGGCTATATATTTAACTGCTCTTTTACTCTTATCTCGACAAGATGAACTAATCATGATGACCCCTAATTATCTTTCAATCAGTGGCGTTGCTGAATCATTAGGAGCTAAAGTGTCTTTTATTAATTTAGAAGAGGATCTAAATTGGTCATTAGATTTAGAAAAGCTTAAAGCCATGATTTCAAAGAAGACTAAACTGATATCTCTATGCAACCCCAACAACCCAACTGGATCAATTATTACAAAATCGGATATGGAAGAGATAGTAAGCATTGCTGATTCAGTAGGTGCTTACATTCATTCAGATGAAGTTTACATTGGAGCTGAATTTTCAGATGATGAAACCATTAGTTTCCAAAATCTTTATAATAAGACAATAGTGACATCAGGATTATCTAAAAGCTTCTCTAATCCTGGAATAAGGATAGGTTGGCTCGCAACTCAAGAAGAATTAATTGAGGAGGCATGGGGATTAAAGGATTACACTACAATAGCTAGCTCCATCTTATCTCAACATATTGCTTTAAAAGTCCTTGAAAAAGAAACTGTACAGCGAATTAGATCAAGAACTAAAGAATTACTTTCAACTAATTTAGAGATATTTAATAACTGGATCTCTCCATACTCTAATACATTAAGTTTTATTCCACCTAAGGCAGGAGGTTTTGTTTATATAAAATATAAAATGCCAATAAATAGTTCTGATTTAGTACACGATCTTAGAGAAAATGAAGGCGTTTTCCTTGTTCCAGGTGGCAGTTTTGGTATGGATGGTTACATTCGTATCGGATTGGGATCTAATACTGAGACCTTCAAAAAAGGACTAGCGCTTTTTTCTCAGGGTTTAAATAGAATTTTTCCAGAAACATTTTGAAGTAAATAAAGTATTTATTTCAAGCTAATCTTTACCTAAACTATATAAATGAAAGTTGCTATATTGGGGGCAGGTGTATCAGGTATCTGCATGGCTATAAAGCTTAAAAAATCAGGAATTGAAGAGTTTACTATTTTTGAAAAATCATCAAATCTAGGAGGCACTTGGTTTGATAACACATATCCGGGTTGTGCTTGTGATGTTCCTTCTCATTTTTATTCATATTCTTTTGAACTTAAAACCGATTGGACAAGGGTATATTCAAGCTCTGAAGAAATACGACAGTATCTTGAGTTTTGTGCTGATAAATATCAGATAGTCTCAAATATTAAATTTAATACTGAAATTAAATCAGCCTCTTTTTTAAGTAAAAAAAATGTGTGGGAATTGAAAACTTCCAACGGTAAGAAAATAGAGACAAAATTTTTAATTTCAGGATTAGGTCAGCTAAATTCTCCCAATGTACCTGACATAATGGGTATTGATACATTCAAAGGAGAATCTTTTCATTCATCTAGATGGAATCACGATTATAATCTAGAAAATAAAGAAGTTGCTGTTATAGGCAATGGAGGAAGTGCTGTTCAATTTATACCTGAACTTGGAAAAAAAGTTAAAAAGCTATATATTTTTCAAAAATCAGCTCATTGGGCAATGGAGAGAAGAGACAAACCTTACTCTGAATTTACCAAATGGCTTTTTAAATACTTTCCCTTAGTTTTGAGACTATATAGGTTTAGAACATGGGTTTTATTGGGATCTAACTATTACGCTTTAGTTAAACAAACTTGGTATACAAAGTTTCTGGAAGGGAAAACGTTACAATACCTAAACTCAATTGTTAAAGACCTTGATCTTGTAAAAAAATTAACACCTAGTTATCCTTTTGGATGCAAAAGAGTTTTAGTAGTTGAAAATTATTATGAAACCTTGGTTAAAGAAAATTGTGAAGTTGTAGACTCACCTATACTGGAAATAAAACAGGACTCTTTAGTTGATTCAGAAAGAAATGAAAGAAAAGTAGATCTCATAATCTATGCAACTGGGTTTCGAACCTCAGAATTTTTAACACCTTTAGAAGTTTTTGGATTTGAAGGAAAAAGGTTGAAGGATAGTTGGTCGAAGGGGGCAGAAGCACACAGGGGTATTGCTGTTTCTGGATTTCCAAATTTTTTCATGCTTTATGGACCCAATACTAATCTAGGACATAACTCCATCATTTTTATGATTGAATGCCAGTCTGAATATATCCTTAAATGCATAAAAAAGACATTAAGAAATAATTCTTCTTATATAGATGTTAAAGAAGATGAAATGACAAAATATAATCAGAGGGTTCAAAAAGGACTGGCTGAGACTGTATTCTCTGCAAATTGCGACAGTTGGTATAAAAATGAAAAAGGAAAAGTTATTAATAATTACCACAAGGGCCATATTAACTATTGGCTAGAAAATACTAACCCTAAATTTAAAGAATTTAACTTTGGTTAAACTAAAACTTCTCTTGCTCTTTCTATTTTTCTTGTCTGATAAGATATCTTCACAGGACTATAATTTATTGGTTAAATCATGTTCTTCTTGTGGATGGGTGAAATATCACGAGATTTTTAATACAAGAGAGAGATGTGAGATAACTAGACAGGGTATTTTTATTCAAGGAATAACCTTATGCATAAAAAATAAGGACAATAATTCTATATAGTACAATAACTCGAAATTCTTTTAGGAGGGTTGGCAGAGTCTGGTTGAATGCACTGGTCTTGAAAACCAGCAAGGTGTTAAAGCCTTCGGGGGTTCGAATCCCTCACCCTCCGCCAGAGCTCATCAATAGTTTAAGTTCTTCCCATACCTTTTTTGGAGAAATACTTTCCATTTTAGAATCAGTAGAGACAATGTGACTTTGATTTTGTCCAACGGTTCCAATTAAATTTTTATCAGTGACTGAATACATGGTGACTGAAGGTTTATTTAAAAGAGCAGCTAGGTGAGCTAAACCAGTATCAGAACAAACACATCCTTCAGATATATTAATGATATAAGCAGTTTCGTTTAAAGACATGGGTTCTATAGCAAAGCTTTCTTTATTAGATGATGCAATCTCTTTGGCTCTTAAATATTCTTCCTTTGATCCCGAAGGCAAAACAGCCCTATAACCTTCTTTGTTCATATATTCAATTAAATCTTGCCAGAAGTTTATTGGCCACATCTTACTTGGCTTGCTTGCATTGTGCACCAAAACTAAAGACTTTTTCCATTGAGTTGTACTAAATATAGGTCCAGCCTTAAAACTTTCAAATCTTTCCATGGTTGTACCATAATCTACTTTTTCTTGGTTTGCTTTATACCCAAGACTCATAGCCATTAGCTCCCTTTGCCTTACTATTGCATGATTTTCTTTAGAAATTTTATATTTAAAATCATAAGTAAGATGAGCAGGATATTCTCTTACACTAGTCCTATCCATACCATGAACAGGTTTATTAATTAAGAAAGAAACAGCAGCACTTTTAAGATTATTCTGCATATCAATCACCACATCATAATGTTTATTATTTAATATTTTCTTTATGCCTATTAGTTGTTTAACTAATTTGAAAGAAAAAATATTCTTTTTCCATGTTCTATGATTAGTTTTAATAACTGATTTAACATTAGGATGCCATAAAGGGACTTCAGAAAAATTTTCATCAACTACCCAGTCAAATTCTATATTTGGTATTTGTTTTGCAGCATCTGTTAGAGCGGGCAGGGCATGCATTAAGTCACCCATAGAGGTTAGCTTAATTATTAGGACTTTCACTTAATTAATTGTTTTTTAACTTGTTTGACTTTTGAACTAAAAAGATGAAGTAATTTATGTCTTTTTATTGATTGTTCATGTATGTAATTAAGCTGCAGAGATAATCTTTTTCCTTCAAAACTCTTATAACCATGCCAACCATATGAACCATTTACATCAACCTTAAAAGCTACTAAACTTCCTATTGTGGCTGGTATTTCAGCAAAGGAGTTTTCTATATCTGTTCTATTCTTTAATAATCTTAGATTCCCATTTTTGTTATTCCATTCTTTATTTAAATAAAGAAGAAAAGTAACTAACTTGCTTCTAGAATCAACATGGATTTGACCATCTTTTTTTTTAGAGAAACCTCTAAAAGTTGTCATTGAAGGAGTATTAGAAAGGTCTAATTCGAATTTCTCTTCTAGAATATATTTTAACTCCTCTCCTTTGAGTTCATTTACTAGTTGTCTAAAATGGATACCAGAATTAATTACTTCAGTTGGGTAACTGCCACCTTGGTTTATATCAGGTAAATCATTTAATAATTCATCTATTTTCTGACTCTTCCTAAAAACATCTTTAACTTCAAAGAATGGGAAGTAGTCCGTAAAAACTTGAGCATCTTTTATTTTTTTTATATCCAGAAACTTTTCCACTTTTATAGTTATTTTGCTTTTTGATGCTTTACTTCTTCATCTAGACCCAGAACAATAGAGAGTTAAGAAGATATGGAGAGCTTATGAAAATTATATTTACAATATTCATGATAGTCGTTCCTTTTTTTATTTTTTCAGAAAAAATAACAACTATCTATAATAACACTTTACCTATTGGCAATGGAATGAGTATGACAATTCAGTTAAAGGAATCAGATGGTCCTATTAATATTCCTCTACACACCCATCCTGCTCCGGGAACTGTTTATTTAATAGATGGCAATGTGCAAGTAGATATAGAAGGCAAGTTAAAGGAATTTACTTCAGGCGATGTTTGGATAGAACCAGCTTTAAAAAAGCACTCTGGTAAGTCAGAAGGGCCTATAAAGTATTTCGTTGTGTATCACCATCCTAACGATCAACCCCATACTAATTAGCAGTAGAATTTTTGCCTTCTTTATCTTTTACTCTTTTTAAAAAAGCAATAAATGTATTAGATTCTTGTCCTCCAGGCAGAATAAATTTCTTGTTAAAGATATAGGTAGGTACACCCGAAATATTTCTTTCCCTGCAACTTCTCTCTTGTTTAAGTACTTCCTTTTCACCCTCTTTGTATTTCAAAAAATCTTGAACTTCTTGTTTATCAAGCCCTATAGATATTGCCAGATGCAAAAGATTCTTTTCAGAACTAATATCTATCCCATTAGTAAAATAGGCTTTAAATAGAGTTTCCACAAGTTTAGATTGTAATTTTTTAGATTTTGAAAACCAAATTAACCTATGTGCAAGAAAAGTATTTGGAATGTATTCATTAAGAGAAAAGTTAAAAATAAAGTTTACCTCTCTACCCAGCTCCATTAAATAATTTGAAGTTTCTTTGGTACTATCTGTTGAACTAAGTTTAAGTTGATTTAATTCCCCTTTTTTTATGCCTGTATAAGGTATTTGAGGGTGAAGCTGATAAGGCAACCAGCTAATTTCAAATTCCATTTCTTTCTCTAGTCTTCTAATAGCAGTTAGAAGATTTTTGTAGCCAATAACACACCAAGGACAGACTATATCTGAAACAATTTCAATTAGGATTTTATTTCTTAACATAAGAGGTTATTGCTAAGATACTATTATAAATAAGAGAGTAATATAAGGGATTATTAAGTTATGAAATCAATTTGTGTATATGCCGGGTCTAGTACAGGAATTAAAAATTCTTATAAAAAGACAGCTATTGAATTAGGTAATCAGTTAGGAAAAGAAGGTTTTTCAGTTGTCTATGGAGGTGGCAGTTTAGGATTAATGGGCATTATGGCTGACTCTTTTTTAAAAGAAGGGGGGGATATAACTGGAGTTATAACACAGCAGTTAAAAGATGTAGAAGTAGGTCACAAAAATTTAACTAAATTAATAGTTGTAGATACTATGCATGAGAGAAAAGCTAAGATGGCTGAATTATCTGAAGCTATAGTTGTTTTACCAGGTGGAGTTGGAACTTGGGAAGAGTTTTTTGAGGCTTTAGCTTGGAATCAACTTGGTCTTTATTCAAAACCTATAGTGCTTTTAAACACAGACAATTACTATCAAAATCTGTACAAATTTGTAGAAAAAGCTACAGAATTAGGTTTTCTACCAAAAAATTCCTTAGAAGACTTCTTTTTAGTCAATGAAGTAAAGAAAGGTATAGAAATAGTTAAATTATTTAAGCCTAAAGACAGTAAAGATTGGTATAAAAGACTAAGGAAATAAAATAAATAAAATATTTAACTATAGATAACTTTAATTTAACTCTTTAAATTATTGATTTAATTTAATAAATAAGAATATTTTAATTTCTTTTATTGAAAATTATAAAACTTGCATAATTTTTAATTTTTGGTAAATTATACGCAGGCTATTTTTCAGAAGAAACTGGACCTCGAGACCCAGATTTGAAAGAAAATGGACAGAAGGAGAAGGGTGAAAGGAACAACTTACGTTGGCCACCTGCGAGAAGAAAGGGAACTTTTCGTACAGTGAAGAACCCACACTGACCCCTTCAACTTCGATTAAACACCTTACAGAGGTGTTTTTTTATAAATCAAAGCTTTTTATTAAATCATGTGTTGTCTTAGTTTTTCTTTTGATACTTTCGTAAATATCTAATGAAACGAATTTAGCTTTAATTGGTTGTGGTATCTCATAAATCTCTTTAAAAGGCCTGGTTCTATCTGTAAATCTAGCCAAAGTAATATGAGGCCTATAATTTCTAAGTTTAGTACTAAATCCTATTGTAGCTAAGATCTGTTCTACCTGATTATAAAGTTTCTTTAAATTAGCAGACAAAGTTATATTACTTGCTAGTAACTGACTACTTTCATTAGGATAATAGCTGATATCTGTTATTTCAACCTCTAGATAATTTCCTGGTATCTTTATATCTGCAAATTTGATGTACATTTCTTCTAACTGCTCTGGTTCCATATTTCCTACAAAGAAAACTGTAAGATGATGAAATTTATTAATTGACCAGTTTACTCTAGCCCCTGGAACAATTAATTTCTGCATTTTTGATTTAAGAGTTACTAGCTCTTTGTTAAGATCAGAATCTGCAGTTAATGCTATAAAAATTCTTGACATGCTCATTTTGCCGAAGATGATAATGAAATGATTGGTGGAATCAACTACTTTATTCATTTCCATGATGTAAAATTATTAAAAGGAAATCTATATTGGTAGAAAAAAAAATAGTACTAACGGGTATTACCACTAGCGGAACCCCTCATTTAGGTAATTTAGCTGGAGCAGTTTTGCCAGCTATTAAGGCTAGTGAGAACAAAACTGTTTCATCTTTTCTCTTTCTTGCAGACTATCATTCTTTAATCAAAACCCTTGATCCTTCACTTACACATATTTCTAGTTTAGAAATAGCTGCTTGTTGGCTGGCTTGTGGGTTAGATCCTAAAAAAGTAACTTTCTATAGACAATCAGATATACCACACATATTAGAACTAGCGTGGATTTTAAGTTGCCTAACTTCTAAAGGTCTAATGAATAGAGCTCACGCTTATAAGGATGCTGTTTCATTTAATTTAAGCTCTAAGTCTGAAGACATAGACAAAGGGATAACAATGGGGCTTTACAATTATCCAATTCTTATGGCTGCAGATATACTTATGTTTAATGCAGACATTGTGCCAGTTGGAAGCGACCAAAAACAACACATTGAAATGACTAGAAACATTGCAAAGAGATTTAATCATTACTATGGCGAAATTTTTACAATACCAAAAGCACAAATTGATAATGATTCCGGAATGATTCCGGGACTAGATGGGCGAAAAATGTCTAAAAGCTATAAAAATGTAATTCCTGTTTTTAAAAATAAAGATGATTTAAGAAAATCAATCATGAAGATAAAAACTAACTCTCTTAAGCCGGGTGTTCCAAAATCTACTGATGATTCGACAATTTTTAATATCTACAAGGTCTTTTCAACAGAC
>CAZWMS010000001.1:0-18403 GCA_964635015.1 uncultured Gammaproteobacteria bacterium | reverse complement strand
ACAGGCGGAAGTAGGGGCATTGGTTTAATGATAGCCAGAGGCTATATACAAGCAGGTGCCAAGGTCTATATTTCTTCAAGAAATTCTGAAGTCTGTAATGAAGTTTCAGATGAATTATCTAAAAAGGGAGAATGTATAGCTATTCCTACTGACTTATCTAATGAAGAAGGAGTTACTTTATTATCAGATAAGATAAAATCGTTTGAGAAGAAATTGGATATTTTAGTAAATAATGCAGGGAAGACTTGGGGAGCTCCATTGGATGAGTATCCAATGAAATCTTGGGAAATGGTCATGAAAGTAAATGTTAGTTCACCATTTCAATTAACCAAAGAACTGTTACCTGTATTAAGGGAGGCGGGTACCAAAGAAGATCCTGCAAGAGTTATTAATATTGGATCTCCTGCTGGTTCTTTATCAGGCGGACTTAACGCATATGCATATAACACTAGTAAGGCTGCTTTACATCATCTAACAAGAGTTCTGGCCAAGGATTTAGCTAAAGAGAATATTAATGTCAATACGATTTCTCCAGGACCATTTCCGAGCAAAATGACAGATTTCAAAGTAGGTGAAAAAACTTTTCTAGAAACAGCGGGTGGCTCTACTCCTCAAGGTAGGTATGGGAAAGAACAGGACATGGTAGCTACTGCTTTATTTTTAAGCGGAATTGGAAGTGCATACATAACGGGGGCATTAATACCTCTTGACGGTGGAGTTACATTAGGAAGTTAATTTAGTGGGATAAGAAATGTTTAAAGAAGATTTACTCGAAGGAAAAAGAATCCTAGTTACAGGTGGAGGAACTGGTTTAGGAAAAGAGATGTCTAGATATTTCTTAAAATATGGGGCAGAAGTAATAATTTGTGGAAGAAGGGGTGAAGTTCTTCAAAATACAGCTAATTTGCTTATGGAAGAAGAAGGCGGCAGTGTAAAATTTTACCCTTTGGATATTAGGGCGCCCCAAGACGTTGATAACGTGATAGATGAAATCTTCCAAGAAGGGGCATTAGATGGGTTGGTTAATAATGCAGCAGGAAATTTTATCTCTAGAACACAAGATTTATCTCACAGAGGTTTTGATGCTATAGCTAGTATAGTTTTTCATGGAACATTTTATGTTACTCATTCTGTAGCAAAAAGATGGCTTGAGAAAAACCTTAAAGGAAGTGTTATTTCGATTCTTGCTACTTGGGTGTGGACTGGTTCAGCTTTTGTAGTTCCTTCAGCAATGTCAAAAAGTGGAGTCCATGCTATGACCCAGTCTCTTGCGGTTGAATGGGGTGGTACGGGTATCAGACTAAATGCTATTGCTCCAGGACCTTTTCCTACAGAAGGGGCCTGGGCAAGATTGTCACCGGATCAAGACCCTAACTCTACTGGTTCAAGCAGTGAATACTCACTAAACCCTATGGGCAGGGTAGGAAAGATGGAAGAGCTAGGGAACTTAGCAACTTTTTTAATGTCTGATGGCTGTGATTACCTTAATGGTCAAACTATAGCTCTAGATGGAGCAGAGTACCTTACTGGTGGAACCTTTAGGCATTTAGCTTCTTTATCTGATAAGGACTGGGAAGCAATTAAAGATACTATAAAAAAGACAAATGAAAAAGATAAAGCTAAGAGAACAGTATAAAATGTTGTTACTACTTTACATTTAACATGAATGATTCTTTAACTTCAGATATGAGGAAGGCACTAGACCTTCAGAAGCAACTACACATAAAAGAAGGACCACCAAGCATCCAACTAAGAAAAGATCGTCTTGATCGTTGTATGGCCATGATTAAGAAATATCAAGAAAAAGTCATTCAATCTATTCAGGAAGACTTTGGAAATAGAGATCCGGTTATGAGTGTTATGACTGAGGTTGAATCATCAATTGGGTCCCTGAATCATGCAAAAAAGAACATCACTTCATGGGTTAGACCAACAAAAAGAAGACCAGAAGTTCCTGGTTTGGGTTCCTTAATTAGACTGCTAGGTGCAAAGGCAAGGATAGAATATCAACCTAAAGGAACTGTAGGGGTAATTAGTCCTTGGAATTTTCCAGTAAATCTTATATTGGCGCCAATGGCAGGTATTTTTGCAGCAGGTAACAGAGCCATGATTAAACCTTCAGAAATAACCCCACACACTTCTTTGTTAATTAAAGAAATGTTTAATGAATTTTATGATGAAGCTGAGGTATCTGTATTTACTGGAGATAGTGATTTAGGAGCTTCTTTTAGTAGATTACCTTTCGATCATTTAATTTTTACTGGAGGAACTGAAATTGCTAGACATGTTATGAGGGCTGCTTCAGA
Organism: uncultured Gammaproteobacteria bacterium; assembly: GCA_964635015.1. Lineage (GTDB taxonomy): Bacteria > Pseudomonadota > Gammaproteobacteria > Magnimaribacterales > Magnimaribacteraceae > CAJWPI01. The sequence continues at coordinate 16,097 of CAZWMS010000001.1, read as the reverse complement.
AAATCTAGTCCCGTTGACATTAGAATTAGGTGGAAAATCACCTGTCATTGTGAGCGATACTGCTAATATAAAAAAAACAGCATCAAGAGTCATGATAGGAAAAACAATGAATGCTGGTCAAATCTGTCTTGCTCCAGATTATGCATTAATTCCTAAAGATAAAATTAATGATTTTGTAAAAGAAAGCCAAGCAACCATTTCTGACATGTACCCTCAAATAAAAGATAATCAAGACTATACTTCTATCATCAATAGTAAACATTACGAGAGAATACAAAGTTACCTTGAGGATGCAAAAATAAAAGGTGCAGAGGTAGTAGAAATTAACCCTTCAGAAGAGGATTTTTCTCAACAAGAGCATCATAAAATTCCACCTACTTTAGTGCTAAATCCAACTGATGATATGAAAATCATGCAGGAAGAAATTTTTGGTCCAGTACTTCCAATTAAATCATATGAAGAACTAGAGGAATCTGTAAACTACATAAACAGCAAAGAAAGGCCACTCGGTCTTTATTATTTTGGTGATAATAAAGAAGAAGAGGAGTTTGTTTTAAATAACACAACTTCTGGAGGAGTGACTCTAAATGATGTTATATGGCATGTAGGCCAAGAGAATTTACCTTTTGGAGGAATAGGTCCCAGTGGAATGGGTTCTTATCATGGAGTAGATGGCTTTAAAGAATTTAGTCATCTCAAGTCTATTTATAAGCAACCTAGCTTAGATTTAATGAAACTTGCCGGCTTTGTTCCTCCCTATAATAAGAACAAAGAAGACAAAACAACTACCTCATAAAAACTTATTTGAGGAACAGTTATTTGTCTAACAAATAAATATAAATCATGATCTCTCTTCCTTTTGGTATTGCTTTAAAATACTTTAGGAGTAAAAGGGGTGGATTTATTTCCTTTGTTTCTGTTGTTGCTTTTTTAGGTATTGCACTTGGAGTTTCGGTTTTGATAGTAGTGTCTTCCGTTATGAATGGCTTTGAAAGGGAATTAAGAGATAGGATACTGCAATCTATTCCTCATGCATCCATTAATGGACCGATAAAAATAGAAGAAATTTCAGGCATTCAATCTATTTTAGAAAAAAATTCTCATGTAATTGCTTCGTCTCCTTTTATTGAAACTCAGGGATTAATAAGCTCTGAATATTCTCTCAAAGGAGTTTATTTATTTGGGATTTTTCCTGAAACCGAAAAAAATGTCTCTTTGATAGATGAAAGGCTAGTAGAAGGCAATCTTAATAATCTAAAGAGTGATGAATATGGCATATTAATTGGAGATATTCTTTCAATACAATTAGATCTGCAACTAGGAGACTATGTAAGTATATTAGTTCCAGATACAAATTCAGGTATAGCTGGTGTTTTTCCAAGAACAAAAAAGTTTAAGGTAGTAGGTATCTTTAATATAGGATCTCCTGAGATTGATCAATCTTATATATATCTTCATATTTCTAATGCAGCAAAGTTATTAAGAATGGGAGATGTTATCCATGGAATAAAAATAAAATATGACAATATTTTTCTAGCAGAAGAACAGATATTTAAAGATGAAAATAGAATAAATAAAATCTTAGATAAATATTATACTTCTTCGAATTGGACAAGTTCATATGGAACACTTTTTCAAGCTATCAAAATGGAGAAATTTTTAGTTTCTTTACTTTTGTCAATTATTATCTTGGTTGCAGTTTTCAATACAGTTTCGATGCTTGTTATGACTATAAATGAGAAAAAAGGGCAGATAGCTATATTAATAACTTTAGGAGGAACAAAGAAATTTATTCAACGAATTTTTCTTTTTTTTGGATCTTTAATAGGAATTTCAGGAACTCTATTTGGCTTGATTTTCGGTATACTAGTAACTAAATTTTTAGGTCAAATAATAAGATTTTTAGAAGAAATCTTAAATATAAAATTTTTAGAAGTTTATTTTATTGACTATTTCCCAATTGATATAAGAATTAACTGGATTTTATTTATATGTTTTATTTCGGTTGCATTAACTATTTTAGCTAGTTTATATCCGGCTAGATTAGCTTCTAAAATTGAACCTGCCGAGGTACTTAGGTATGAATAGTTACATATATAGATGTTTAAATATTAGCAAGTCCTTTAAACAAGGAAACATGTGTATAGAAGTTCTAAGATCTATTAATTTTTCTTTGGAAACCTCTAAATCCTTAGCTATCCTAGGTTCTTCTGGTTCTGGAAAAACAACCCTTCTTCATTTACTAGCAGGATTAGATATAGCTACATCTGGAAACATATTATATAAAGAGAAAGAAATAGGTAATTTAGATGTTGATAAGAGGGCTATATTTAGAAATAAAGAGATGGGATTTGTTTATCAATTTCATCATCTTTTACCTGAGTTTGATGCAATGGAGAATGTAGCGCTTCCTATTCAAATGGCAGGATCTAATGTTGAAAAGGCTCAGAGAGAAGCAAAAGAACTTTTAAATCAAGTAGGCCTTTCGAAACGCTTTAATCATCTACCAGGACAACTTTCAGGTGGAGAAAGACAACGTGTAGCCGTAGCAAGAGCATTAGCTAATACACCTGCTTGCCTAATAATGGATGAGCCCACTGGTGATTTAGATATAAAAAATGCCAAGACTACAGTTGATTTAATCATAAATATAGTTAAAGAAAGAAGTCTTAGTTTAATTATTGCAACACACGATATGAACTTGGCTAACAGGCTTGACGACACTTTACACTTGTAGCTTGATTTATGAAGAAGTTAGGAAATATTAAAGAAAGAGAATCTTCTGGGTTAAAGATCTACTCAAGACTTTTAAGTTATCTTATTCCTTACACACCCCATTTCTTACTTAGCATTTTTGGATTTACTGTCTACGCAGCATCGCAAGTAGCAGCTACAGAATGGTTAAAAAGGCTTATTGATTTTGTTAGTAACCCTATTGAAGAATTGAGAGTTATTTTGCCACTAACCTTAATCTTAATAGCCTTAGTAAGGGGTATTAGTTTTTTTGTAGGGAATTATCTGCTTGCTTTTATTTCAAATAAGATAGTACATGAGATTAGAACTCAATTATTTGAGAAATTAACAGTACTCCCAAGTTCTTTTTTTGATACTCAAGCATCTGGACATCTTCTATCCAGAATCACTTTTAATGTGATGCAAGTGACTGGAGCTGTAACAAATGCCATCAAAATATTAATAAGAGAGGGCTTATTGGTTGTTGGTTTAGTAACATACTTAATATATCTCAACTGGCAGTTAGCTGCAGTATTATTTATAGTCTCACCTTTTATAGCCACGATAGTTTCACTAGCATCACGAAGGTTAAGAAAAATTAGCAGCAAGATCCAAACTGCTATGGGCGATGTAACCCATGTAGCATCCGAAACTATAAATGGTTATAAAGAGGTTAAATCTTTTGGTGGGGAAGATTATGAAAGCAAACGTTTCCTAGAAGCTAGTGAGAACAATAGGAAACAAAATCTTAAACTTGAAGCCACAAATGCAATAGCATCACCACTTGTTCAGATATTTCTATCTCTTTCATTAGCATTAATAACTTGGTTAGCACTTGATCCTAACGTTGTAAGTAAAATGTCTTCAGGTGCTTTTATTGCCTTCTTTAGTGGCGCAGCAATGCTTGCAAAACCAATAAGGCAGTTATCAGAAATTAATGCACAAATCCAAAAAGGCTTAGCAGCAGCCATTGATATATTTGAACAACTAGATGAAGAACCAGAAAAAAATGAAGGTAAATATAAAGCTGACTCTATAAGAGGTGAAATAATATATAGGAATGTGTCATTTCAATATCCTAATGATGAAATAAGAGTTAATGTTTTGAATGATATAAATCTTTCTATAAAACCAGGACAAACTATAGCATTTGTTGGAAAGTCTGGGACTGGAAAGACTACTCTACTAAACCTTATACCCAGATTTTACGGAGAATATTCTGGAGAAATTTTAATAGATGGTGTGCCTCTAGAGGATTATGAAATAAGAAATTTAAGATCACATATTTCATTGGTAAACCAAAACATAACTCTATTCAATGATACAGTTATTAACAATATTAATTATGGATCTATAGAAGAAAATTTTAATAATATTGTAGAGGCTAGTAAGAAGGCTCATGCAGATAGTTTCATTAGAGCAATGCCAGATGGATACGAAACAGTAGTAGGTGATGATGGAGTGCTTTTATCTGGAGGCCAGAGACAAAGGATAGCTATAGCTAGAGCAATTCTAAAGAACTCTCCCATTCTAATTTTAGATGAGGCCACATCTGCCCTTGATTCAGAATCTGAAAAGCACATTCAGGAAGCCATGAAGGAATTAACAAAGGACAGGACTACTTTAATTATAGCTCACAGATTAACAACAATAGAAAATGCAGATGTCATAGTTGTTTTGGAAGAAGGAAATATAGTTGAAATGGGCAAGCACAAAGAACTGCTTGCTAAAGAAGGATATTATGCAAATTTGCATCAAAATCAATTTAAGGATACCCCCACTCCTTTTAAAAAAGTAGACAAAGAAATTTTTTCAGAGATAAAAACTCCTTTGAAGAAATATACAGATCATACTAGTTTCTTAGAAAGATCTTGGTATAAGAGAAGTCTATGGCTTCTACTCTTAATTCCCATTTCATGGTTATTAGGATTGATAGTTTCTAGAAGAAGAAAAAGATTTCTCAGTAAAACATCAACCTTAAATAGACCCAACTTACCTATAATAGTTGTAGGAAATATCATGATCGGAGGAACTGGTAAGACCCCCCTGGTCATATGGTTAGTAAATTCACTAAAGAAGTTAGGTTATAGACCAGGAGTTATAAGTAGGGGTTATGGAGGAAGGGCAAAAAAATACCCCCTAAGGATAGAAGAAGGTACTCCAGTTTATCATTCGGGAGATGAACCATTGATAATTTATAAAAATACTTCCTGTCCAGTTTATGTGTCTCCAAATAGACTAGAAGCAGCAAACCGCTTATCAAAAGAGACAGACTGTAATGTAATTGTAAGTGATGATGGAATGCAGCATTATCAGCTAGGAAGAGATGTCGAAATAGCTGTATTTGATGGAATTAGAGGTTTTGGAAATGGACTATTATTACCAGCAGGTCCTTTAAGAGAACCCATTGAAAGATTAAAAGAAGTTGATTTAATTGTAAGTTCTGAGAAAGAACTTCCAAGCGGTCCCTTTGTTCAAGATGAGGTTATGACTTTTATTCCAAAAGAATGGGTTAGAATTCACGATAATAAGACTTTTGAAATAGATAAATGGCCATTAAAAAAAATGATAGAAGCAGTGGCAGGTATAGGACAACCCTCAAAATTTTTTAATTTACTAAAGGGTCTTGATTTTGAGATAACAGAGAATGTTTTTCCAGACCATTATCAGTTTGATATAAATGATCTTATTTTTTCAGATAATTTACCAGTAGTGATGACAGAAAAGGACTCTTCAAGATGTAAGGATATGACTCTGAAAAATCTTTGGTATTTAAGAGTTGAAGCGGTTCTGTCAGACAACTTTGTAAATAAGGTTGTAGAAATAATGAAGAAGAGGGCAAATGAATATGAAAATCGATCCTAAATTATTAGAAATATTAGTTTGTCCAATTTCAAGAAAACCTCTTACCTTGATAGAAGATGAATTAATTTGCAACGAAAGTAAATTGGCATATCCAATAAAAGATGGGATTCCAATTATGATTCCTGAAAAGGCAAGGAAAATCCAAGATAAAGACAGTTAAGTTAATGGAATTTATTGTTCTAATACCAGCTAGACTTAATTCAAGTCGCCTACCCAATAAACCTTTATTAAAGATTGAAGAGAAGTCCCTAATACAAAGGGTTTATGAGAATGTCAAAAAGAGTAAAGCTAAGTTAATTTATGTAGCCACAGACCATCGAAGCATCCTCAGGGAATGTCAGTTATTTGAAGCCAATTGCATTTTGACAAGTAATTTACATATAAGTGGCACAGATAGACTTGCTGAGACAGCTTCAATTTTAGAGTTAGATAATGAAACTATAATTGTGAATGTTCAGGGAGATGAACCCTTTTTACACCCTGAAGATATTAACAAAGTCGCTTCTTTAGTTAGCCAAAAAAAAATAGACATGGGTACTTTATATTCAGATCTAAATCCGCAAGATGAAGATAATCCAAGTGTGGTTAAAATCTGGGTAGATTTAAATAATGTAGTTAGGGAATTTTCCAGAGAAAAAAATTATTTTGAAAACTCAAATCTTACTAAAGGAAAGCACATGGGTATTTATTCTTACAGGGTAAAATTCCTAAAAGAATTTACCACTTTAAATATCGCAAAAAGAGAAAAGGAAGAAAATCTAGAGCAGCTAAGGGCTTTAAACAATAATAAGTTAATTGCAGCAGAAAAGAGCATTACGAAAAATCATTTAGGCATAGATACTCTGAAAGATTTAGAAGAGGCGAGATTAAGGCTTAAGAATGCTTGAAATACAAGAAAACATTTCTTTACGAGACTTCAATTCATTTTTATTAGATAAAAAAGCAAGGTACTTTTGCTCTCTTTATTCAATAAAAGATATAGAAGAAGTTATAAGTTATTCAAAATCTAAAAAATTAAAAACTTTAGTTCTTGGAGAAGGGACAAATTTACTATTTACTCAAGATTTTGACGGACTAGTCTTAAAAAATAATATAAAGGGAAGAGAGATTGTTAAGGATCAGGTGATATTATCAGGAGGTGAAAATTGGCACCAAAGTGTTCTTTGGACTTTACAAGAAGGTATCAATGGTCTAGAAAATCTAGTTCTAATTCCTGGATCTGTAGGGGCAGCTCCAGTACAAAATATAGGTGCTTATGGTGTAGAGATGGCTTCTTTTATATCTTCAGTAGAAACTGTAGATTTAACAAATGGAGATGTAATAGATTTGTCTAAAAAGGATTGTAAATTTAGCTATAGAAATAGTATTTTTAGAAAAAAGAACAATCCTCTTTTTATAACAAAGGTTAATCTTAAATTAAATCAAAATTTTAAAACTAATGTATCCTATAAATCTCTCAGAGAATATCTATTAAAGGATGATATTGATCCTGATTCAGCTACGCCTAAGCAAGTATGCAGAGCAGTTTCTTCGATAAGAAATAAAATACTTCCCAATCCTATCTACACACCCAATGTAGGTAGTTTTTTTAGGAACTTAATAATTGATGAAGAAAAATTTATTGCTTTAAAAAAAATACTTCCAAAAATACCTTTCATAGGGATAGATGAAAAGAAGTTTAAAATTCCAGTAGCTTATCTTATTGAAAGTGCTGGTTGGAAGGGTCATAAAGAAGGCGAGGTTGAGGTCTCTTCAGATCATGCATTAGTTATAATCTCATCTGGAAAGGCTAAAAGTGAAGATATTATAGGTTTATCAACAAAAATATCTGAAGATATTTCTAATAAATTTAATATTGATTTAGAAATAGAACCTGCTATCTATTAAAGTGTCGGAATTCCTTACAATAGTTATTCTTCATTTATTTGCTGTAGCTAGTCCAGGGCCTGATTTTGTTCTTGTTACCAGGCAATGTTTTAGGCATGGAAGGACAAGTGCTATTTGGTCAAGTTTCGGGATAGCATTTGGAATTATGTTTCATGTGTTATTCTCTTTATTGGGTTTAGCTATACTAATTAATTATAAAGCTGATCTTTTTGTTTGGTTGAAACTATTAGCAGCTGTTTATCTTATATATCTAGGTTTGAAATCCGTAATAAACATTAGCTCAGTTAATAAAAAAGATCAGGATCTATCTTCAGAGTCTTTATTGGAAGTTAAAGCTTTTTTAATTGGTTTTACAACTAATTTACTAAACCCTAAAGCTTTATTGTTTTTTATAACTGTATTCTCGCTAATAATTAACACAACTACATCTATATTTATCCAGTTCTTTTATGGTTTATATATGTCACTTGCTACTTTTTTTTGGTTTACTTTAATTTCTTTTATTTTCACAAGTCAGCCTCTAACTAAGAAATTCAACACTTACTTACCTCTATTAGAAAGAATAACTGGTTTTCTGTTAATTATTATTGCTTGTCAAATTTTATTTTATAAATTACCCATTTAAATGAGTGAAATAACCCCTGAATCTTTACTAAAGCAAATAAAGAAACTAGAAGGAAAAGCACTTCCTCCTGTACATTTATGGGACCCTCCACTATGCAGCAACATAAGCATGAAAATAGATAGGGAAGGAAGGTGGTATTTTATGAATTCCCCTATCAACAGAAAAAGAATGATTTGTCTCTTTAGTAAAGTAATAAGATATGACAGAGACGGAAGTTACTACTTAGTAACACCCTATGAAAAAATAAAACTTAAAGTTGAGGATAAGCCATTTTATGTAATAGATTTTTCTATAGTTGGTAAAGGTAGTGAACAAATAATAAGTTTTAAAACATACACAGAGGATATTTTTTTATTAGATAAGGAACATCCTCTAAAAATTAAGGTAGATAAAAACACGAACCAACCTTCACCATATGTATTAGTAAGAAATAATTTAGAGGGATTAATATCAAGAAATATTTTTTATAAGCTTGTTGATATAGCTAAAAGAGAAGTCATAAAGGGGAGTAGTAGATGGGGTGTGTGGAGTAAAGGATTGTTTTTTTCAATTGAATAAAAAAAACAGAGCCTAAGCCCTGTTTTAGTTCGAGCTCGAAAGTGTCTAAGTTGAGTCTTTTTACCTTAGCTCCTTGATCGATTTTCTCTTTCGATCTTGGTGGTCTAACAGATCTTTTTGGTACCTTTTCTGTTAGTGCTTTCTACTTTCGTTCTCTAACTCTTTTTTCTCTCCCTTCTTCGTCTCGAGTTGTTTCCAGGTCGGTTAAAAGAGTAGGGTTAATATACTCGAATTAATATAAATAGCAAGACCTTTTTTGGTTAAAAATTCACTCAATTTTAATCTCTGAAAGTCTTATATTTACTACATATTAGGGTAATTAGGTCCACCAGTCCCCTCTGGAGGTATCCACTCTATATTTTGGTCAGGATCTTTAATGTCGCACGTCTTACAATGCACGCAGTTTTGTGCATTTATTTGGAATTTGGACTCACTATTTTCTGTAATAATTTCAAACACTCCGGCAGGACAATACCTCTGAGCTGGTTCATCATAAAGAGGTAAATTTTTAGAAATGGGTAGAGATGAGTCTTTTAAAATCAGATGACATGGTTGATTTTCTTCGTGGTTTGTATTTGATAGAAAAACTGAAGATAATTTATCAAAAGAGATTTTTCCATCAGGTTTAGGGTAATGGATTTTTTTTGTTTTATTTGCTGGTTTTAAACATTTATGATCCTGTGTGTTACAGCTTAAGGTAATAGGCAATTTTCCTCTAAACAGAAACTGATCGATGGCTGCAAAAGCTACGCCCAGTATTGGACCAAACTTATGTAAAAAAGGATTCCAGTTTCTAGCTTGATAAAGTTCTTTGTTGATCCATGAATTCAAAAAATTTTCTTCATAAGAATTTAATTCCCTATCTTCATTTCCATCTTTAAGAGCTTTAAAGATAGTTTCTGCAGCTATAATTCCTGACTTCATAGCAGTATGAGTTCCTTTTATTCTTGGAAAGTTTAAGGTTCCTGCATCATCTCCTATTAATAGCCCACCTGGAAAATTCATTTTAGGTCGTGATTGATAGCCGCCTTTAACAAGTGCTCTTGCACCGTATGAAACCCTTGTGGCATTAGTTAAATATTTGGAAATTGATGTTTGATGCTTCCATTGTTGAAATTCATCATATGGACTTAGATGAGGGTTAGAGTAATCCAGTGGTACTACATAACCTATGTAACCTTGATTTTTTTCTCCATGATAAAAATATGAACCTGATACTGTTCCTTTAGATGGCCACCCTAGAGTATGAATAACCAACCCCTCTTCATGTAATTCTGGGTCTAAATCCCATATTTCTTTAAAACCTATTCCGTAATGTTGAGGGTCTTTATTTTCTTGTAAATTAAATTTCTTAATTACTTGTTTTCCTAAGTGCCCCCTACAACCCTCTGCTAAGACTGTTATCTTAGCAATTAGCTCTATCCCAGGTTCAAAACTATCCTTTTTTTCTCCATCAGAAGAAATACCCATATCTCCAGTTACTATTCCTCGGACCTTATTATCTTTATAAATAAGGTTAGAAGCTGTAAATCCAGGAAATATATCTATATCCAAGGCTTCAGCTTGGTTTGCAAGCCATCTACAAAGATTACCTAAACTTATAATGTAGTTTCCATGGTTCTTGAAAGTAGGAGTAAAAAAAAGTGGTACAGGTAGAGTAATACTTTTGTTTAACAAGAAGCGAACAGAATCTCTAGAAACTTTTGTTTTTAAAGGTGCTCCTTTTTCTTTCCAGTCAGGAATTAATTCATTTAAAGATTTGGGATCTAAGACATTACCTGAGAGTATATGTGCTCCTATTTCAGAGCCTTTTTCTACCACACATATAGAGATGTCTTTTGAAAGATCCCTAAGTTTTATAGCTGTAGACAGACCTGCAGGACCTGCACCTACTATTACTACGTCATATTTCATTGATTCTCTTTTTATTTGATCCATATCAGTTTTTATATTTGTATGCTTAGTTAACCAGTTATAGAATACGCGCTCATTTAATCTGTATTATAAAGGATTTATATTTATGAAGGTTTTAGTTCCAATAAAAAGGGTTGTAGATTATAACGTTAAAGTAAGAGCAAAGTCTGATGAAACAGGGGTAGACCTAGCTAATATAAAAATGGCCATTAATCCATTTTGTGAAATAGCGGTGGAAGAGGCAGTTAGATTAAAAGAATCAGGAAAAGCTTCTGAGATATTAGCTGCTTCAGTAGGTTCTGTCTCTTCACAGGAACAACTTAGGACAGCCTTAGCTTTAGGTGCTGACAGAGCAGTGCTAATTGAAACTGATATAGATGTGGAACCTTTGGCAGTTGCTAAATTATTAAAAGGCCTTGTTGAAAAAGAGAATCCAGATCTTGTTATATTAGGCAAACAAGCTATCGACGATGATTCTAATCAAACAGGTCAGATGTTAGCAGCTCTTTTAAATTACCCTCAGGGCACTTTTGCTTCAGAGCTTGTTATAAAAGATGGATCAGTAGATGTTACTAGAGAAGTAGATGGTGGCTTACAAACTGTATCATTAACACTTCCTGCTGTAGTTACAACTGATTTACGTTTAAATGAACCTAGATATGCTTCTTTGCCCAATATTATGAAGGCAAAGAAAAAGCAATTAGATGTTCTTACACCAGAAGAGCTTGGAGTAGACGCATCTCCAAGACTTAAAACTGTAAAAGTTACACCACCACCAAAAAGAGCATCTGGAGTTATAGTAGAAAGTGTTGAAGAGTTAGTAGATAAGTTAAAAAATGAAGCAAAGGTGATTTCATGAGTATTCTAGTCATAGCAGAGCACGACAATAATGAAATAAAAGCAGCTACATTAAACACTATAACTGCAGCTAAAGAAATTGGCTCAGATATAGACTTATTGATTGCAGGCTATAATTGTTCGGGTTTAGTCGAAAGCTCAACATCAATAGATGGAATAAGGAAAGTTCTACTTGCTGATAAGCAGGCCTATGAAAATTTTCTAGCTGAAAATATAAGTTCATTAATTTATAAAATAGCAGATTCTTACTCTCACATACTTGCACCAGCTACTACAAATGGAAAAAATTACCTTCCAAGAGTGGCTGCTCTATTAGATGTAGCTCAGATATCTGAGATAAGTTCTGTTATTAGTGAGGATACATACGAGAGATCTATATACGCAGGTAACTGTATAGCTACTGTACAAAGCAGAGATGCAGTGAAGGTTATAACTGTAAGAACAACTGGATTTGATGCTTGTTCTTCTTCGGGTGGTTCTGCTGAAGTTGAAAATCTAGATTTAGAGGAGAACCTAGAGATTTCTACTTTTATAAAAGAAGAAATAGTAGAGTCTGATAGACCAGAACTTACAGCAGCAGATGTAGTAATTTCTGGTGGAAGAGGTATGCAAAGCGGAGAAAATTTCAAATTACTAGAAGGCATTGCAGATAAATTAGGTGCTGCTATAGGTGCTTCAAGAGCAGCTGTAGATTCAGGTTTTGTAGCCAATGATATGCAGGTAGGTCAAACAGGAAAAATAGTAGCCCCAAATCTCTATATTGCAGTAGGCATTTCAGGAGCTATACAACATTTAGCTGGAATGAAAGATAGCAAAGTAATCGTAGCTATAAATAAAGATGAAGAAGCACCCATCTTTGAAGTTGCAGATTACGGTCTAGTAGCAGATTTATTTGTAGCCTTACCAGAACTAGAATCTAAACTCTAATTAGATGCAGTTATAAGATCTCCAAGAGCTTTAATATGACTTTTTGAAGATCCTAATGTTAGTTCAAGCTGTTTGGCCCACAGGCAATATCTAAAAAGTTTATAGTTTCTATCAACACCAATTCCACCATGCAAATGTTGAGAAGCATAGCTAATTCTGTGTGTTACATCACCACACCAAATTTTAGCAATTGATACCTGTTCATGAGCTTCCTTTTCTAAGTCTAACAATGAAATAGCTTGATCAGTTACAACTTTTAAGCATGACAAATCTATAAAGCAATTAGCAGCTCTATGTCCCACAGCCTGAAAACTTGCAATGCTACGATCAAATGCTTTTCTTTCTGAAGTATATAAACTTGTTAATTCTAATGAAGCTCGGCAAATACCTACTGCCATTGAACATAGAGCAGTTGTTGTTCTTAAGATAATCCAATCTAAAATATCTGAAGCTTGTAAACCAGATCCCAAAATTAAATTATCATTCATTTGAACGTTATCAAGGTGGAGTAAATATTGAGGTTCTTGGGTAGTTGTTTCTAGTTTTCTTACACTTAATCCTTTAGATTTAGAATCGACAAAAGCGAGAAAGAGTTTATTTTCCTGTTTGCAGGGAATGAGAATAAAATCTGATTCCTTTCCATAAGGAACGCAGGTTTTAGTGCCTGAAATATATTTAATACCATTTTTCTCAGAAACTACACATTGAGTATTTTTTAGATCTTCATTTGAAGGTTCTTCAAGTGCTAAAGTAAGGATAGAGTCACCTGAGATAATTTTGGGTATCAGGAGATTTTTTTGATAAGTGCTACCAAATTTATCAACAGCCATTCCTGTACTTACAACAGAGGTTATAAATGGGATACAGACTGAATAATAACCAATTTCCTCTACAACCAAACATGTCTCCAAGAGACCTAAGGCTGAACCATTTAAAGATTCACTAAAAGGAGTTCCTAGAATGCCAGAGGATGCTAAATCTTTCCAAAGGGTTTTATGTAAAGTAGACTCAGATTTTTCTAGCTTTTGTAAGGTGAGATGTTCACAGTTTCTTTCAAGAATCTTATGAACAAGTAACTTAAGATCACTTTGTTGATCAGTATAGGAAAAATCCATTATCTTTCTTCTCGTGGCATATTAAGGCCAATCATTGAAATAATATCTCTTTGTACTTCATTTGTACCTCCTCCAAAGGTAAGAATAGAGCTAACCCTATATAGCATTTCAAGCCTCCCTTCTAAAATATTTTTTTCTGATTTACTAGTTAGTGTAGATTCTTGACCAATAATTTCCATTAGGAGTCTATAAGCTTCTATAAAAAATTCGCTACCATAAACTTTTGCTACTGATGCATCAGCCATATCTAATTTATTTGTAGTCATAAGCCAGGCCTGTTTCCAACAAAGCAGTTTAAGAGCTTCTGATCCACTTTTAACAAGTGCCAGATTTGATTTTACCCAATTTTCATCAATTAATTTATATCCTTTATTATCAACAGTGTTATTTGCCCATTTGGTAACATCTTCAAGCAGTTTTTCTACAGGTGCATTATTGACTAGAGATAACCTTTCTCTGTTTAATTGACCAGTGATCAAATTCCACCCTTTATTTACTTCTCCCACTAGATTAGATTCTGGTATTTCTACATTATCATAGAATGTAGTATTTGTTCTTACACCTCCCAAAGTATAGATTGGACTAATAGTTAGTCCTTTAGAATTAGTTGGAACTACTAAAATTGAGAGTCCTTTATGGTTATTACTTTTTGGGTCAGTTCTTACAGCCAACCATATATAGTCAGAATAATCAGCTAAGCTTGTCCACATTTTTTGTCCATTTATGATCCATTTGTTATTTTTAAGTATTGCTTTAGTAGAAAGAGAAGCAAGATCAGTTCCTGCATCAGGTTCTGAATACCCTATGGCAAAAATTATATCTCCAGAGAGAATTCCTGGAATTAAATCCCTTTTGATTAGCTCATTCCCGTATTCTGCTATTGTTGGACCAATAGAGTCTGTAGTCAGGAAGGGGTAGGGGAAGCCACTTCTCATAATTTCTTCTGTAAAAATATATTGCTCTAAATAACTAGCTTCTTGACCTCCATATTTTTTTGGCCAACTAAGTCCTATCCAACCATCCTGTCCTATTTTCTTTAACGCTTTTTTAAATTCAGGTCCCCCACCTCCTTCACCTCCAGACATTTTTAGTTCTTTTGAAAGGTTTTCATTCATTAAGTCGTTGAAATAACCTCTAAGTTCCTTTCTTAGTTTAATTTGATTTTTAGTAAATTCTATTTTCAATTTTTACCTTTTATTCAAAATTATTGTAGATTCTATATGATCTGTAAAAGGAAATTGATCAAATAATCCAGCACACGAGACTTTGTGTGTACTAATTAAATGTTCTATATCATTTTTTAGAGAACTAAACCCACAAGAGACGTAAATTATTTGAGAAAAATTTTTTATTTTTTCTAGAGTGTATATTCCCAGGCCTGCTCTAGGCGGATCTACAAACACAGTATCTAGACTAAAACTTTTAAGATCTAAGTTCCTTAATCGATAAAACATTCTATCGCCAGATAAAGCAGAAAGAGTTTCATCACCTGATAATCTTGCAATACTTACATTTGAAGATGAGTTAATTCTGAGGTTTTCTTTTAATCCTTTAATACAATTTCTACTATTATCAGTAGCCAATACCTTATCGAAAGAATTCGAAAGAGGGATTGTAAAGGTTCCGATACCACAATGAAGTTCTAGTACATCTTTTGACTTATAAATTTCATTAAATATCCACTCTAAAATCGCATCACAAATATAAGGGTTGGGCTGACTAAAGCATTGTTCAAATAACCTTAATTGATAATCCTCTTCAGATACAACATATGTTTCAGATACATAATCTTTCCCTATAACTAGTTTTTGTTTGCGACTCCTTCCAATTAACGAGCAGTCTATTTTTTTTGACAAGATAGATGCAGTTTCAATCCATTTACTACTTAAATGCCTATGGTAAATTAGACTTATCAAAGCATCTCCCTTTCTGCTTACTTGAAATTCAACTTGAAATAATTTGTCTCTTATTTCTTTATTAACCCTAATCTCTTGGATTAACTCTTCCATTAAAAGGTTTATTTTAGGGTGGCATATTTGCATCTGACTTATAGGTTTTTTTATATCATTTTCATTCATAAAGTAATGAATATAATTGTCGAATTTAGTTATTCCAAACTCAATTCTCGTTCTAAATCCCTTTGAGGGTGAGGGTTGATAGGTTATTTTGTTAGATAAGACCTGAAAGAAGTCGTTGAAGATTTTCTTTTTATCATCAAAGTGTATTTTATAATTTTTTAAATTACCTTCACTCAAGATTAGATTTCAAATATTTTTTAGTTTCCGACAAGCTTTGTTTTCTTTCCTCAGAAATTGACTTGAGTTGATCTTCTCCTATTTTCCCAACACCAAAATAAGAACTATCAGGATGCGAGAAATACCAACCACTGACTGAAGCAGCAGGTAACATAGCAAAATTTTCAGTTAAAGAGATATTAGCTTTATTTTCAGCATCTAATAAAGAAAAGAGTTTAATTTTTTCAGAATGATCAGGGCAAGCGGGATATCCAGGAGCTGGTCTTATTCCAACATACTTTTCCTTAATCAACTGTTCATTAGAAAGTTCTTCTTCCCTTGAATATCCCCAATATTCTTTTCTAACTTTTTCATGAACGT